>CBFIHK010000042.1:0-18450 GCA_965662305.1 Luminiphilus sp.
ATTCTAAGTTTGATTTAGCTTCATGTTATCCATATTGGCCAGACTGTTTTTACTGTCATAAGATATGACAATAAAATCATATAACCACATAGAAGAGCTCGGTCATGAAAATTCTAAGAACACCCGACAGCTGCTTTGAAGGCCTCGCGGACTATCCATACGAGCCCCACTACACGACCATCCAGACACACGATGGGCAGGATTTAAGAGTCCATCACATCGACGAAGGTCCTCGAGACGGACCAGTTGTCCTGTGCATCCACGGGCAGCCCGTCTGGAGCTATCTTTACCGAAAGATGATTCCCTATCTAACAGCGGCCGGTCTTCGCGTTATATGCCCCGATCTCGTGGGTTACGGTAAGAGCGACAAACCCGCTGCGCGGGAGGACTACACCTACGAGCGCCAAGTCGAGTGGATGGGAGCGTGGCTAGAGCAAAATGACTTTTCTGGGCTGACCTTTTTTGGCCAGGATTGGGGTGGACTGATTGGTCTTAGGTTGGTTGCCGCGCACGGCGATCGCTTCAAAAACGTCGTTATTGCTAATACGGGGCTTCCCTACAACCCAGATGTTCCGCAAGCGATGATCGACGAAGTTGAAGAATATCGAGCGAATGAACCGACACCCACTTTGTTCAGCATGACCAAAGAAATGCGTTCATTGTCGTGGGGCGGAAAGGCCAGCAATCCGGCGCGCATCTTCGCGGTTTGGCAGAAGTTCTGCTGGGAAACCACACATCTACCGATTGGCTTGATGCTATCGATGATGACCGAGCAACAACCGACGCTTATGAAAGTCGCTAAAGCCCTGCTTCACAAGCTGGGTATGCGAGCACCACTGCCGTCACCGGTTGCGAAGGCGTACGACGCGCCCTTCCCAAGCGCCGAATACACGATGGGGCCCCGCGCCATGCCGAGTCAGGTGCCGTCGTTGCCCACATCGCCGTCGCTCGAGCAGCAGCG
This sequence comes from Luminiphilus sp., assembly GCA_965662305.1. Classification (GTDB taxonomy): domain Bacteria; phylum Pseudomonadota; class Gammaproteobacteria; order Pseudomonadales; family Halieaceae; genus Luminiphilus. Next base: position 962 of record CBFIHK010000042.1, read on the forward strand.
GCTTGCATGGGAGTTTTTCGACAACTTTGACAAACCCTTTGTCTGTGCGTTCGCTGATGACGACCCGGTCACCAAGGGCGGTGATGCCATCTTTTTGGAGCGAGTACCCGGCGCCAAGGGTCAGCCGCATACGACCATTAAAGGCGCGGGACACTTTCTACAAGAAACCCGCCCGAAAGAGGTGTCCCAGGTCATTATTGATGTGATTGCGAGGTCCGCGGCCTGAGTTGCGGAGGGTACAGTGTCCCACTGAGCCCTCCTACCTTTAGATTTGAAACCCCGGTAAAACGAAGCGCAGTTCTTTAACGTTTCACCAGCGCAGTGCTCTGCGGCGTGCAAAGCCCTATGCGACTAAGGTCTCGTTCAGCTCCCGCACGGTCATCTTGCCAAGCTGTGACATGTGAACTTCATCGGGCCCGTCGGCGATGCGGCAGAATCTTGCCAACATGAAGACTTCAGGGATCATCGTGTCCTGACAAACCCCCATACCGCCAAAGACCTGCATCGCGCGATCAGCCACTTGTTGTGCCATTTGAGGCGCGACGATTTTGACCATACTAATTAGCGGCCGCGCGGCTTCCATGCCCTGCGTGTCCATGACGTGTGCCGCGTGCAACGTGAGCAAGCGCGCCTGCTCGATATCGCAACGGCAACGAGCGATCTCATGCTGCACACTCGTCTTCTTGATCAGGGGCTCACCAAAGGCAACACGGTCCTCGACTCGCGAGCACATCAGCTCCAAACAGCGCTGCGCCATCCCAACAAAACCCATCGCATATTGGAAACGGCCCGGACCTAGGCGGCCCTGCGCGATCTCAAAGCCACAGCCCTCACCTTTGATCATGTTGGTCACTGGCACCCTTACATCTTCAAAGAGCAGCTCAGCCTCACCCGCCGGTGAATGCAGCGAGTCAAACACGCGGAGCTCACGAACCAGTGTTATCCCGGGCGTGTCTCTGGGTACTAAAATTGTAGAGTGCTGACGATGTCGCGGGTTCTCTGGGTTTGACTTACCCATCACTAGCATGACTTTGCAACGTGGATTCACCGCGCCCGTGGTCCACCACTTTCGTCCATTAAGTACATACTCGTCACCGTCACGCTTGATTTCGAGTTCCATATTAGTCGCATCACTCGATGCAACTTGTGGCTCAGTCATGGCGTAGGCACTGCGAATCTCACCGGCTAGCAGTGGCTCGAGCCACTCCTTCTGCTGTGCTTCAGTACCGTATTTGGCCAAAACCTCCATATTTCCGCGATCGGGCGCATTGCAATTGAAGACAGACTGCGCCCAAGACACCTTGCTCATCGTTTCAAATAATGGCGCAATTTCGACATTGGTTAGACCAGGACTCCAAGGCTGATATTCGTGGGGAAGGAACAAGTTCCACAGACCCTCTTCCTTCGCCAGCGCTCGTAACTCGTCGTACCAAGGTGGGGTGGTCCACAGCTTGTCTTGATCCAAACACCACTCGTGCCAATCGTGCTCTCGGGGATAAATATGCCTATCCATAAAGGCTTGCAACTGCACATTAAGTGCCATTACCCGATCGTTTAATTCAAATCCCATGTCATTTTCCTCTCTAAAACTGATGAGGAATCACCACAATCTTGGTGACCCCAATTACCTCTCGAACACTTAGTCACACTCAAGATGCAAAAAGCATTGCTTCAATACCCGTGCCCTCGAGCACGCTATCTACCAGCTCACGGTCGGCTACTGAGAGCGCCTGATACTGCTCGTTGGTCCACCGCAAACATTTGGCCTGATAGGGAAACGTTTGCTGAGTCCAACGCGCGCCATCAATCTCGCACTCCCAAGTCTTCTCGCCCGCCTCTACTGCACGCGCATTAGCAAGCTGTGCTGGGGCATAGACACGACCAATTTCGTTTAACAGCGCTTTTAAGCTCTCTGGCTGCTCCTCGAGGTCAACCCAATCTTGTTGCGTTGCTTCAAGCCCGCTCTGATCACACATTTGATCGACCCAGGCGACGGTGCGCGGCGATACCTCGTGAGCAATGGCTCTCGCAGTGGGATCAAAGCCAACGAGCTGTGTCAGCTGACCGTGTAAGCCAAAGTCACCCGCGCCGGGTCGCCCGCCCAACATAAATTTTTGATTCGATAAATGTGATTCCATTGCCACGAGGAAGCGCCGATAGCTGGCGTCGATAACAGGCGCTGTGATGTCGTTCGAACCCACGACATAAAGCCTTCCAATCTGACGTTCCGAAATGTGTTGCTTAAACGCCTGCAAACCCTCATTTGGCATGCTGACATCCATTCCTAACGGGAGAAGTGTTCCGGCGTTGTCTGCATCTGCCGCAAAGTGCCAGCGATAGTGGAACATGTATTTCGTGCACCACTCATCGGCAAAATCCTCGATGAGATAGTCGATAAACGCAAGTGCTGGATCCGTTGGCAGCACTGAGCGTCCGGTATATGTCTCCTCGAGCCGGCGAATGATCGGCGTCGAATCACACTCGGCAGTCAGCCCAGACTCTCCCTCAAAGAAAAACGTGGGCATGAAAATTGGCCCGGGCTTCTGGACCCCTAAAGCCTCGCAGGCTACTTCAGGCTGCCCCCATTGAATCCGATAGGGAATGCGGCGATAGCGCAGTAGGGCCACCATTTTCTGGGTGTAGGGCGAACCCGTACCCCCCACCAAGTTTACTCGCTCTTGTTCACTCACTTTTGTCTCCATAAGCTACTGTCTTCTTTGCAACAGAAGATTTCTGCAATAACGCTTCAACAAAATATCCGCGGTAAGAGAGGACCTCTCACTGCCACACTTCCAAATTATCTGAGCGCGTAATGCGCCGAGTTAGAACACTGTTGATGACTGGCGTCATCCCACACACAGTCAGAAGATCATCGACGCTCGCTCTCGTCTCGTCAGACAGCGATCGGTAAATGTCTTGCACACGCTGCAGCAAGTAAAATCGATGAGGTTGAGCAATGGCATTAATGCTTTGACCGCGAACCTGAAACTGCGCCATGCCGGGAGCGGCGGCAAGCCTGCCAACGGCCGGTGTTCCTGTTTCGGGTTGGTTTTCGTCAAGCCACGCGTTGATGCATTCGGCAGCAGCCAAGGTTTCAGGCACAAAATCTTCTGAAAGAACGCGAAGCACGGCGATCAACGACGCGGGGATCTGATCTTCCTCGACAAGCCCCGCTGCTGGGTTGAACCACTCAGGGTAGTCGTCATCTTGGCGGTTCATCCGTTCGACCCAGCGAAAAACAGACGTTGCGCGTTGCTGCATGAGTCGAGCCGGATAGGGATCTCGGCCCAAGTGTGCATACAAAGGTGCGATCAGACCAAAATCACCTAGGCAGGGTTTTGCACCCAAGAGATAGGGGTGTGTCTCAAAGTGCGCGTTGAGTGTGTCGAGCAACTCAAGATACAAGGCTTCTACCACGGCTTGCGATTCGTCTGTGGCACCGAAAACCATCGCCGCATGACGCATGCGATCCATCATCGCTTCGGTTTTTTCCTCGCGCGCAGGTGTATCGCGTTGAGAATGAAGGAAGTGGTATCGCACAAACGCCAGGTTGTCCTCGGGGAAGTTCCAGCGGTAGTGCATGGCGGGTCGAAGCAAGCCATCGGTGCCGATCACGTCAAACAACGCACTGATGATCTGCTGCTTGGCCCCGAGAGGCAGACTGGGACGGCCGTTCGCTGCTTCGAAATGTTCGATAATCGCTGCGCCATCGCGAATCACCTCGCCCTCGGGGGTCACAAGCGTGGGGATGGTGGGTAGCTTTCCCTTTGGGAGCACCTCCGCCTTGAAGCTCTCATGCCCGGTCGACAACTCCTCGAACGGAATCCCGTGTTTAATCAGATAGCTCCGCGCACGCCCCGAATAAAGGGAGTGTGTCATTGCATACAATCGACTGCGCTTTATAGACATCTGATCTTCTCTATGGTGAATGGCTTACTGCCTATCAAGTGCCAATTCCGCCAGTCAAAAGATGATGGCATTGCACGTTTCTATGTTGAGTTGTCCTGCCAAACCCGCCTCTCGGTGAACCGAGATCTCCTGGTACTCTGGCAGTTGCATCATCTCCAGCATCGCTGCACGCGAGGGATACTGAGCGATAGCGACCGTATCCCATAGATCCTCTACTTCGCCCAGCATGAGACGACTTACATCACCCGAAAATACGAGTTTTCCGCCAACGGTGGATAAGGTCTTCATAACGCCGCTCGAATAGAGAGCGTAGGCTTCCTGCCCCGTAAGCTCAGTCTCACGACCGTCCTTGTAAACCGCCTTTTCTTTGAACTTCAGAAGGTTAACCATGCTAATGGGACCGTCAGGTCCTGGGGACATGAACCCTTCCATCTGCTCCTGAGTCGGGATGACGCTGTTCTCTACTTTCACTGTTTGCCTCCAATTGATGAGACGACGCTGTCGTCATCGTTAAATCACGGCCCAACCCACATTTGGATAATTAGTTGGGCCAATAAATGTAGTCATCACCCTCTTCAAAGGGCTCAACAAGGGTTTTATCAATGGTAATCGCGCTTTCAAGCACCGCGGGGTAAAGTGCGGGGCGAGCGGTAGCTGCGTGCGCATCGAGCAGGGCCAAAAGCTCTGCAACCTTTGCCGGTTCGGACGCGGCAAGATTCATTTGCTCAGTCGGATCCTCAGCGAGATTGAAGAGCCATTTCTTATCGGGACGCGCGGTGACTTGTAACTTCCAATCCTTGTGACGGACCACACGGTAATGACCGCTCTGCCAAAACAGTGTGTCACGATCCCACGCCTCAAGTCCCGCACCTGTTGCAAGTGGCAGCAGGTTTTCGCCGTCGATAATCACGCCTTCAGGTTCTGGTGCCTCGGCCGCGGCTGCGAGGGTTGGCATGACGTCAATGTGTGCAACCGGCTCCTCAGACACAGTTCCCGGACTTATCCGCGCCGGCCACTTCATCATGAGCGGCACACGAATGCCGCCCTCAAACTGGCTTATCTTCCAACCACGAAACGGCTTATTAATGTCGGGCAAACCGATATAGCCGGGACCGCCGTTATCGTTAGTGAAAACAACAAGGGTGTTATCGGCTATTCCTGCTTCCTCGAGCGCTGCATTGATTCTGCCAATGCTCCGATCGAGCGATCGGATCATGGCTGCATAGACCCTCTTGCGATGAGGTGTGATGTCACCCACAGCCTCATAATCCTCGCGGGTAGCCTGTAAGGGCGTGTGAACGCCCCAGTGACCGAGGTAAAGAAAAAACGGCCGATTTTTATTTGCGTTGATAATGTTGATGGACTCGTCCGTCCAATAGTCGGTGAGATAACGATCAGGCTCAAAGCGATCTTGATCTCCTGAGTTAAAGCTATTGGCGAAGACCATCCTGGCCCACAAGAACTGATCGATAGAGTCAAAGGAAAGCCTTGCATTCACCACATTCGGGTGGTCCTCCGGTAGGTAGAGGCCACTTGCCATTAAGAGGCTCTGATCAAAACCCTGCTCATGCGGGGCCATGCCATCCTGTCGACCTAAATGCCACTTACCGATATGGAAGGTTCCATACCCCCTCTCTTTGAGAACCTCGGCAATCGTGACCTCCTCAGGCGGAAGCCCCTGCTGCTCGTATGGAGGCTTGCTTTCATCGAGGGCTGCGTCATAAATCATGGGGGGCGCACCCCTGCCCATTTCTGCTGAAATGCGCGACAGCATCGGAGCCATACCTGACGGTGTGGGGGTAAATTCAAAACCTGTTCGTGTCGGGTAGCGACCCGTCATCAACATTGCGCGCGACGGCGCACAAGTGCCAGCGCCAGAATAGGACTGGGTAAATACCACGCCATCAGCAGCTAGCTGATCGATATTTGGGGTTTTAAGGCGACCACCATCCAAGCCACCGCCAAAGGTTGATATATCGTTGTAGCCAAGATCGTCTGCAACGATGAGGATAATATTTGGAGGGCGCTTGTCGGGTTCTTCAGATGCTGAGTTTGGACCTGCATTCCAGGCCAGCGTGCGCGGAGGACCCACATCATGTTCGTTCGCTGAGCGGTACTTGATAAAGCCCAATAGCAGCTGGGTTTGGTTTTGGTAGGCGATCGCAGCCAGAACAATCAGGCCCAAGGAAACAACTAGCAAGATTTTTTTCATGTATTGCTCCCAGACGGGTAACCCCGGTTATTGATACTCAAGGTACTTGTGGCTCGACCACTCGCTTTACCACTCGCTCGACCACCCTACGCTCCTAAATAAAGGCGCTCGCAGCGTGTTGTTGAGTGAAGTTTGCCCTCGAACTCACGGCCTCGTTATTGTTTTGACATACAGTATGTCATTTTATCAGGGCCATGCAACTGGTGTTGGTGATGCAACCAAAACCGCCAAACTAGCTACGAATGAGCACTTGCCCCAAGAGCGATTCGATAACCGCCCTACTTTGCTCTTCGCTCAAATCCTGTTCGCTTCTTAAACGCTGCCACATCTCGAAGGAGGCAATCGCATCGAGAGACTCCTTTAGGGCGCTTGGCAACTCGAGCATTTCTGGCAGCCACTGCTCGAGATCTTTACGCAAACCGCGCTGACTACGGGCGTAGTTATTGCGCAGAACTTCGTACCGCCATAACTGCGCCTTAGTGCCCACCATAAGGTTTTTTAGCTGTTCGAAAGCGCCACTGCGGCGTGCGACAGCGTGCTTGATGCGTGTTTCCAGATCACCAACGCGATCCCCGCCGACAAATAGCGCCTCGTATGCGTCCCGCAAGTGATCATCCACCGCCTCAAATAGCGATTCCATGTCTTCGAAATGCCGAAAAAAGGATCGAATGAGGACACCGGCCCTATCAGAGATTTGCTGAGCGGTGGGAACAAGCACGCCGTCTTCCTGAAGCGAGAGCGCAGCCTGAATTATCGCAAGGCGCGTACGTTCGCCACGCTGTCGTCGTCCATCAAGCGGACGATCATCTATCTGAGTAACGTTATTGATGTTTGTTGCCACTGGGGCCTCTAAACCGATACGTGCGAGTGAAAAGTGTACACCCACTGAGTAGCGTGCTGCATACTCGACAATCGCTTAAGCCCAACCCCTCTGCGACAACGGCTTTTCCTGCTTGCGCAGCACCTTCGTTTGACCTTGCGTCACAGCACTCTGCATCTCCCATTCCGTTACTCAAGTCGTCGTCTCGACGTTGATACAGGGACATTTCTCAACGAGATTAGGCGCTTGCGGTATCGACCAATCTTACCAAGACTTTTTCTGAAGGTGGGGGTGAGCGCTTATTGCTCAGACATCCACATACCTGACGACGTAAACAGGGTTTCCTTGTATGGTTGGTGAAGAAAGGACAGTTAATCAGCAAGGCGTTCCTTGCGGACACATTATAAAAGAGCACTCACTATGACCTCGGCGAAAAATGTAAAACCTTTGGCAAAGGCGATCACAGTCGCACAATCTGCTGTACTAGCGGCACTCTTTAGCCTCGCGACACTCACTGCCTTGACAACATCCGCTGCCAGTCACGCCAATGAGAGCGTATTGAACAGCATCGATACCCGCTCATCGCAACTGACAGATCTAAGCGATCTGATCTGGGATTTGGCCGAGGTTGGCTATCAGGAAACCCGCTCCAGCGAAGCCTTAAAAAGTGCGTTGTCAGCGGAAGGCTTCAGCATTGAAAGTGGTGTGGCTGATATACCAACAGCGTTTGTAGCCAGTTACGGCTCGGGCGAACCTGTTATCGCCGTTATGGGTGAATTCGATGCGCTCCCCGGTATAAGCCAAGCGGCAGTCCCCTACCCCCAACCGGTCGAAGGAAAACACTCAGCACAGGCGTGTGGGCACCATCTTTTTGGCGCAGGATCTCTCGGGGCTGCGATTGCGGTGAAAGAGTGGCTCGAACAAACCGGCACATCGGGCACTATCCAGTTCTTCGGCACCCCTGCTGAAGAAGGTGGCTCGGGCAAAGTCTATATGGTGCGAGCAGGCCTTTTCGATAACGTCGATACCGTCATCCACTGGCACCCTGCCTCAATCAACGCGGCTGACTCCGCCAGCACACTCGCGAATCGCTCGGCTAAATTCACCTTCTCCGGCGTCTCATCGCATGCGGCATCGGCGCCCGAGCGAGGCCGGTCAGCTCTCGACGCCGTGGAGTCCATGAACTTTATGGTCAATCTTTTACGAGAGCATGTACCTGCCTCTACAAGACTTCACTATGTCATCACCGATGGTGGCTCTGCACCCAACGTTGTGCCTAACAAAGCGCAGAGCTTTTATTACGTAAGACACCCGAATGAAAACACCCTTCGCTCGATTTGGGACCGCGTCATTGCGACCGCTGAAGCAGCAGCATTAGGTACAGGCACCTCGATGAGTTACGAGATCATTCACGGAAACTACAGCGTACTTCCCAATGACACACTCGCTGAGGTTATGCATAAAAACTTATCGGCTGTTGGTGGTGTCCACTACAGCGAAGCAGATAAGGCGTTCGCAACGGAATTAGCGAAAAGTCTGCCCGACGATTCGCTCATTACACAGCGTGCCGCTCAAATTAAGCCCTACGCCTCTGGCTCGCGAGGAAATGGCTCGACTGACGTCGGTGATGTCAGTTGGACGGTACCAACCGTAGGAATGAGTGCTGCAACATGGGTTCCGGGCACTGGAGCACATACGTGGCAGGCGGTTGCCGCAGGCCGCACACCGATTGGACACAAAGGTATGATTGTCGCCGCTAAATCCATGGCACTGACCGCCGTGGACCTTTTCAACAACCCAGGACTTTTGAGCGCGGCAAGAGAGGAGTTTGATATGCGACGCGGACCAAACTTCCAATATGAGGCATTATTGGGTGATAGAGAGCCGCCGCTCGACTACCGCCGCTAACAGTCCAACACCGTTATCCCCCCCCAGTCGCAGCGAGTGCTTGAGAGACCGTTTGAGCGCTGAGGCGAGAACGCGCTGCTGATACGGGAGGCTTTCGACGTAATCGGGGAGCATATCATCGAAGCTTGACGATGAGGCTGCCTGCGCCTGAAACCCCTCAAGAAACGCGACGAGCGCATCGCGGACTGTTTGACTCAAGCCATCATCGAACTGGAGCTGCCAGGTCATGTCTTGGCTCAATTTACATGCCGCAACGAACTCGCCAGGCATGCGGGCACCCCACTCGGTGGGCGCAATGAGTGACAGCTGCCACTCGGCACCCACGCGATACAGAAAATACGTGTTGTCGGGTGCAACACGAAACTTAAAGGCTGACGACAAAACCAAGCTCGAGCACCAGTAATCGAGAAGCGCCTCATCGGCAGATTTGGCTCGGATCTCAGCGGGCGCCGCAGCAGCCATCTGCTGCAACACCATCACCACGCCCTTACCCTGCGGATTCCCCTGCGGATTAATCGTCTTGCTCATGTGCCGCTGCTACCTTGCCAAATGGCTGCTTGTGTACTGTGCAGTACGCAAGCAGGAAGCAAACGTATCGCGTCAATTTGCCCGGTAGCTGACTACGCTGCCAACTCGGGCTGCGCTGCGACGATAGCGTCCTTAATTTGTTGCGGAATCGGACGACTCTTTCGCGTTTCCTTGTCTACGAACACATACGTAAACGAGCCTCGAGTAGCTATCTCATGGGTCGATGTGTTCAACATTTCAAATGCGAGCGCGCAGCTGCTATTTCCCAGTTTAGTGAAACTACAGGCCACCTCCAAAATGTCCCAGGCCATGCACTCACCGACAAAGTCGATATTGGCATTCACAGTGAAAGTCAAGAAATCACCGTCGATGCCACCGTCCCAGCCAACCTGTGCGAGGTATTCTGAAACCACTTCATCAGCCAACACTAAGTAGCTGCCAAAATAGGTGTGGCCATTGGCGTCAGTATCAGCAAATCTGACTTTGATTTGCCCGGTGTAAGCGGCGTTTTCCATTGGATATACCTTTAAACTGTTTAGGGAAATACGAAAATCTTGAGGACGGCGAGTATGGGGGTATTTGGCCCTTCTTTCCACGGAGATCATACGAATTCGTAATCCGAATCTTTAGATGCTCCATCAACATAGCGAACAGCAATAGCGCCGATAAAGGTGAAATTGCCGAGTTGCTCACAGAGCTACTTACATCAACTAAACAAACCCCTTATCATTCGCGCCGACAAAAAAAGACCAGTGTTTGTACCGGGGGAAATCAATGAATACAAACGTCATAGTCGCGGGCTTCGCGATTGCCATTACCGCTATTATTTGGGTGGGAATGACCACTAATGATGAGTCATGGACAGGTAACCGCAACGTCTGCGTAGGCGAGTGTTACCAAGAGTGGAAAGCAGAGAATGGTGGCAGCATCGCCGACATCGAGCGCGTTAAGCAGGAAGCATTGGCGGCAGCCTCTCCGGAAGCCCTAGGTGAGACCTACTATGGCCAGTGCATCGCGTGCCACGGTGGCAATGGCGAAGGTGGCATTGGGCCAAAATTAGCGGGCCAAGCTATCAACGATATTTCAGGCAAGCTCACTGCCTATCGGGCGGGTGAAGCGCGTGGTGCTCAATCGGCCATGATGTGGCCTGTGGCGAAACCCATGACTGACGATGATATCGGCAATCTCGCGGCCTATATCGGAACGCTATAATCTCGTTTTCGTCTTTGCTGAGCGAGGTCAATAGTAATCTCGCTCGCTTTTTTTTGTTTTTTTACCGCCGTATTTGGCCGTCTCGGAAAAATAGCCAAGCCACGCTCAATAAAGCAAGTGCGATCCCAACGATGGCGAAAGCTCCCGATAACGGCGCTACCAATAGAGCGAGCACAGCGGCCTTAACGACTTCCTGAACTTTAAACCTCGGGCCGTCACTTCCGGACATTAGCCTTGCGTTGGCGATGCCTAACCACAGCATCATGCCCCAGTTGAGACGCGCATCTAGGACGCCTGAAATATCCTGCTGAGCGACTACCAGCAGTAAGGTGATGGTAAAAAGATTCGCTGTGGCACTCGCTTTGCGGCCCAGAGATATCTGTGGATCAAATTTCGTTTTTGACGTAGCGCCTTCCTGAGCTTTGCTAGCAGAAGCATCATCGCCCAGATCCCGCGGTCGCCAAGATGGGTGCGAAAATGGCGCCCAAGCACGATCCAACCAGCTATTTGTCCGCCACATATCACGAAGCGTATCTCGATAGACATGAAACCAGGATTCCAGTGGTGACCATGAATCTATGGGCTTGGTAATCCCATAAATGCACGTCTCCTCAGGCAGTTCACGCTGATACGTGCCAAACAGGCGATCCCAAATGATAAAGACACCCCCGTAATTCCGGTCAAGGTATCTCGGGTTGCGGGCATGATGCACGCGATGATTGGACGGCGACACAAATATATATTCGAACCATCCGAGTTCACCGACATGCTCGGTGTGAACCCAGAATTGATATATCAGGTTGAGTGCACCAACTGTCACCACCACCTCGGCAGGAATACCGATCAGGAACAACGGCGTATAAAAAATCCAACCGAACAAAAAACCCGAGCTTGTTTGCCGCAACGCTGTTGAAAGGTTGTAGTCCTCACTCTGATGATGAACAACATGTGCGGCCCAGAAGAGCGTAACCTCGTGCCCAGCACGGTGAGAGAGGTAGTAACAGAGGTCGTACAGTACAAAAGCCAGTATCCACCCTTGCCAACCCGTCATCGACCATTGCTGAAAGGGGGTTACCGTGCTGAGCCATGCATAAATGCTGCCGCCTGCGCCAAGCGCCACAAAGCCTCTCGCCTGTGACAAACCTCCTAATGTCAAACTACTTACCGCATCGTTCAGTCGGTAAGTGTCCCGCCCCTTCCAGCGCCCCCAAAGCCACTCTACTGCGATGGCTGTCAGAAAAAACGGAACGGCAGCCGCGATCAAACCCATAGTGCATCACTCCCCATAAGTAACGAGGGTGACGCAATTGTGCGCAAAATCAAAACGAGTATGAGAACTCGAGCTCAAACTGGTCCATCGATAACTCGATAGTTTGCGTTGGGTCGAAGAGGCTTGGACCGCGCACCGAATTCTCGAATGCATACATCAATGCTAGAGATACTCTGTTGCCACTGCTTAGCGTCTGAGTGAATCCAGCCGTTAAATGTTGCTCTATAACACCGGGTGCCAAGGTATTGATCAGGACATCCGCAGCTTTGATCGGTTGGTCTCCCACGGAGTAACCAAAGCGAATAATGCGGTCAGCGTTTTGCTTCCATGCGAACCCCAGTTGGTAAGTAGTAATGTCCTGCCACCCAAAACCAAAGCCATTGTCGCCACCAAGGCATGACGACACATCAGTGCCTCCCTGACCCGCTGTTGGACAGGCGAATACGTTTGCCGAGGGGTTACTCACCGACGCAACGTCGGAGTAATAGGTTCGTTCAATATCAGCGTTGATCGTCCAGGACTCAGTCGCACGGTAAGAGGCCCCAACCCGGATATTGGAGGGGATATCAAAACCACCTGACTCAGCGAATAAGTCTGAGTAGTCGTCGAACTCAGTCATGCCAATTTTAGACGCATAAGCCAGGGACAAATTTATATCTTCGTTAACAGACCAAATTGCGCCTAGCTTGACCCCAAATCCGTAACTACTGTCGGTATCACGATTGCTCAAATTTTCGACGGGTGCCCCCTGTCCAGATGACAACAGGGCGTTTACATAGGTCTCTGTGTAAGGAGTGAACGTGGCGAGACCTTCAGCTTCGAACATTTGGTAAGCGAGCATTGGAGCAATACCCAGCGTTAAGTTACCAACACGTCTGCTGTAAGCGAGTTCCAAAAAGGCTTGAGAGAGATTGACACCCGCATTTCCAGCGCCAAAGGTGCCCTCAAGCGTCATTACAGGAGCGGGACCTGGGCCATCCGGATCGAAGGTAGCGGCGCCAGTTCTGTACGTCGTATTCATTCCCCCTCGACCATAAAATGCGAGCGTCACCGCGCTGGCACTTGAGAGCCGCCAGTTTTTAGCAAAGTGGGGAATGGGAAAGAGATTCCGCTCACTTTTAACAGTGCCCGCCACAGTTTCGGGAGAACGTTGCAGGGAGAATGCCCCCCCCTGTCCATTCGCCATACTGTCCGAGACCGAATACTCTCGGTAAGGTGCAAAGAGACCGAGACCGACGTCAGTCGAATCCTCGAGTAAAGCACCCGAAGCGGGATTATTTGCCGCATCAATCGCCATTGACGGTCTCGCATCACCTGCGCCAGCCATAGCCTTACTGGCAGGACCGATGCCATGGGTAAAATAGCCATTGGTGGCTGATGCTGAAGTAGATGAGAACAGCGCGTAGATAGCCAAAAGGGATATCAGAATACTGCGATGGGTCACAGGTGCTTGGGTGGGTTTAAGAGAAGGAATATTCATGGAGTCTCGACAGCCTATTTGGTGTTATCGCGTTGGGCATCGTCACTCAAAAACAACGACCGACGCCGCGAGCTACGCAACGGCGACACTGGCGCAGATTTAAATGCCAACTTGGCGCGCACAATACGGACAAAGTCGTGACAATTAAAATAACGAAAAATTCGATGTTTATGCTTTTTCGTAATACAAATAAAGCGTGACAATTTGTCGAAAAACGAACGAGAGGCGTATGCAAAAAACAATTCAAAACCTGTGGAGTCTTACTCGGCTATTAAAGGTCGCGGGGACGATTTCTATTGCATCCGCATCGCTCTCATCGATCGCCCTAGAGGCGACTATCGAGCGCGATAGTTATGGTGTTCCCCACATTTACGGAGAGACCGATGCCGATGCGGCCTTTGGTCTAGCCTACGCCCAAGCAGAGGATGCGTGGCCGATTATGGAAGGTAGCCTCCCCTTCTATCGAGGCACTGCTGGCTTGTATGAGGGGCAGGAGGGTGCACAAACCGACTATCTCGTTCATTGGCTCGACTTATGGGGCACTCTGGACCAAAACTACAACTCCGATCTTTCGCCTGAAATCCGCGCATACGTTGAAGCATTTGCCGCCGGTTTTAACGCCTTCGCCGCGGACAACCCCGCAGAGGTCAAACACCCTGGATTACTGCCGGTAACAGGCAAGGACATCGTCGCGGGACACATGCTGCGCCACCCGCTCTTTTACGGCTTCAACGAGCCCGTACTAGCGCTCTTCGGTGATGAACGGCCCAATACGGTAAGCAAAGCGCCCTACAACCCTCAACCCAAGGAGCCCATAGGTTCTAACGCCACGGCGATTGCGCCCTCGCGCACCGACGACGGATCGACGTATCTCATTATCAATTCGCATCAACCACTGACAGGCCCCGTCGCTTGGTATGAGGCACACATCGAATCAAGTGAAGGACTGAACGTCATGGGTGGGCTGTTCCCCGGGGCACCCACTATGGGTGTCGGTTTTACTCAGGAACATGGTTGGGGAGCCACAGTAAACAAGCCTGATCTTGTTGATATCTATGTTCTTGAGATGAACCCCGAAAACCCCAACCAGTATCGCCTCGATGGGGAGTGGCGAGACCTCGAGGTCAACGAGGTGAAGCTCAAATTAAAACTCTGGGGGTTCATACCCTGGTCTGTGACGCGAGAGGTGCTTCGCTCGGAGCATGGTCCAGCGCTCCGAACTGACCACGGGGTCTACGCGATTCGATACGCGGGTATCGATGAGATGAAGCAGGTTGAACAGTGGCTTGCGATGAACAAAGCCAAGAACTTCGAGGAGTGGAAAGCGGCCGTTGCCCTCAATCACATCCAGAGTTTCAACTTTGTCTACGCCAATCGCCACGGCGATATTCACTTTATCCACAACGCCCAGTTGCCGGTGAGGGTCTCGGGCTGGGATTGGCAGCAATATCTTCCCGGTGATCGCTCTGAGTTGATTTGGGATCGTTACCACCCCACCTCGTCACTACCACAAGTCACGAATCCTCAGTCTGGCTTTGTGCACAGCGCCAACCAGACACCCTTCAACGTTAGCGAGTCGCAGGACAATCCCGTCCGTTCTCAGGTACCTGGGGACGGTGGTTGGCAGACACGCATGACGAACCGCGCAACACGCGGGCTAGAACTTTTCGAAGCGTTCGAGCAAATTTCATTCGATGAGGCCTGGGAGCTAAAGCACGACAACCGCTACTCCATAAACTACCGTGGTATGGCGTTTCTAAACGAAGTGATGGCATTGCCAAAATCGAGCGATGAGGTCAGCCAAGCCATTGATATTTTGACGACCTGGGATCGTGGAACGGATAAAGATAATCGGGGTGCCGCGCTCGGCGTGTGTGTCCTCGCAGCTGAATGGCAGGCGGAGAGTGGCGGCACTGACAATCCCGATGCTCAAGAAATCTTAGACGATTGTATTGATCAGACTCTCGAAATTGGGGGTCGACTGGATCCTCGCTGGGGCGATGTTAATCGTCATGGCAGAGATGGCAAGCATTGGCCCGTTGCAGGAGGTCCCGACACCCTTCGTGCGATCTATTCACGGCGCCTCGATGGTGACGATCACCTCACAGCCGTCGCGGGGGACGGACTGTACTATTTCATTCGCTGGACGCCCGATGGTGAACAGAAGGTGCTAGGCACGCACCAGTACGGCAACGATATGACCAACCCTGAGTCGCCGCATTACCTCGATCAAGCCGAGGACTACACGAATGAGGTTCTCCACGAGCCTTTGTATACAAGTGATAGCCGAAAGGGGCGCATAACCACACGGTACACCGTAAGTTCGCAATAGCTCTCTTATCCCTTGCTTGCGGAGCTCAGTCGACGTTTCAGTCACTGCTCAGGCTGAACTGACCACCAAAAACACAAGACCCATTTGATGCGTCCTTCAGTCAGTATTAGAGACATCCTAAAAGAGCCGAGACATCGGCTCTTTTAGCTAACCACTAATCTCATCCCAGTCCCATCTTGACGGCTTTGATCTATCGAGTTTGCCACCGATTGATATGCTCAAAAAGTAAACAGGTTTGAGCGGGAAGCCGCATACGAGCGCGCATGGCAAAGGTAAAACTCGAAGGTAATCAGACCGACGGTTACCACCTAAATGTTGATGGTGCGCCCTTTTTTATCAAAGGGGCGGGGCTCGAGTTCGGCCAGCTGGAATCTCTCGCAAACGCGGGTGGTAATGCCTTCAGAACCTGGCGTGTAGATAACGGTGAGCGAGACGTCATCGACATTCTCGACGAAGCCGAAAACCTTGGTCTCAAAGTCTGCATGGGGCTCGATATTGCCCGAGAGCGTCATGGCTTCGACTATTCGGACCAAGACGCTGTTAACGCTCAGAACGCGCAGATGATGAAAGACGTGATGCGGCTTAAAGATCATCCTGCACTCCTAATGTGGGGCTTGGGTAACGAGTTAAATCTGAGAGCTAAAAATCAGGGTGTTTGGGATGCAGTTGAAGATCTCGCAAACCGCATCAAAGAGGTAGACCCTGATCATCCAGTGACAACAATGTTGGCCGGTATTGATGCGCCAACGGTGAGTTCAATTGCCGAGCGAGCACCCTCCTTGGATTTCCTCTCCTTCCAGATTTACGGAGAGATCGATCAGCTCCCCAAGATTCTGACAAAGGCTGGCTACAAAGGGCCTTATCA
Source organism: Luminiphilus sp. (assembly GCA_965662305.1). GTDB lineage: Bacteria > Pseudomonadota > Gammaproteobacteria > Pseudomonadales > Halieaceae > Luminiphilus. The sequence goes on from CBFIHK010000042.1 coordinate 17,498, forward strand.
AATCACCGAGTGGGGACCTACAGGTCACTGGGAGAGCCCTGAAACGCATTGGGGAAGACCATTTGAGCCCTCGAGCACACAAAAGGCGAGTGACATCGTCCGTCGGTACAACGAGATCATTCTTGCCGACAGTAAACTTTGTTTGGGCGCCTATATATTTCTCTGGGGACAAAAACAGGAGCGAACACCCACCTGGTACGGGATGTTCTTAGAGAGCGGTGAGCGTACCGAAGCTGTCGACATGATGCAGCAAGCGTGGACAGGTCGTGCTCCAGAACAGACAACACCAAAAATTCGATCCTTGTCGCTCAACGAAAAGACAGCGCCAGCCAGTATTGAGGCGCGCGTTGGTGATCCGCTGAGTGCCGAGGTCAAAGTCGATGGTGCAGACGAAGCACTCATCTCGTGGCGGGTACGCGAGGAAGTCCCAACCGCATTACAGAGCGACGGAGGTGACTTTGAGCCAACGCCACCAACGATCGAGAGCCTGCTAGAAACCCACAGCAAACGCTTTGAATTTCAGGTTTCACAGCCCGGCGAGTATCGCCTCTTTTGCCAAATTGATACGCCGCATCGGAGCAGCGCTGTCACGAATATCCCATTTCTCATTACGTCTAAACCTCGAAAACTTGCGAGGTTCCTCAATCTGTTCGGAAACAAGGCCGCATGAATACCGATACACTCTCGACCACTGATGAATCCTTCGTTAGTCCAACGCTAACCCGCAGTGCGCAGATTCCTATGACGCAAAAAATCGCGTTTGGCATCGGCATGCTGGCGAATCAGATGTTCCCTGCAGCACTGGGGATCTTCATGGTGATCTTAGTCCAAAGCCTAGGTATGAGCCCTATTTTATGGGGACTGATTTTCTTCCTTCCGAAGCTCGTGGACGCGCTGACTGACCCGCTTATGGGTTACATCTCCGATCGCTTCGAGTCACGGTGGGGTAAAAG
>CBFIHK010000043.1:0-17829 GCA_965662305.1 Luminiphilus sp.
CTTGGGCGGGCTTGGCGTCAGTAGTTATCAAGAGAATAGCGCGGTATTCTGCCGACACCAGTCAGCCCAGTGAGTTTCTCTTATGGCTTACAAACGATTACTTGTTGCGATCGACTTAGGCGCAACTTCAGATCAAATAGCGACTAAGGCCGCAACCATGGCTCGGAACCAGCAAGCAGAGATTCATGTTCTGCATATCGTAGAGCCACTATCGCTTACCTACGGCGCAGATCTTCATCTTGACACTTCGGAGCTGCAAGAAGAGATAAACGAGCAAGCAGATAGCCACCTTGCAAGACTTGCGACTCATCTCAACATTCCCGAACAACATTGCCATCTCAGAAGCGGGCGGCCTGAGCACGAAATACCCACACTAGCAAAGCAAATCGGCGCTGACCTTATTGTGCTAGGCAGCCACGGAAGGTGGGGACTGGAACTGTTATTGGGAACCACGACTGACAGTGTGCTGGGCGCCGCTGACTGCGATGTTTTAGCCGTTAGAATCGATAGAGAAAAATAGCGCTAAGCAGAGAACCGCTCTACGTCCAGGGAATCAAACGGCCAACCGAGCTCTGCCTTATCGGAACGCTGGAGTACTGGAATACGAACGCCGTACTGCCGGATCAGATCAACATCAGCACTGATATCCATGGCCGTGAAGGCAACACCCAAGTAATCGAGGATCTCCTCCGCTTGTTCACACAAATGACAGCCCGGACTCGTATATAGTGTAAGACTCATATCAATTATGATTCCTTCTCCCAAAGTGATGACCCCGCAATTCACAACATCGAGCCGCGCATGGATCTTTCTAAAACGCTGACTATTTACGGGAGAAAGCCTGTACTTGAAGCGCTAAACAACACCGCTCTGTCGCCGCAACGCCTACACCTTGCGGACAGTAACAAACCGGGGGGCATTGTAAGTCAGATCGAAACGGCCGCCAAAAAACGTGACGTCGCAATCGGCTATCACGACCGACTAGCGCTATCTCGCATTTCCAAAAACGGCAAACAGGATCAGGGGGTGGCGCTAGACCTCTTCTGCCCTAATTACAGCACTATCGAGGAATTGCTCTCGAATCGCGCTCAGAACCCGGATAAGCCGTTCAGAGGACTGTTGCTTGATGGTATCACCAATCCACAAAACGTTGGCATGATCATTCGCTCAGGGTGCGCTGCCGGTATCGATGCTATTTTTTATCCTAAGAAATCCGTCGCAGCTCTCGGTCCACTCGTCATTAAAGCCTCTGTAGGAACCGCCTTTAGGGCCCCTATCGTGTTTTGCGACGACGCATTGAGTTGCGTGAAGGCCCTAAAGGCTGCAGATATCCGAATTGCTGTGATGGATGGTCACGCCAAAAAGTCTCTGTTTGATGAACAGGATCGGCCCAATACGGTGTTTGTGTTGGGCGGTGAAACGGTCGGCGCATCGAGCGCAATCAAAAACGCAGCGAACCTGTCGCTGCGTATCCCCATGAAAAACGGAGTTGAATCCCTGAACGTCGCCGTGACGGCGGCGCTGATCAGCTTTCTAAGCTAATCGCACACCGCCAATTGCGTTTTACTGATCGCCAGCCGCTGCTAGATCAGGCGCTTTGGCGTGGCCGTTTTCCACCGCTAACCATGCTTGGCGAAGAACGTAGGTTCTTATGGCTTCAATTTCCTCGTCGTTGAGACGATCGCCGAAGGCAATCATGCCACTGTCGGTTAGGGCGCCGTCTCTTACGATAGCCTGCCAAGACTGCTCAGTCGCAGCCATAGCGGACCAACGAAGATCGGGCAGCACACCCGATCCAATCGCGTAGGCACCATGACAGAACATACAGTTCTCGGCAAAACGTTGCATACCAAGCTGCCACGATCCCGCATCACCAGCGAGGGCTGCTTTAGGCGTCTCGACCACATTGTACTCGAGGGGGTTGGGCATCTCAGCCGTACCGCCGAGCTTGAACGTAATCACTCGACCTGGTTCTGCTGATACCGGTTTGTCGAGCGCGACGCCGTATATCAAGTTAGAGGTGCTACCCCAGCCCGATAGCACTGAGACGTACTGCTCACCATCAATCTCGTAGGTCATTGGCGCAGCAGAGGCGTCGCCCGAGAGCTTGCTCGACCATACACGATTCCCGTTTGTCGCATCGTAAGCGACAAACTCACCGGCCTTATTACCCTGAAAAACAAGCCCCCCGTCCGTACTCAAAGTACCGCCGTTAAACGCTTGCGGGAATGGCACCATCCATGCGGGCTCCCCTTTTACAGGGTCCCAGGCAACTAAGGTGCCGCCGTCGAGTGTTTTGGTGAACTCAAGTGTTCCCTCGGGAAACTCAAACGCCCACCCGGCCGCATAGTCGTACCCAATATTCCAATGAGATTTTGCATTTTCTGCATTCTCATTTTGCGCATATACCATGGGCAGCTGTACGTTGGTCGGGATGTAAACCAGCCCCGTATCTGGATTGAATGACATCGGATGCCAGTTGTGGCCTCCCGTGGGTCCCGGATAAATTACGAAATTATCGAGATCGATCGCTTCCTGCGTCAGGATCGGTCGCCCATTCTCATCAACCTCCCCTGTCGTCCAGTTCTGCTCGGCAAACGGAATAGCTGAAAGCAACTCGCCGTCCGCGGCGTCCAAAACATAAAAGAAACCATTTTTGGGCGCTTGCATGACAACCCGACGCATTGCGCCGTCGACGCCCATGGGTAGCTCAGCGAGGATCATCTGCTGTGTCGCAGTGTAATCCCATTGGTCACGAGGGGTCGTCTGATAGTGCCAGCGATAGGCACCGGTGTCGGCATCCACTGCAAGAATCGATGATAGGAATAGGTTGTCATAGGCACCGCTGAAATCACCCTCTGGGTCACGCACTGATGCATTCCAAGGTGAGCCGTTGCCGACGCCGATGAGCACTTGATCATTCACCGTGTCGTAAACAATGGAGTCCCACACCGTACCGCCGCCACCGTCAGTGGTCCACGCACCCGTATCACCCCAACTGTCGTTAGCGAGTTCGGCAAAGATGGCATCTGATGCTGCACCGTCAGGCTCCTTGTTAGGGTTGGGTACCGTGTAAAAACGCCATTCTTCAGCACCCGTCTCAACGTTATAGGCAGTGACATAACCCCTCACGCCAAGCTCAGCGCCCGAGTTACCAATGATTACCTTGTCCTTAAAGACCCGCGGTGCACCGGTAATCGTGTACGGCTTAGATTGGTCGACAGTGACATTACTCCAGAGAACCTCGCCTGTTGCGGCGTCTAAGGCCTCTAAACGGCCATCGAAAACTCCGACAAAGACTTTGCCGTTGTGCACTGCAACACCGCGGTTAACGACATCACAGCAGCCCTTTGCAGCGTCTTTACCTGACACCTCAGGGTCATAAGTCCACAGCTCTTCGCCCGTTTTGGCGTCGATCGCATAAACAACCGACCAAGAACCGGAGACGTACATGACACCGTCCACGACAATAGGCGTTGCTTCAGCACCACGCGGCTTATCCATGGTGTAAACCCAGCTTACGCCTAGATCTTGGATGGTGTCGCCATTGACTGACGCCAGCGATGAGTGTCGGGTCTCGTCGTAAGAACCACCGTAGGTCAACCACATCTCGGGCTCTTCTGCGGCCTTCATGATGCGGCCTGTATCAACTGCAGCAACGGCTCGCGCAGTACTTGCAGACGAATCGGCTCCCGCGTCACTGGGTGCGTCAGAGCCACCACAGGCAGCAAGCAGTGCGGTCGCGAGCACACTTACAAAAACATTATTGTTAGACATCTAGAGGTCCTCAGAGCTTTTTTGTTATGCCTCTGAGTCTAGCCAATGTCTCGCGTATGTGGAACCGTCTTTATTTAGCGAGAAAGCCCATTGCATCCTCTAAACCGCCTAGGGTCAGGGGATACATTTTTTGCTCCATCAGCTGATTAGTGATGGAAATCGACTGGGTGTACTGCCACTCGTCCTCAGGCACAGGATTTAACCAGACGCACTTCTCGTAAGTTGATCGCAATCGCTCCAACCAGACGGCACCAGGCTCTTCATTCCAATGCTCCACGCTACCGCCGGGCTGGACGATTTCGTAGGGAGACATTGACGCATCACCGACGATCACCACCTTGTAGTCGTGACCAAACTTGTGCAACACGTCGTGCAGAGCGGTACGTTGGTTGTGACGCCGAATATTGTTTTCCCAAACGTTGTCGTAGAGGAAATTGTGAAAATAGAAGTGCTTTAAGTGCTTGAACTCGCTGCGTGCGGCCGAAAACAACTCCTCGCAGACTTTGACGTGTGGATCCATCGATCCGCCTACGTCGAGAAACAACAACACTTTAACGGCGTTGTGACGCTCGGGCACCATTTTGATATCCAGTAGGCCCGCATTACGGGCCGTGGAGCTAATGGTATCGTCCAAATCGAGTTCGTCGGCAGAGCCCGTTCGCGCAAACTTGCGAAGTCTTCGCAGGGCTACCTTTATGTTTCGTGTTCCTATCTCAACGCTATCGTCGAGGTTTTTGAAGTCGCGGCGGTCCCACACTTTGACCGCTTTTTTGTTTTTGCCCTGACCACCGACCCGAATACCTTCAGGGTGGAAGCCATCATTGCCAAACGGTGAGGTACCACCTGTGCCAACCCACTTGTTGCCACCTTCATGACGCTTTTCCTGCTCTTCAAGACGCTTCTTGAACTCATCAATCAGCTTCTCAAGACCACCAAGAGACTCGATCTTTGCCTTGTCTTCTTCTGAAAGCTGCTTCACAAACTCGGAGCGCAACCAATCGTCAGGAATCAAGGCCTCGATGACATCATCAACGCCTTCCAGATCACGAAAGTGGAGCCCGAATGCGCGATCGAAACGATCGTAATACTTCTCGTCTTTGACCATTACAGCGCGGGACAGGTTATAAAAATCGTCAATGCTGCCGAAAACAAGCTGCTTATTCATTGCGGCCAGCAAATCCAAAAGCTCTCGTGGTGTGACGGGCACACCACCATCTTTTAGCGCCTGAAAGAAGTTGACGAGCATCACTTACCCCTTACTGATTGCTCTCGCGGCGGTGCATGAAGGCCAGCCTCTCAAGCAACTGCACGTCTTGCTCGTTCTTCACTAAAGCGCCATACAGCGGTGGGATAGCCTTGGACTGATCACGATTTTTGAGTACTTCATCAGGAATATCGTCGGCCATCAGAAGCTTGAGCCAGTCAATCAACTCCGACGTCGATGGTTTCTTCTTTAATCCGGGGATCGCGCGAAGCTCAAAGAAGACTTCCAAGGCCTCCTGGACGAGGTCCTGCTTGATGCTTGGGTAGTGCACATCGATGATCTGACGCATCGTGTCGCGATCTGGGAAGTTAATGAAGTGAAAGAAACAACGGCGGAGGAAAGCGTCGGGGAGTTCTTTTTCATTGTTTGACGTAATAATAATGATGGGGCGGTGCTTCGCTTTTACCGTCTCACCCGTCTCGTAAACAAAGAATTCCATTTTATCGAGTTCTACCAGTAGATCGTTCGGGAATTCGATATCGGCCTTATCGACCTCATCAATCAGCAGAACCACCTGCTCGTCAGCATCAAACGCTTCCCAAAGCTTTCCCCGTTTGATGTAGTTCGCGATGTCGTGAACGCCTTCTCCACCAAGCTGCGAATCACGCAGTCGAGACACTGCGTCGTACTCGTACAAACCTTGCTGCGCCTTAGTGGTAGATTTGATGTGCCACTGAATGAGTTTCATGCCCAGACCCGAAGCAACCTCCTCTGCAAGCATGGTTTTACCGGTACCAGGCTCCCCCTTGATTAGCAGTGGTCGTTGCAGAGCAACAGCCGCGTCTACCGCCATGCGGAGGTCGTCAGTTGCTACGTAATTTTCGGTTCCAGTGAATTTCATGTTACAGCTCCCTACAGTCGAGACATGAGACTAACGGATGGCGTTGTGCTTTTCGAGGTGTTTTACTCAACGCGAGCTGGTTTGAGATCAGTTCTCTTCAAGACGAGAGGTAGACAACCGCGCCCACACCAAGCCCGTGGCGAGTCCGAAGATTGCGCCGAGAACGAGCATTACAAGCGCAGGTGTGGCCGCTTCCAATCCACCCGCGAACAACAAATTAAATATCGCTGTCACAAAAGCGGGCGCGAGTGTGCTTGCCTCGCTCGACGCAAAACTAGGAACAATCAGTAGGCCGGTAATCAACCCAGTCAGCGCACAGCCCAGCCGGTCAGATAATCCAGAAAAAAGCAATTGCTTGATGAGTCTGGCCCCTACGGCCGCAGCAGCGACGTAAATCAGTAAGGCCAGCACATAACTGGTGGATGTCATCATGAGTGTGTGTACTCCGCTGGGGGCATTTGCAAGTAGTACCCTACCTCTGCAATCGAGGCCAACACTTCTGCACCCGAGCACCTCACCAATTGGCGTTCTTCGGTTAAATCCATTTCCAATACATCTCGCAATTCACCGAGCAACGTCAGCAGTGCCTTGGGCAACTCTTCGACATCCTTATCTGCGGCCACAAATAAGTAGGTGTCGGCTTTTCGATTACCGGCAAGTACTTTTACATCCATAGAACCAATCTACTCTCTTGTCGTTCTGACTTTTCGTGCTAACAACTCTCTAGACTACTCAGCTAAAGCGTTCAGTCACCTTGGCGAAGTAAATCCAGAGGCTAAGTGCTCGAGCCACAACAAAAACCACCATCGCCCACCAGAGGCCCGCCAATCCGAGTGACTCACTGAGCGCCCAAACCGCCAGCATAAAGACTATGACGGACAGTATAGAGGCGTCGCGCATTTCTTTTGTTCGTGATGTACCAATAAAAACACCATCGAGCTGAAAGGCTGGGAAAGAAGCAAAAACATAAACGGCGCAAATGGGTAACAGCACTTTTGATAGGACCACAACGTCAGTCAAGTCGGTCAGCAATTCAACGAGCGCCCCGCCCGCTATCGCCACCAGAACTGCGAGCAATGCTGCAGTGAAACCGGCCAGCACCGTCGTTTTGTGTAGCGCGGCGTTAAAGAGTTTTTTATCTTTTGCCCCATAACTTTGACCCGTTTCCGCCTCCGCCACATAGGCAAAGCCGTCCAAAAAGAACGCGGTAAACGCCATGATTTGAAGCACTATGTGCGTCGCAGCCAGCGCTACAACCCCATATTTCGCCGACTCGTTGGTAAAATAGGCGAAAGCAAATACCAGCAGCAATGTGCGAATCATGATGTCGATATTGGCACTAATCAGTGCCCACATCCGAGACATCTCACGAATCCTATGCCAAGGCCAAAACGCCCTGCGCCCCCCTTCCGAGTTGTGTACATGCGCCAGGTGGGCTCGCAATCGATAAAAACCAAGAAAGCAGGTGCTAACCTCTGCAACGACAGTCCCAATGGCAATACCTTGAGCACCGAGACCCAAAAATCCGGCTGCGATAATATCGAGGACCATGTTCGTTCCATTGAGAAAGAGCTGCAGTTTGAGTAGCTCTCGTGACTCACCCAGACCTATCCAGACACCCATGATCACGAAAATTATCAGTGTCGCCGGCGCTCCCCAAATACGCGTAAAAAAATAGGTGCTAGCAACTGTTTCAACTTGTTCATCACCTGAAAGAAGCGAAAAACTAATCGCTCCAATGGGCAACTGAAGGATTAGCAAGGCAGTTCCAACAGCAAGCGCAATGAGACCCGCTCGACCAAAGATCGCTCGCACCTCCTCTGCATCGCCTGCTCCCTGCGCCTGGGCTACAAATCCCGTCGTGCCCATGCGGAGAAAACCGAAACTCCAGTACACAAAGGAAAAAATGAGAGCCCCGAGTGCAATAGCACCAAGATCGATCACCGACCCGGTGTTACCAATGACTGCCGTATCAACCACTCCTAACAGGGGTACAGATGCATTGGCAATGATGAACGGCCATGCCATGGCGAGCAGCTGACTATAGCTTTTTGTCTTCGCACTCTTGGGGAGAGCTTCGGTAGTCACACTCACTGCCGTAGCGTCGCTTTATGGGGAGCCGGCAATGCGTTTTTCAAGCGACGCAAGCAACTCAGCTACGACAATGTCAGATCGCCACCCCGCAAGCTCGCTTGGGAGCGGGACTTTGTTTTTAACCGTCTGGACGATGGCCTCATAGTCGCGAGACGACGCAAGGATTTGTGGTGCCACGCCGAGATTCTCAGCAACTGCTTCAACGCGCGATGCCATATCGGCTACCCAATCCCGTTCAACGCCGCGAGCGGGTGCTGGCCAAATCACGCTTTTATTTTCGGCTTCTTTCGCACGGACGAGCACTTCAATGAGCCTCTGACCCCGCTTGCGAATAATGGCCTCTGGGAGCCCCTCAATTTGCTTCAACTGAGCAATATGGTCTGGAGCGCGTTTCGCGAGTGCCACCATGACCTTATCGGGCAAGATCCAGCTTCTGGGGCGATCTAAACGCTGTGATTCGTCTTCCCGCCAAACAATCAGTGCATTCAGCAGCGCCTGCTCAGTGATATTCAGTTTCCACGCTGACTTAAACTTGCTCGCAACACCCTTTCCACCCGGTCTTTGGTTGGCGGTATCTTCATATATCCACCCCAGCCTGCCCGCTTCCTCTGCTTGGGCGTGCAACTGCTCGCCGATACTGCGCAAATGGGTCACATCGAGCGCCGCATAGTTCAGCTGCTTACTACTCAGAGGACGTTTCAACCAATCTGAGGTGGTTTCTTCCTTCGATATTTCAACACCGACAAACTGCGCCACCATAGGACGGTAGCCAACACTAAAACCATGACCGAGAAGTGCCATTGCGCGCTGGGTATCAAACAGTGGCGTTGGCAGAACGCCTAGCCAATGATCAAACACTTCCAAGTCCTCACTCGGACTATGCAACAGTTTTATCACTGCATCGTTAATAAGCAATTCACGTAGCGCCGAGAAATCAGAGAAACTCGTGGGATCAACAAGGTAGGCCGTTTCCTCCCAGCAAAGCTGTACCAACGCCACTTGGGGATAAAAAGTGTCTCTTCGCCTAAATTCTGTATCCACTGCGACGAACTGTTTACCCGCGTGTTCTGCGAGCACCTCGTTTAGACGTCGCTCTGATGTGATTAACTCAAAACTCATTGCGGGGTAACTACCTTTCTGCCACCAAGCGCATGAGCAAGTGTTGTTGCGTCGATGTATTCGAGCTCACCCCCTAACGGGACGCCATGAGCAATTCGGCTGACAACAATATTGTTTCGGGACGCCATGTCTGCGATGTAGTGGCCGGTGGCCTCACCCTCCACCGTTGGATTGGTGGCGAGAATAACCTCACTGATCGCTTCTTCAGCAAGAAGCCCCTCCAGCTTCTCTAATCCCAACTCGCGCGGACCAATGCCATCGAGGGGCGACAAATGCCCCATGAGAACGAAATAAAGCCCCCGATAGCTTCCTGTAAGTTCGATGGCGAGAACGTCCGCCGGCGTTTCAACGACGCAAAGCACGGAATCATCGCGCTTCGGATCGCCGCAAACCTCGCAAATATTGAGTTCCGTAAAATTTCGACACCGCTGACATTGCTGCACGCGGGAAAGTGCATTCAATAGCGCCTCTCCTAGGGACTCTGCTGCTTCACGATCTCTTTCCAGCAGGTGGAGCGTCATCCGCTGGGCGGACTTGGGTCCCACTCCCGGTAAATGGCGTAACGCGTCGATCAACTCCTGAATGGCTGGACTCATTTTCATACGATTATCACTCCTCGCCTCACAGCTCTGTTAGAGGCGGCCTCACCGAATTGGGTATGACGACTGCATCAAAGTCAGTGAGAAGCGCAGACAAGAAATCATCCTCCTCCAAGGCAGTTTCGGCGGCCTTTAGCCGCTGCTGCTCGAGAATTTCGCGGTGTCGTGCTGGTGTGTTGTCACTCGTCGGCTGTATCGAAACCCGCACCTCCACAGCCTCTTCCAAAATTAGCTCAATGGACGAAGCCAAGCCTCGCTGGTGCCTCTCGTTGTAAAGCGTTGCGTTCTCTGGCGCGATCGCGAAACACAGCGTGCGATCGTAGGCTTGGATCAACTCAAAATGCGAGGCAACGTTATGGATAACACCCTTTAAATCCAGCATATTGAAGAAATCGGGCCAGGAACCTGATGTAGGCAGATCATCGTGAGGTGCTTTAGCACCGTCAGGAACAACATCAATTACAGGACCTGCTGTAACAGTGGCTGCCAGCCCGTCGTTACCGGAGAAAGCTGCCGGCCCGGCTACACCAAGTGGCTGTGACTTCCCGCTTCCAGGAACTCCATCTTGGGTGCCGCGATAACCGTCAGATTCAGCTGAGATCGATGAAACATCGGTGTTTTTTTCTGCGATGTGTGCGCCTGCGGCTTGTGCAGCATGATTAGTTTTTACGGCTTCGATAACTGAGTTAGTTCCGCTGGCCTCGTTGGTGATATTGGCTGCGTTGACTGCATTAGCCGTATTCGCGTCATTCGCTATTTCCGGTGCAGTCGTGTTTTTAGGTGCAGAGTCAACGCCTCCTACGGGAGACTCATTATAGTTCTGCTCAGGTGGTGTCGCAGGTGCTTCGGGCTCCATCCCTGTCCCTAATAGGTCGGGCGCGTCTGTCGCGGAGGGATCACTCGCTTTTGAATCTAACGAAGAAGCGTTTTGCTGAGGATTTACCGGCATTTCCACCGGCATCACCGGTGGTTCAGACTTTTTTGCCGGGGGTGCCTCGTTCGAATCCGCGGCAGACTCAGAGATAACAACCGCAGGCCTGAACGCTATCATCCGTAGCACTGCCATATCGAGTCCGCTTCGAGGATCTGAAGCGAGCACGAGATCGCGCTTGCTAGCCACTGCCATTTGCCACATGAGCTGTGCATCATCGGTGGTGAGGCTCTTCGAAAGTGATTGCAAACGAGCGAACTCAGGTAACGCTTCGTCCAAACTCCCCGGGACTGCTTGTTCGATGGCCACTTGGTGAAGCACTGAACTCAACTCATCCAGTGCACCGGAGTAATCGGGTGAGTGCGTTGCAAGATCATCAACAACCGCAAGCGCCTGTTTTGCATCGTTATCCGCAATAGCAGTGAGTAAATCCAAAACCTTGGTGCGGGATACCGTGCCGAGCATGGCTCTTACTTCATCAGCCGCTAATTTGCCTGACCCATGTGCAATCGCCTGATCGGTCAAGGACAGCGCGTCGCGCATTGAGCCCTCAGCGCCCCGCGCAAGTAATGCTAGAGATTCGTCGTCAAAGCCGACCGACTCCTCGCCCAAGACATGCTGCAGGTGCTCAATAATCTGTGCAGGCACCATATTCTTAAGATTGAACTGCAAGCAACGCGACAGAACCGTAGCAGGAAGTTTTTGTGGGTCCGTGGTGGCCAACAAAAATTTTACATGCGAGGGAGGCTCTTCAAGCGTCTTTAACAACGCATTAAAGCTGTGATTGGAGAGCATATGCACTTCGTCAATCAAATAGATCTTAAAGCGCGATCGGGTGGGGGCGTACTGAACGTTGTCAAGAAGCTCTCGCGTGTCTTCGACCTTGGTGCGAGAAGCAGCATCAACCTCTAGCACGTCAACGCTGCGACCCTCGGCTATCTCGACGCAACTGGCACATACACCACAGGGCGTTGCTGTTACCCCCGCCTCGCAGTTGAGACTCTTGGCAATAAGTCGCGCCACCGTTGTCTTACCGACACCGCGTGTGCCCGTGAACAGGTATGCGTGATGTAGCCGTTCTGACTCTAGCGCCGTCGTGAGTGCCTTAACGACATGCTCTTGCCCAACCATTTGAGAAAAGCTGGAGGGTCGCCACTTTCGTGCAAGAACTTGATAACTCATAGTGTGCCCGACGGTTATTTGGAGGTGACTCGAACAGCCACACCTCGGCACCCGAGTCGATAACTACCGTTGCTCCCTTCCGGGCCTGGCGGGGTTCGCTATCTATCGCTGCGAGGGGACCGTCCGAGTCACCATAACGCCTGCTTCTCGGCAGGGCCGCAAAGTGTCTCGAAATCGCTCTTTCTTAGCAAGTGAATAAGTGAGAAATGCATGGCTCAAAGACCTAGACAAAAAGTCTTCAGGCTCGCGCACGGATGTTAACGGTGATAACATTAAGTTAATCCCATTAACATCCGACGTCTAATTATGTCCCCTCGATTTTTCTTTACCACCCTATTCAGCGCTCTTGGCGCAGCCGGAATCGTCATTTTTGGTTCCGACGCCATCGAGGCGAACGTTAAGCCGACGATATCGACCGAGGCAAAACCCATGCCCGTGACAGTCGAGCGCTTTGAGCTAGAAAGCAGTTACTCGGCGTCAACGCGCTTCCTAGGGATTGTAGAGGCTGCGTCTGATAGCAACGTAGGATTCGAAGTAGCAGGTGTGCTCTCCGAACTGGGTGCTAAGGAAGGTGACTTTGTCACGACGGGTCAACTGCTTGGACAACTAGACACAGGGCAGCAAAACGCCGCTCTGGCACTCGCAAAAGCACAAGAAAAAGAGGTTGCCGCGCAACTCGAACTCGCAGAGCTAAACCTCAAGCGTGTCAACGCGATGATGGCAAAATCACTTATCTCTCAGCGCGAGGCAGATGATGCCCGCCTGACAGTTCAGGCCACGCAAGCGCGACTCCAAACAACGCAGGCCAGTGTTCGCAACGCCGAAATTGTTATTGAAAAGAGCAAGTTGCGGGCACCTTTTGATGCCGTGGTCTCAAAGCGAATCACCGAACCCGGGAGTATTGTCGGCCCGAACGTACCAATCGTGCGACTCGTATCTGTTGGCGAGCGAGAGGCGCACGTCGGGATATCACCCAAGTTCGCGAATATGGCTGTCATTGGTGAGAGCTACACGCTTTTTGTCGAAGGTAAAGCAATTTCAGCCAGACTCAGAAGTGTCGGGGCTGACGTGGATCCGCAAACACTCACCGTGCTCGCAGTACTGACACTTCCCAAGGATCAACCCGTGCGGGTTGGCCAAACGGTCGCGTTAGAGTTTGAGGAGCGCGTCAATGAAACAGGCGGCTGGCTACCTATTACTGCGCTGCTCGAGGGTGACAAGGGGCTTTGGACCATTCTGGTGACCAAGGAAGATGCGGCCGGTAAGCTTGTCACTGCCCGCGAAAGCGTCGAAGTCGTTTACAGCGAGGGAGAACGTGTGTTCGTTCGAGGAACGGTGGCAGACGATACCAACGTTGTCGCGTCCGGCATGCAACGGCTGAGCCCGGGGTCGCCGGTAGACATCGTGCCGACCATACGTGTCGTTAACTAAGGCTGATTCATGATTGCTACGAGCCTTTATGAAAACGGCCGTTATCTCGCGCTGCTTGTTCTCTCGATCATTGTTGTAGGCGTTACGTCCTACAACAGTCTTGGCAGGCAAGAAGACCCCTCGATAACGCCCTTTGTCGCGTCGCTGCAGACGTTTTACCCAGGGGCCAGTCCTTCACGGGTCGAGAGTCTGGTTACAAAACCGCTTGAAGACGCGCTTCGAGAGCACCCAGATGTTAAGGAACTCGACGCCAGCTCAATCAACGGCGTGTCGACCATCGTGATTGAGGCCGATTACTATTTGTCGCGCGCCGATATAAAGCGCGTCTGGTCTGAACTGAGAGGTAAAGTCGATCGCGTGGCAGCCGACCTGCCCGAGGGCGCCTCCAAACCCGTTCTTGATGACGATCTATTCACGACCTTCGTCAAGATCATTGCGATTAGCGCCGACGAAGGTGTGGACATTTCCCCTTCGCTCCTCCGTAGAGAGGCGCTCCGGTTTGCAGACGCAGCGCGCAAGGTGCCTCAAACCCGTCGAGTGAAGCACTACGGATTGCCCGACGAAGAGATCAACGTGGAGATCGATGGTGTTGCGCTGAGTACACTGGGCCTATCTATCGACGACGTCGCAAGAACGCTCTCCCTGGCCGACGCGCGAACACCTGCGGGTAAACTGACAGCTCCTAACAATTCGTTGACGATCGAGGTTGCGGGAGACTTTGATAGCGCACAGTCGGTCAGAGAGACCTTTGTAAAGTCAGACCGTGACAGCATCACAGGTATTCGCATAAGCGACATTGCGTCCGTGACAAAGTCGGAAGCGAGCCCCCCATCCCGACTCGCCCTCTCTAATGGCCGACGTTCGGTCTTTCTCGCCATCGAGATGAAAAAAGGCTACCAGGTAGACAAGTACAGCGCCTCGTTCGACGAGTTTCTGGAGGACTACCGTGCCAACGCCGCCGAGGGACTTACGATCGAGACGACCTATGATCAAAGTGGCTACACGGAAGCACGTTTGGCTGGCGTTGTACAAAACATCGTGGCCGGCATTGCGATCGTAGTGGCCGTGCTTTTCGTGACCTTGGGATGGCGAGCCGCGCTCATTGTGGCACTCAGCCTTCCGCTTTGCACGCTTCTGTCGATGCTTGCGTTGAGCTACCTCGATGTTCCGATACACCAATTATCCATGACCGGTCTTGTTGTTGCTCTCGGCCTCTTAGTGGACGGATCGATCGTTGTTACCGACGAAATCAGAAAACATCTACTCGAGGGAGATGAAGCACTCGAGGCCATGGAGAAAGCCGTTCAGCGAATGACGGTTCCTCTCGTTAGTGCCACAGCTACTACCGTGCTGGCCTTCACACCGATGGCCATTTTACAAGGTCCCTCCGGAGACTTTCTGGGCAGCCTAGCCACCTGCGTTATTGTCATGTTGGTCATGAGCCTATTGCTCGCACTCACGGTGACCCCTGCACTCGGCGGCCGATTGTTACCTGGCGCGATGAGCGAAAAAGCGACTTGGTGGCGATCGGGCATTGTCCTAACGAAAACACGCGAGGTCTTCGCCTCGTCAATCGACTGGTCACTAAAGTATCCATTAGCATCCGTTCTACTTGCAGCGTCAATTCCACTGCTCGGTTTCGCTAGCGTCTCCACGCTCACGGCGCAATTCTTCCCGGGCACCGATCGTGATCAGCTCTATCTCCGTGTTGAAATGCCCAAGAGCGCCGGTATTGAATCCACCCTCGAACTCGTGCGCAAGCTGGATGAAGATCTGAGAGCCGAGCCACTTATCCGCCGTGTTGACTGGTCCGTCGGTGAAAGCCCCCCTGCTTTCTACTACAACCTGAGATCTAACAAGCGCAATGCACCGGGTTGGGCTGAAGCCATGGTGCTAACGCGCGATGAGAACAAAACCAATGCATTAATCAGGCGATTGCAGGATGACTTTGACCGGAAGTACCCGCAGGCACAGATTCTGGTACTTGGTATCGATCAGGGCCCACCTGTCGACGCGCCGTTAGAGATCGTTCTCTACGGGCCCAATACCCATACCCTGAGAGTATTAGGGGAGCAGTTTAGGCAGCGATTGCAGGAACTGCCGGACATTACCCACACAAAACTTTCCATCAGTCCTGCAGCGCCAAAAGTGGAGTTCCAGTTTAATGATGAGAAACTACGACGGCTAGGCTTGGAGCGAAGCCAGATTGCGGCCTTGGTTGATGGATACCTGCGTGGCCGATTCGGTGGTGCCGTTATCGAGGACACAGAGCAGCTTCGTGTGCGTGCAAAGCTTGAGCGTGAGGCATGGCAAAACAGCGGCAGTCTGCTGAGTCTTCAAATTCCGTTACCCGGGCAACCTGGCAATCCGCGATTTATTCCACTATCGGCGATTGGTGATCTCAAGGTCGTGCCCGATGATGCGCCAATTGGCCGTCGGGACGGCGAGCGCATCAACCAAGTCCAAGCATTCTTAACGCGGGGTGTGTTGCCCGAGGAGGCACTGAAGTTGCTGCAAAGATCGCTGGAGGAGGATCCCATCCCCCTACCCGACGGATACCGGTACAGCTTTGGCGGCGACAGTGGTGAACGCTCGGAGGTGGTCAACGATTTAATTGGCCCTGTGGGTCTGGTGATGTCGCTCCTACTTGCGACAATTATGCTGACATTCAACTCTTGGCGATTGACCGGCCTCGCGTTTGGTGTCGTTGTCTGCGCATTTGGCCTGAGTTTCTTGGCCTTAGCACTGTTCCGTTATCCCCTTGGCATTATGGCGTTGGTAGGCGTCGTTGGCTCAATTGGTGTAGCGATCAACGCGTGCATCATTATTTTGACGTCTTTTCAGCAATCGCCCTCCGCTTCAAATGGAGATCGCGAAGCGATGCGCGACGAGGTACTCGACTCAAGTCGGCACATTATCTCCACAACGCTCACGACATTTGGAGGTTTTCTACCCCTTATCCTCGAGGGAAGCCAGTTCTGGCCACCCTTTGCGATGGCTATCGCAGGTGGCGTTTTACTGTCGACTATTATCTCGTTTTATTTGGTCCCACCTGCTTATGTGCTTTTGGGAGCGCCGCGAGATAACCGTATTGAACGCGCGCAGCTCAAAGCCGCGAGAGGCGCGCTGGCGTGAATAAGTCTATTACCCCATACCATCACGGTGATCTCCGCAACTGCGCCATCATCGCCGCCGCTGAACTCATAGAGAGCATTGGCAGCTACGACATTACGATTGCTCAAGTCGCAAAGCGGGTCGGCGTAAGTGCACCGGCGCTTTACCGTCACTTCACGGACAAAGACGCCCTTCTCACGGCCGTTAGAGAACTCACGCATCTCGGCATCATGGATTACATAACCCGTGCGCAGGCCGATGTTGAGCACGGCACCTTGGGTCATTTGGATGCCCTTGGGTCCGCTTATTTACGCTATGCAACCGATAAAAAAGCGTTTTTTGGCCTCATGTGGGAAGACCATGGTGATACCGAGAGCCGGCGTGCAGAGGCTCGTGCCAAGCGAACCGGCTTTCAGGTTTTGCACGAGGCAATCGACCTTTATCTGAAACGACATAGGCCCGAGTCGACCGGTGACTCCCTAAAGACAGCGACATTGATGTGGTCGACTGCGCACGGCATCGCCACATTGAAGCACAATCGCATGCTCGATACCTTCGATGAGGATGCGGATGCGGATACGCTTCTGCGCACCGCAACGCGCGCGATATTGCGGGCAAAAGACTAAACCGCTGGCAATCACGCTTTTGGATAGCTCGACTGGACAGCCCCGTTTTTATACAGTCAGAACAATCACAGCAGCCTGCATCCCAGCGGCCTGCATACCAGCGGTCTGCATAAGAGGAGAGCGAATATTAATCATGGCAGATGCAACCACCCCACTTTGGTTTATGGCATGCGTGATCGGCTTGTGGCTCGGCTTTCGTTTGAGTCATTCGATGCATGAGGGCGCAGCTGATTCGCGTGCTCCAAATGTCGCTCGTCTGCTGGTTACAGCTTACTGCATCTCGATCACCGTGATTCTGGTCGAAATCGCGCTTGAACATGACCTCTCGGTCGCTCTGTCAACTTGTCTCCTAGTCATTGCGGCGACAACGAGTGTTATGCAATTACTGCAAATTTGGACAGAGAAACCAGTCCCAGGAAAAGACTGCCAAGGTCGCGATATCGTGGAATAACGTATTAGGTTTGTGCCATACTCGCGCCCTCCGCGCCCATAGCACAACCGGATAGTGCAGCCGCCTTCTAAGCGGCAGGTTCCAGGTTCGAGTCCTGGTGGGCGCGCCATACAGGTTGTAGGTTAATGTCGAATGTGAGCGACCCGCTGTAGAATCTTCGACAATAAAGTCCTGATAAAGATTTTGTGCCAGTGAAATATAGACCTGAGATAGATGGTTTAAGAGCGGTCGCAGTTTTGCCCGTGATCATGTTCCACTCAGGTATGCAAGGATTTGAGGGCGGTTTCGTTGGCGTAGATATATTTTTTGTGATCAGCGGATTTCTGATTACTACTATTATTTTAAATGACATTGAGTCCGGCCATTTTGATTTAGTCAGCTTTTATGAAAGACGCGCAAG
>CBFIHK010000044.1:0-17473 GCA_965662305.1 Luminiphilus sp.
CATGGTCATGGTGTCGAAGGCTGCTTCCTGAGAGAGGAGCACAAATTTTTTCAACGCTTTTTGATGGGCGCGCTTGAAAAAAGAAGAGCAAGACCCATCTACAGAGACAAGATGAGACGCCGGGTGTTCCCGGTTGCAGGAGAGAGAAATGGGAAAGATTATTGGAATTGACCTCGGGACCACTAACAGTTGTGTGTCGGTTCTTGAGAGTGGCAAGCCTCGCGTTATTGAAAATGCTGAAGGCGGCCGAACCACGCCTTCAATTGTGGCTTATGCGGATGACAGCGAAGTACTCGTTGGTCAGTCCGCGAAGCGTCAGGCGGTCACCAATCCAACGAATACACTGTTCGCGGTCAAGCGATTGATCGGCCGAAGATTCGAAGACAACGTTGTTCAAAAAGACATCTCAATGGTGCCTTACAACATCGTTAAAGCGGATAACGGTGACGCGTGGGTTGAGGCGAAAGGCGAAAAGATGGCGCCGCCTCAGGTCTCTGCTGAAGTGCTTCGCAAGATGAAGAAGACGGCCGAAGAGTATCTTGGCGAGTCAGTCACTGAAGCGGTCATTACCGTTCCTGCTTACTTCAACGATTCACAGCGTCAGGCAACCAAGGATGCAGGTCGCATTGCGGGACTTGAAGTTAAGCGAATTATCAACGAGCCAACGGCTGCGGCACTTGCTTACGGCATGGACAAAGCGCAGGGCGATCGCACTGTAGCGGTTTATGATCTGGGTGGCGGTACCTTTGATATTTCGATTATTGAAATCGCAGAAGTCGACGGTGAGCACCAGTTCGAAGTACTGGCAACCAACGGTGACACCTTCTTGGGTGGTGAGGATTTCGACCTCCGCTTGATCGAGTTCCTGGCAGACGAGTTCAAGAACGAGAATGGTATCGATCTGCACAATGATCCACTCGCTTTGCAGCGCCTCAAGGAAGCGGCAGAAAAGGCAAAGATCGAGCTCTCTAGCTCGCAGCAGACTGAAGTAAACCTGCCGTACATCACGGCTGATGCAACCGGTCCCAAGCACTTGGTGGTTAAGCTGACGCGCGCCAAGCTCGAGTCGCTTGTGGGTGAGTTGGTCACGCGTTCACTCGAGCCCGTTAAGGTTGCACTGGGTGACTCAGGCCTATCAGCTAGCGAGATTGAAGACGTTATTTTGGTGGGTGGTCAGACACGTATGCCGCTTGTTCAGCAGACCGTTGCTGACTTCTTCGGCAAAGAGCCACGTAAGGATGTAAACCCTGACGAAGCCGTTGCGATGGGTGCGTCAATTCAAGGTGCGGTACTTGCCGGTGACGTCAAAGACGTGTTGCTCCTTGACGTAACACCACTGACGCTCGGTATCGAGACAATGGGTGGCGTTGCGACTCCGCTTATTGAGAAGAACACCACGATCCCAACCAAAAAGTCACAGGTTTTCTCTACCGCAGAGGACAACCAGACAGCGGTAACCATTCACGTGGTTCAGGGTGAGCGTAAGCAGGCGTCTTCGAATAAGTCCCTCGGTCGATTCGATCTGGCTGATATCCCACCGGCACCACGCGGCATGCCACAAATCGAGGTAACGTTTGACCTCGACGCGAACGGTATCCTGAATGTGTCTGCGAAGGATAAGGCAACTGGTAAAGAGCAATCGATTCGTATCACCGCGTCGGGCGGTCTTTCAGAGGAAGATATCGAGCAAATGGTTGCGGATGCGGAAGCCAACGCAGAAGCCGATAAGAAGTTCGAAGAACTGGTTACGGCCCGCAACGCGGCCGACGGCATGATCAATGCGGCCAAGAAGACACTGGAAGAAGCTGGTGAGCACGCAACCGACGACGAGCGCTCGGCAATCGAAGCCGCGATTAGCGAAGCGGAAGAAGCCCTCAAGAGTGACGATAAGGACACGATTGAAGCTGCGACTACCAAGCTGACTGAAGCGACAAGCGGCGTAGCTCAAAAGATGTACGCAGCTCAGGCTGAAGCCGGTGAGGCAGCAGGCGAGCAGGCGGCACCCGAAGACGATGTGGTTGACGGTGATGTTGTTGATGCAGAGTTCGAAGAGGTTCGTGAAGACGATAAGCGTTAATCGGTGCGGTTTTGAACCGCTCAGGTTTGTGACACGTTAAACGTTGTACGGGTTCTGGCAGTAGGTTGGAATCCGTTTTTTTTTAACTAGGCCACCGATGTTTGAGTGGCGGGAATGACTATGTCAAAGCGCGATTATTATGAGGTGTTGGGGGTCGAAAAGTCGTCCTCAGCTCAGGATATCAAGAAGGCGTACCGTCGCGTCGCGATGAAGTATCACCCGGACCGTAATCCGGATGATGAGAACGCAGATGAGAAGTTCAAGGAAGCGTCTGAAGCCTATGAAATCCTAAGCGATGCCGAGAAGCGCCAGGCTTATGATCAGTACGGTCACGCAGGTGTTGACCCTCAGATGGGGGGCGGCGGTTTCCAAGGTGGCAGCTTCGGCGATATTTTCGGCGATGTATTTGGTGACATCTTCGGAGGCGGAGGCGGTCGACGTCAGGGCCCGCAGCGCGGATCTGACCTACGGTACACCTTGGAGGTTTCTCTGGAGGACGCCGTTCGCGGGAAAACCGCGGAGATCAAAGTGCCATCTCTTCAGCACTGCGACACCTGCGACGGTAGCGGCGCAAAACCGGGGACGAGTGCAACAACGTGCAGCGGCTGTGGCGGTAGTGGCCAAGTCCGCATGCAACAGGGCTTTTTCCAAGTTCAGCAAACCTGCCCTAAATGTCGCGGTCGGGGTCAAAGCATCGATTCTCCTTGCGGCTCTTGCTACGGCGAAGGCTTGGTCGAGAAGACCAAGACGTTGTCGGTCAAGGTTCCACCCGGTGTTGATACGGGCGATCGCATTCGCCTGAGCGGTGAAGGTGAAGCGGGACCCTCAGGTGGTCCCAATGGCGATCTGTACGTTCAGATTTCCGTAAAGCAGCATCCTCTGTTTGAGCGCGATGGTCGAAACCTTTACTGCGAATTCCCCATCAGTTTTGCTGACGCTGCGCTGGGTGGCGAGCACGAGATCCCCACCTTGGATGGTCGTGTGAAGCTTCGGATTCCGGCAGAGACGCAAACAGGTAAGTTGTTCCGTTTGCGCGGCAAAGGCGTGAAGCCCGTGCGAGGTGGTCCGGTTGGTGACTTGCTGTGTCGCGCTGTTGTGGAAACACCTGTTAATCTGAACGCTGAGCAGACGGAGTTACTTGAAAAATTCCGGAAGAGCTTGGGTGAAGGCGGCGACCAGTCACCTCGGCAGTCAAGCTGGTTCGACGGTGTGAAAAATTTCTTCGAAGGGCTTAATGGATGACATTAAGAGTTGCAGTAACCGGTGCGAGTGGACGAATGGGCCAAGCGGTGGCTCGCGCCGTGATTGCTGACGATAACGCGGAGCTCGTAGCGTTTGTGGCGCGGCCTGGCAGTGTGCTCGCGGGCTCCAATATCCAATCGCTGCTTGGCAGTGACTCGCCGAGTCTTGAGATAGCTGAAATACTTTCAGTGCAGTCAGTCGACGTTGTGATTGACTTCACTTTGCCCGACTCAACGCTTGCGAATGCAAAGCTTTGTGCAGATGCAGGTGTTCCGATTGTTCTCGGTACAACGGGATTCTCGGACGATCAGTTAGCGACACTTGATGGCAGTTTGGCATCGGTTGCCAGCTGTCGCGCGGCTAACTTCAGTACGGGTGTCAATCTCGCCTATCGATTATTAGCGATAGCTGCGGAGGTTATGGGCTCTGATGCTGATATCGAGATTCATGAAGCGCACCATAAGCACAAGATAGACGCGCCTTCTGGAACGGCCTTAGCTATGGGTAAAGCAATCACCGATGCTATGGGCACCTCGCTAAACGACGTTGCGCAATACGATAGATCGGCCGTGCGCGAGGCGCGTAAGCCAGGGTCCATCGGTTTTTCAGTCACTCGCTCCGGCGATATCGTTGGCGAGCACACTGTGATGTTCGGTGCCGAGGGCGAGCGACTCGAAATTACACACAAAGCAAGCAGTCGCAATTCGTTTGCAGCGGGTGCGTTGCGGGCAGCGCATTTCCTGCAGGGTAAGCCTTCGGGCAGTTACAGCATGGCTGATGTGCTCGGCCTGTCATAAAGAAGTGAACCGGGGGATTCATGAACGTCATTGAAATCAGTCAGGAAAACGCACAACAGTATTTGATCGATGAGTCGTTCAACCGACCTGTGGTGGTCGATTTTTGGGCTGAGTGGTGTGCACCCTGCAAGCAATTAATGCCGTTATTAGAAAAGCTGGCCGATGAGTACGCAGGCGCGTTTTTGCTCGCTAAGGTCAATGCCGACGAACAGCAAGGTATATCGCAGCAGCTGGGTGTGCGAAGCCTTCCCACCGTGATGGTATTTAAGGACGGCCAGCCTGTGGACGGTTTTGCGGGCGCTCAGCCCGAAACCGCCGTTCGCGAAATGTTGCAGAAACACCTGCCGTCGCCCTGGGATGCAAAAATTGCAGAAGCAACTGAGTTGCTGGACCAAGGCAACACCGCCGAGGCTGTTGCCTTATTAAGAGCGGCTTGGGAAGAATCAAACAAGCTCTTGGACATTACACTGGCTTATGCCGGCGCCCTGATTGAAGCCAATCGTCTCGACGATGCTGAAGAAGTGCTTAACGAGGTCCGGTTGGTTGACCGAGAAGCTGTTCATGAACAGCTCATGGCGCAAATTGAACTCAAGCGAGAGGCGGGTAAGTCGCCGGAAATCGAAGCGCTCGAGCGAGAGCTCGCCGCGGATGAGGAAAACCACGGCGTGCGTGTAAAGCTGGCTGTACAGCTCTCGGCAGCGTCGCATTTTCGCGATGCGCTCGAGCATCTTCTCGTGGTTTTACGGTCTGACAGAGACTGGAATAACGGCGAGGCCAAGCGCATGTACCTCGATACAATTGCCACAATTGGCAAAGGAGACCCCCTCGCGGCTGAGTATCAGCGCAAACTCTTCTCTATACTGTATTAGGCAGGCGAGCCAAGGCGTTTTGAACGGTGGTTTTTCTTGCAAAAAATTACCAAAACGCTAACATTCGCCTCGTTGAAAAAACCTACTCAAGGTTCAAATTCGCCGGCATCCCTCGGCGATGACGCACTCACGGGAGCATGAACAATGGATATTGCATTAGCAGCAGAAGATCTCGCATTCCGCGACGAGGTCCGCAACTTCCTCGATACTGAATTTGACGCCGATATGCAGGCGCACCTGAAGAGCCGTGGCTCTAAGGGTATGGTTGAGTGGCAGAAGAAGCTCTACGCCAAAGGTTGGGTTGCGCCCAACTGGCCTGTCGAGCACGGCGGCACGGGCTGGACTGCGACACAGAAATACATCTGGGAATCAGAGCGTTCACTGCGCGGCATTCCAGACGTTGTACCTTTTGGCTTAGTTATGGTGGCTAACGTCATCATGGCGTTCGGTACGGATGAGCAGAAAGAGTACTTCTTGCCCCGTATTCTCCAGAGCGAAGACTGGTGGTGTCAGGGTTACTCGGAGCCTGGTTCAGGTTCTGACCTCGCGAGCCTCAAGACGAAAGCTGAGCGCGATGGCGATGACTACATCATCAACGGTGCGAAGATCTGGACCACTTACGCGCAGCACGCAGATTGGATTTTCTGCCTTGTTCGAACGGACAACAGCGGCAAGAAGCAGGAAGGTATTACCTTCATCTTGGTCGACATGAAGTCAGAAGGTATCAAGGTCAATCCAATTATCGGTATCGATAACGAGCACAACTTGAACGAGGTTGAGTTCAACAATGTTCGCGTCCCTGCAAAGAACGTTGTCGGTGAAGTCGGTAAAGGCTGGACTGTTGCAAAAGCGTTGTTGGCGCACGAGCGAACAGGTATTGCGGGCGTTGCTGACATCAAGCGCAACATGCGTTTGATCAAAGAAGCGGCTGCTGCGGAGATGAATGGCGGTCAGCGTCTTATCGATGATGCAGGCTTCCAGCAGCGCATGGCCGACATCGAAGTCGAGCTTATGGCGCTTGAGTTCACCGAGCTCCGTACGCTCGCAACTATGGCCGCGGGCGGTTTCCCAGGACCAGAGTCTTCGCTATTGAAGATCAAAGGTACCGAGCTTCAGCAGGCGACCCAAGAGCTCCGCATGGAGTTGGCCGCTTACTATCAAGGTGTATTGCCGACTGATATGGATCCAGAGGTTCTGGGTCACGAGTTCGGTTCAGAGGCGCGTCGTTCATTTATGTACGGTCGTGCAGCAACAATTTATGGTGGTTCTAACGAG
This sequence comes from Luminiphilus sp., assembly GCA_965662305.1. Classification (GTDB taxonomy): domain Bacteria; phylum Pseudomonadota; class Gammaproteobacteria; order Pseudomonadales; family Halieaceae; genus Luminiphilus. Next base: position 6,261 of record CBFIHK010000044.1, read on the forward strand.
GTTCAAAAGAACATCATTTCCAAGTACGTACTTGGTCTCGAGTAAGGACGCATTTCCCGAAGGAGCAATGAAACAATGAACTTCGATTACACAGAAGAACAGCAAATGGTTCGCGATTCGATCGCGCGCTTTGTACAAGACGACTACGACTGGGACACGCGACGTGCGATTGTTTCAAGCGATGAAGGCATGAGCCGTGATAACTGGCAGACCATGGCTGAGTTGGGTTGGTTGTCGATTCCATTCTCAGAAGCGGATGGCGGCTTTGGTGGCAACATCGTTGATTTGTCCGTCGTTATGGAAGAGATGGGAAAAGGCCTCGTGGTCGAGCCTTTCTTCCCTACGGTTGTGCTCTTCGGCGGCGTGGTAGCACGTGCAGGTGATGAGGCACAGCGTGCATCTATCCTTGAGAGCGTTATCGGCGGTGAAACCCTCGGTGCTTTTGCCTACGTTGAGCGTCAGAGTCGCTACGCTATCGCAGACTGCAAAACGTCTGCGACGAGGAGCGGCGACGGCTACACGTTGAACGGCGAAAAGGTTGTTGTCTTCAACGGCGAAAACGCCGACAAGCTCGTTGTCCTTGCACGTACCTCAGGCGGTCAGTTCGACGAAGACGGTTTGTCACTGTTCTTGGTTGATGCAAACGCTGAGGGTGTATCAAAAGTCTGCTACCCGATGATGGATGCGCAGCGTGTTGCCAACATCACTTTCGATAATGTTCAGCTAGGTGCTGATGCACTGCTTGGCGCAGAAGGTGGTGCCGCAGCTGTGGTGCACGACGTTGTTCGTGAAGCCTTGGTTGCCCTGGCGTCAGAAGCCGTGGGTATCATGGGTACACTCAATGCCAAGACGCTCGAATACACCAAGACACGTGAGCAGTTCGGTGTGGCTATTGGTTCGTTCCAAGCGCTCCAGCACCGTATGGTGGATGCGATGATGGCTTACGAGCAGGCGAAGTCATTGCTGTTCAAAGCGCTCTGCGAGTACAAGATCGATCCTGCATCAGCTGAAACGACGATCCATGCGCTCAAAGTACTGATTGATCGCAACAGCAAGCTTATCTACGGCGAAGCAATTCAGATGCACGGCGGTATGGGTATTACTGATGAGCTGGATATCGGTCACTACGCCAAGCGCTTGATGATGATCAACGCAACACTCGGTGATGGTACTTTCCACCGCACCAAGTTCATCGAAAGCACGTACGCGGCGGCATAAGTATGAATATCGCTGGCAAAGTCTGTGTTGTAACGGGTGGCGCCAGCGGTATCGGCAAAGCTCTCGCAAGCCGCTTCGTTGCTGAAGGCGCGAAAGCGGTTGTTATCGCTGATCTTAATGGGGATGCTGTTTCGGCAGTTGCCTCCGAAATCGGTGCTCAATCATTTGCAGTTGATGTGCGCGACGAATCCGCGATCGCGTCAATGGTAGCCGTGGTAGAGTCCGAGCATGGTCAGATCGACCTTTTCTGCTCTAACGCCGGCATTATTGGTGTAGACGGTGACCCCTGGTGGGCCACCGGTGCTGACAATGCATTGTGGCAGCGTATGTGGGAAATCCACGTGATGTCGCACGTCTATGCGGCTCGCGCCTGTCTGCCAGCGATGATCGCTCGTGGAGAAGGGTACTTCCTCAATACTGCATCTGCAGCCGGCCTATTAGCTCAAATTGGCTCCGCACCTTATTCGGTAACGAAGCACGCAGCCGTTTCTTTTGCAGAAAGCCTGTCGATCACCCATGGTGATGACGGCATCAAAGTGAGTTGTCTTTGCCCACAGGCCGTTGATACAGCGATGACTGCGGGGACTGAAGGCGGTGGCGTTGCGGGTGTTGATGGCATGTTGTCTGCCGAAGCCGTAGCTGAAGCCGTGGTGCAAGGACTGGATGCTGAGTCTTTCTTGATTCTTCCTCACCCAGAGGTTGAAGAGTACCGTCAAAATAAGGCCCGCAGTTACGACCGTTGGTTAGGTGGTATGCGTAAATTGAGACGCCTATTCACGGACCCCGTCGGCAAGTAAACTTTCCTGCATGGACAAGCAGTCCCGGCTAGCCCGCACCATTCTCAATGGCTTTACGGCCTATTTTGCTGAGTTTGAGAACATCACGCTCTCAGCGCGCACGCGTTTCGAAAATGCCGAGTGGCGAGCAGCGCAAGAGGCGTCGATGCGTCGCATCGACATCTACAAAATCAAGGTGCTCGAGACCATCGATGTTGTTGAATACATCGCGGCAGAGCGTTTGCACGACCTCACCTTTTGGGCGGAAACACGCGATATCTACGCGCAGCTCGTGCGCGGCATGACAAATTTCGAAATTGCCGAGACCTACTACAACTCCATCTTCAACGCAGTCTTTAAGCATCGATGGATCCGAGATGACTATGCATTTGTGTTCTCGCCTCAGGGCGACATGCCGCCTGTTGATGTTCGTCGGGTTCTGAACACCTATCGTACCCGAGGTAACATTCAGCAAGCGGTCGAGGCAATGTTGCACGAGTATGCAATGTCACGCCCTTACGAGGATTTTGAGTGCGAGTGCGCTCGCGTGACTGAGGTTATGACTGCGGCCGTGGTCGACGCTGGGATCGATCAACAGGCGGATATTGAACTCCATGCCCTCGAGCACCACTTCTTTCGCAACAAAGCGGCTTATATCGTGGGTCGTATCTCGGGGAAAGGACTGCAGATTCCGTTCGTTATCCCCATGCTGCACACAGAGGACGAAGCGTCGCCGGCGGTGTATTTGGACGCCTGCTTATTGGGCTCAGACATTATTTCTAAGTTGTTTTCGTTTACCCGAACCTACTTCATGGTAGACGCGTCGATACCGTCTCAATACGTTCTCTTTTTGCAGCAGCTGATGCCGCGCAAAGCGGTTTCAGAGATCTACAGCTGCATTGGCCATCACCGTCATGGCAAAACTTACTACTTCCGAACCGCGACACGTCATATGCGCTCGACTGAGGACGCGTTTGTGCCTGCGCCGGGTATTAAGGGCATGGTCATGGCAGTGTTTACGCTGCCGTCTTATGAGTATGTGTTCAAGATCATTAAAGATCGATTTACACCGCCCAAGGAAGTTACGCACCAAGAAGTGCGAGATAAATATCAGTTGGTAAAGCGCTGGGATAGAGCAGGGCGTATGGCGGATACACAAGAATTCGCCAACTTAGTCTTTGATGCCTCACGATTCTCAGAGGAGCTTTTGGAAGAGCTCGAAGCGACCTGTCCATCGCAGTACGAGATCAGTGGTCGGGCCCTCATCATCAAGCACTGTTACGTCGAGCGGCGCATGCAGCCGTTGAACCTTTATTTAAAGGACGCAACGGATGAGGAGGTCGATGCGGTGATGTTTGACTACGGGAATGCGATCAAGGAATTGGCCGCTGCAAATATTTTTCCCGGCGACATGCTGCTCAAGAATTTCGGTGTTACCCGCCATGGCCGGGTTGTTTTCTACGACTACGATGAGATTCAGCCACTCCTCGAGGTGAACTTTCGCAAGATTCCGCCGCCCCGAGATGAGTACGAGGAGATGTCCGGAACACCCTGGTACACTGTTGGCCCCAATGACGTCTTTCCCGAAGAGTTTAGACTCTTTTTCTCGGGTAACGCTCGGGCCCGCAAAGCCTTCGACCAGCTCCACAGTGACCTGTACGAAGCTGCGTTCTGGACAAACTTGCAAGACAAGCTGCGGGACGGTTTCGTTGAGGACTTTTTTCCGTACTCTAGCAAGCTGCGTTTTCAGCGATAGGCGGTTTTGTATGGCTAATCTTCTTATTGTCAGACACGGTCAAGCGTCCTTTGGGGCCGATAACTACGATCAGTTATCACCTTTGGGACAGCGCCAGGCAGATCTCACCGGCGAGTTTCTGCGCCAAATGGGTACGCGATTCAGCGCGGCTTACAGTGGCGACTTATCGCGTCAACGTGAGACAGGTCAGCGCGTTCTGGATCAGCTCGAGCAGGCGCCAGAGTTAATCATTGACCCGCGGTTTAATGAGGTTCAAACCGACGAGCAGATTGAGGTGATGATGCCGCTGCTTTTAGAGCGCGACGCACGTTTCGCCGATTTGGTCGCGGCTATGGATACGGATACAAAATCCTTCCAGAAGATTATCGAAACGGTTTTCAATTATTGGGTCAGTCCAGAGTGTGATGTATCGGGCATCCAAAGTTGGCAGGACTACCACGGGGGTGTGGTCAGTGCGTTTGAGCGTGCCATGGCGTCTGCTGCCTCGGGGACTGACACTGCGATTTTTACGTCGGGTGGCACAATCGCAACCATCGTCGGGCATGTGCTTAAGCTGACTTCCGACCGTGTATACGAGTTTTATGAACCGGTGTTTAATTGCTCGATTACTCGGATTATTTTCAATTCACGTAAGTGCTCACTATCTACGTTTAACGACGTTGGCCATTTGCACCTGATGAGCGCTCAGCTAAATGAGCGATTGGTGACATACCGATGACTCAAATCTGGATTGTGAGACATGGCGAGGCGGCGGCGAGCTGGGAGAAGGATCCCGACCCAGGGCTCTCCGCACTGGGCCAAGAGCAGGCCGAGCGGACAGCGCAAGCGCTGCTTGATATCGTACCTGAGGATGCGACGCTTCTCTCCAGTCCGCTAAAACGCGCTCAAGAAACAGCTGCTGCGTTTGCTGAAAAGCGAGGTGCTGACGTCACGATAGACCCACGCTTTTCGGAGGTCCGTTCACCAGTACCGCTAAGCGGCCGAAAAGCTTGGCTTCAGGCGTTTATGCAGCAGGATTGGTCAGAGCAGTCTGCCGATTTGTGGGAGTGGCGGAACGACATTGTTGCCGGTCTGAAAGCCTGCGAGGGCCCCACGGTTATTTTCTGCCACTTCTTGGTGATCAACGCCGTTGTGGCCGAGATCGAGAAGCAGTCAGCGGTGTTGCAGGTTTACCCCTCGAACGCGTCTTACCACGAACTTTCGCTTGCAGGCGGTGAACTTTCGCTCGTTCAATTAGGCGAACAAATGGAAACCCGCGTTAACTAGTGCGCGCTTTTTAGGTGGGCACGGCCGCGGCACCCAAGGTTCATTAACTAAGTTGCTTCCTACAACATTACGTGACACGCACCGGGTGAGTTGTCGCTTAGTCCGTGCGATCTCTTCGGATGCGCATCAAGCCTTCTTGCGCCGTTGATGCAATCAGTTTCCCATCTCGGCTCCACAGCGAGCCGCGGTTGTAGCCACGTGCGCCGCCAGACCAGGGGCTGTAAGTGTCGTAGAGAATCCAATCGCTCATATCCGGAACATCGTGGAACCAGATGGCGTGATCCAGACTGGCACCAATAAAAACTTTCTCTGGTTGCTCGTAGGGGAAGGCGGAGAACGCTGTGCTGTAGAGCGAGAAGTCAGAAATCATTGCTAACGCGGCTTGCTGTTTGCGCACACAACCCTCGAATGGACCGATGACCTTGAACCAAGATTGAGCAATTGGCTCCTGAGCTTCGGGTAGACGCTCGGTAATGCGCTCACGCGTCACGCCAAAAAGGTCCAGCATGTTTTTGGGGAGGTTTTGGTCACGTTCCGCATTGATGGCGGCCGCTTCCTCGGGTGATACGACCTCTGGCATGCTCAGTGAATGAGACATACCTTCCTCTTCCACGTGGTAGCTAATCGAGGTGTTGAAAATAGCCTCGCCGTTTTGGCGAGCCACCACTCGACGTGTACAGAATGAACGGCCATTTCGGATGGGATCCACTTCGAGTTCAATCGGGAGATCTGCGTTTCCTGCACGTAAAAAATAGCAGTGCATCGAGTGCGCTGTTAGGTGGTCGTCCACAGTCTCGTAGGCGGCAAGTAAGCATTGAGCAACGACCTGACCACCGAATAGCCTGAACTGCGGACGTAAGCTGTCGCCAATGAACCAATAATCACCAACACGTTTGGGTGTGATGATGTCCAACACCTCAGGGAAGGTGTGACTGATAATTTCTTTAGAACTCATGGGTACCTCAGTGTTTTATCTCGGCTTTAAACCAAAGAAAAAAACATCAAAAAAGTCGTGAGCGGCGCCTGTTAGGTTGTCTAGGCGTCGCCATTGATCAATGTCTGCCGCTGCGTTGATTGCACCAACCAAGAGATGGCGTGACACCAGTGCGTTGGGTGTCTCAACCGTACCTTCCGCCACACCTTTTGACATGAGCTGATCAAGTTTTGCGTGCGTGTCTTCCGTGCGCCTGAGTACAGAGCGCCTTATCTCGGGAGGAAGTGCGGTGATCGAATTATATCGAATCAACGGTCCACTTTCAGAGTTCTGCAGACCAAAAATTGCGGTACAAATATCACCTAATTTTTCGAGAGGGGAGACTTCCTTGTCGGCTTGCATTTCGATGATGCTGTCGAACTGGTCCAAGGTGAACTCGTAACATTGTGCCAGCAGGGCTTCTTTGCTGGAGAAATGGTAGTAGAACGCACCCTTGGACACGTCTAGGGATTCGGCAATGTCGTCTAGCGACGTTCCACTGAACCCTTTGCGATTGAAGTGTCGCGTGCCTGCACGCAAGAAAGCCTCTTGCTTCATACGATTCTGTGCTTCGCGATTAAAGCCCTGGCTTGCAGTGTCATTGGTTTTGGGTCGCACTGCACCCAGTGTGAAGTCTGAATCTTTAGGTACCAAACCATTTGAAAACAACGACCTTATGACCCGGGTGGTTTGCTTGGCATCGCTTTCAGGCATCTCGTAAAGCCAGTAGAAAGACCAATCTAGTGCAGTAAGTAACGCCCTTGCAGTACTCGTTGTGTGGCAGTCGCGGATAACACCCGTCGCTATACCGTCGCGCAGATAGCCTCTGAAGCGTTTAAACATCTGCAGATAATCTTGCTCAAGCTCTTTGCGCTGTTCCGTGGGTAATACGGCAAGCTCCAGTGGTGCAGCAAAGTAGTCTCCGCGCTCTGCTAGCGAGTCCAAGCTAATTTCAATATGTCGCTCCATTGCACGAATAACGCGCTCTAACGGATCGCTCGTCCCTTGCTCTACCTCGTCCAATGACCTATGCAATCGTCCCATTGCGCTCGCATAGCATTGGTAAATCAAATCTTCTTTTGTTTTGACGTAGTAGTAGAGACTGGTCTTTGTCAGTCCCAGCCGGTTAGCGACGTCAGCCAGTGTTGTCGATCGAGCGCCTTTGGTATTAAAGAGTTTCGCGGCGCGAGACAGGATGGCTGTGCGTTTTGCTTCGTGTTGAGCGCCACGACTAAAGGGTGAGCCAGCACCGGACTTTTTCGGAGTTGCAGAATCTGACATGGGACGCGATATAGGCTCTTAAACTGGCGTAGACGCCGAAAGACATTCTCGGCGTTCGAATATTTGAACTTTAAGTATTTTTTTTGAACCTGTCCATTCAGCGGGGTGCGACTCATGACACAATAACAGTGAAGAAGGAGGAGAAATGAAATGGTCGATTCGATTCGCTTTGATATTGAAGGCCCTGTGGCACATCTCACACTTTGCGCGCCGGAACGTCGCAATGCGATCGGGTCGGAGGAAATTGCTGCAGTGAAAGCGGCACTCTCGAAGATCACTGAAAGCTGTCGACTGTTTGTTATCCGTTCAGAGGGTCCTGTGTTTTGTGCGGGTGCTAATCTCAAAGAGATCACTGATGGCACCATGAACGGTGATGACTTTCAGTCCATGACCAATGCTATCGCACAGCTACCTATCCCAACGCTCGCAATTGTTGAGGCAAATGTTTTTGGAGGTGGTGCCGAGCTTTTGTTCAGCTGTGACTTTCGGTTAGCGGTTGAGGGTAAGAAACTGATGATTCCCGCTGCCGCAGTGGGGCTTTGTTACCCGGTCGAGGGTATTCAAAGGATGACTCAGCGCTTGGGCAGTACCTTGGTTAGACGTCTACTGTTGACAACTGAGCCTGTGTCTTTTGAGACGTTGTCTCAGCATGGCGCTATCGATTGGCTGGTCAGCGAGGAAATGGTCGACACTCAGTCAGCGGCCTTGATCGACAAGCTCTCGAGTTTGGCACCTCTGTCTCTGGCTGCCATGTTACGCATTATCAAAATGGTGGAGACGAACACCTTTGATAAAGCGACAGCGCAGTTATTAGCAGACGAGTGCAGTGCCTCAGAAGACTTAAAGGAAGGTTTGGCGGCACAACGGGAGAAACGGGCTCCCCTTTTTCAACGTCATTAGTCCTCAGCGTCGATAGTCTTGCACGATGTCATGACGCATTCTGGAGATTCGGGCTGAATAGACTCGACGTCTGGCGCTAACCTCGTGGACTTAGTGAGTTTTAATCTTCGTCGTCACTCGCGAATTCCGAGCGGAGTCGAACGTAGGCTGCAAGCAACTGCCGCAAACTCTCCCTCACTAAGTCATCCAGTTCACTTGCTTCTTCCGAGGTTAAAGTCTTTTGCTCGTCTCTTGCGGAAGCTTCAATCTCAGCCAAACGTGCTCCAAGAACTACAGCGCCGATATTGGTTGCTGAGGATTTAAACGCGTGCGCCAGACGCCGTGTTTCCGCCGCGTCACCCTCTCGCGTTGCCATTTCCATCTCGTTTATGAAAGTAGGTGTCTGCTGCTCAAAGAGGCCCACAACCTGATCAACGAGATCCATACCGGATTCAGGATTGATTCTCGCAATGGCGAGAAGGGTGTCCTCATCGATCAGTGGGCGTACGTCGCGCTCCTCAGCCGATACGTCCCCGCTTTCTGGCGCGTATGCCATCAGCATCCGCTTTAGATCCCTTGCAGAGAAAGGCTTTACCATAACGTCGTTCATGCCAGCCTGAAGTGCTTCGTCGAAGTCGCCAGCCGAGGCGGAGGCTGTGGCAGCAATAATCGGAATATCAATGCCTTTGGTACGTAGAGCACGGGTAGCTTCAAAACCGTCCATTACTGGCATCAAGCAGTCCATCAAAACGATGTCGAACTCCTGATGGTCAACCGCATCGACTGCGAGCGCACCGTTCTCTACCGCTTTGAACGAAGCGCCTAGACCGGTCAGCATACTCTCCACCAATAGTTGATTGACTGGGTTGTCCTCGGCAATCAACACGCGCAGTCCCTCAAGGTGCTCTGTCGTTTCTGCAGTACTTTCCGAGGGGAGATTGTTCAAGGCCTCGCGCAGTGTCGCGCTCGTAACTGGCTTGTGAATGAAGTCCCAGGTCTTCGTGGCGATAAGTGGGTTGTCGCTGCGAATATCCGTCAGTAGTAATCGCTGATCAAACCGGCTTTGATCGGCAAAGGCCCTAATTGTAGCGGTGTCACAGCGCTCATCGATGACAACCGCGACAGTGTCAGCAGGTGCCTCTTCAGGACGCTTGATGCGAAGCGTATCAAAACCGAGGCGCAGTGCTTGAGATTGGAAGCTCAGTGCCTGTTTGTCGTCCTCAGTGCAGAGCGCCACATTTCCGCGATGACTTGCTCTCACCTCGCTTTCTTTCGCGAGCGGAATGGTGATGTGAACCAACGTTCCCTTACCGCCGGGTCCGTCAAAGAGTTCTAAGTTGCCCCCCATAAAGGTCATATAGCTTTTGCAGATGGCAAGGCCCAAACCAGTACCGCCAAAGCGTCGCGTCGTTGTCGCATCCGCCTGAGTGAACTTTTCGAATACCTTCTCCCGCGATGCCTCTGGGATACCCACGCCCGTATCCGCTACAGCAATGACAACTGCATCGTTTTCATCAAGGAAGGTTTTGATATCAACGCTGCCCACCTCAGTAAACTTCACGGCATTACCGATCACGTTGGTGAGTACCTGTCTTAACTTCTGCGCGTCACCTCGATAGGCGCCCGCGACGTTGTAATCATGGATAACAGTGAGCTCGATCGCTCTTCGTTGGGCCGGCTCACCCTGCAAATAGGTAACATCGTCGACAAGATCACAAAGATCGAAAAGCTCTTCATCAAGCTCGAGTTTGTCGGCCTCGATTTTTGAAATATCGAGGATTTCATTGATGAGATTGAGCAAGGTCTTACCGCTATTCATAGCTGTGCGTGCAAGACGCGATTGCCTTGGAGAGACACCTGCGTTCAGCAGTAACTCGTTCATGCCGATAATACCGTGAAGCGGCGTCCTGATTTCATGGCTCATCACAGCAAGGAATTCTGTTTTGGCCTGGTTGGCTTTCTCGGCATCACGCTTGGCCAGCTCGAACTGATGTGTGCGCTCAACCACTTGCCGCTTCATTTCAATCTCGCGATTTATGGACTCTTGGAGTTTGCGACGCGAAGCCAAGATCGAGAACATGATAATTAGGAGGACTACGACCGCGGCGAGTGTGTAGAACTCAGTCGTTTGATACCAAGGTGGTGCGACGACAATCGGCAGTGACAAACCACCGCGGTTCCAGACACCGTTACTTCCGCGCGCGGCTAACTCTAGCGTATAGGTGCCGGGGCGCAATGTTGTTAGTTGGACGTTACCACCCTTGGCAGGCTCCCAGTCGTAAAGTGGGACCAGACGATGCTCATATTCAACGATCCAGGGTGCCCTGAAGTCTGCGGCAAAAAACTGAACCGTGGTTAGTGTGACGTCGGCGCTCAGTGCTAGGACGTCCTCGGGCGAGGAGGGGTAGAATGGGTCCGCCTCCTTCAACGTATACGAGCCAGGACTGAACCCTAGGATATCGTTAAGCGTCGGGGCAGACAGCTTACGCTCCACCACATTGATCGACCCAAAACCCATGTCTACTGGCCGTTTATCAAGTGTCTCGAGGCGACCGTCGAGGTAGGTAACACCCCATGGACTGCCAAAAAAGAGCATACCATCCTTACTTTTGTAACTGGCTCCCGAGTTGTACTCCTCTGAGGTCACGCCCAAACGCGAGGCAAAATGTTGTATTGAGCCGGTCTCCTCGACAATCCTCGTGAGCCCCTCGTTGTGGGCAAGCCACAATGCGCCACTGTTATCGTACTGGATGCCGACAACAGCGAGACTAGGCAGCTCGAACTGAGTTGAAAGGTTGATGAGCTCGGCCCCATCGCCGTAGGCGTTTCGAGTGAGGCGGTAGATGCCGGAGTCGTCGGTGCCAAGTAGTAATGAGCCATTTGGCTCAACCTCGATGTCGATGATTGTCGTTTCTAAACCTAATTGTTCACTCAAGGCAGAGCCATCTAACGCTACTGGTGCGATTGTCTCTAGTGACGAATCAATTACGCCGAGACTCCGCGCCATACCTACGAATACCGAACCGGTCGCATCCTCCGCAAGAGTAAGCGGGTAGTCGCTCAG
>CBFIHK010000045.1:0-17406 GCA_965662305.1 Luminiphilus sp.
CTCTGGCTAAACCAGCACACGTCGGATGCAGAGCTACTTGCTGAGCTTTGCATCAATCGAGCGCAGGCGCGTATGCGTTCCGCTAAAAAAGTGGTGCGCAAAAAGGTTGCGTCTGGACCTCAGTTGCCAGGAAAACTTGCGGACTGCTCAATCGAAGATCCGGCACGCAGCGAACTCTTCCTTGTGGAGGGTGACTCCGCGGGCGGCTCAGCGAAGCAGGCGCGTGATCGAGAGTTTCAGGCCATCCTTCCGCTTCGCGGGAAGATCCTAAATACGTGGGAAGTCGATGCTGGCGAGATTCTTGCCTCGCAAGAAGTTCATAACATCTCTGTTGCACTAGGGATTGATCCTGCCAGTGATGATCTCGACGGTCTGCGTTATCAGAAGGTGTGTATTTTGGCGGATGCCGACTCTGACGGCCTTCACATTGCGACACTGATTTGCGCGCTCTTCCTTCGTCATTTCCGACCCCTTGTCCGAGCTGGTCACGTTTTTGTGGCGATGCCACCGCTGTATCGAATCGATGTGGCTAAAGAGGTGTATTACGCACTCGATGAGTCCGAGAAAAACGGCATCTTAGAGCGGGTTGCTGCTGAGAACTCGCGTTCAAAACCCAATGTACAGCGCTTTAAGGGCTTGGGTGAGATGAACCCATCGCAGCTGCGTGAAACGACTATGGACCCTGACACGCGGCGTTTGGTTCAGTTGGTGCTCGATGCGGATGATGACACCAATAGTGTCTTCGATATGCTGCTCGCCAAGAAGCGTTCGGGGGATCGTAGGCAGTGGCTAGAATCTAAGGGTGACCTAGCGGACGTATAAAACTCACTAGAGTTTTGTTTTTCGCTCACAGCGTTTATAACTTAGCGGTTTCATCGTTCCCTGATCAGCACTGAGGCGGGTCATTTATCCTATAGAGCGCTGACATGACTGATGCCCGAGTGACTGTACTTCGCTCGGTTTTGCAAACCAATGTTCAACTGTAAGTAGTTAAAAGGTAAATCCGATGAGAGCTTTATTAATCGCGGCAACAACGTTTATGACAACAGCTTTAGTGGCCCTGCCCGCACAAGCTGAATGGTCGATCAATGACACCTCTCGCGTTGGCTTTGTATCGATCAAAAATAATGTCATTGGCGAAAATAACGCTTTCCAGCGTGTATCCGGTGGTATTTCAGACGCAGGTGCCGTGACGGTGAACATCGATTTGACCTCAGTGGAAACAGGCGTCGGGATTCGTAACGAGCGGTTGCAGAAAATGCTATTCAACGTCGCTAGTTTCCCGCAGGCGACTGTATCCGCTCAGCTTAGCGATGCGCAGCTAATGGCGTTGAAGTCAGGTGGCAGTGTTGCTGAATCTGTATCGGTCTCTATCGCATTGCACGGCAAAACGGTGTCAAAGCAGGTGGAACTTGCGGCCGCTCAAAGCGACGATACGGTGCGAGTGACGACAACCCAGCCTATTGTTATTACCGCTGCGGAATTTGATTTGGAGGCTGGTGTTGCCGCGCTTCAGAAAATTGCGGGGCTCAATGCGATCAGCCGTTCTATTCCCGTTACCGTGGATTTACAGCTCAGCGCCGACTGATAGTTAACGACCTCCAGTTGCTTGCATAACAGCTATCAGTTGCGTGCGATATCGCTCGTATCGTCCCCGGTCTCCGGCGTCGCGAGCGAAGGCAAGCAGCCCGTTCAAAATGTCAGGTTGGCCTGGGTGCCTCGCGTTAACAGACTCCAGCATCGCCATTGCCTCGGCTTTGTTCCCGGTGTCGTTCAGTGCTACGGCGTAGACGTAGCGGTGGCGTGACCCTTCTTTCTCAAGTGCCGCCGCCTCTTTAAGCGATTCAAGACCTGCTTTGGTATCACCGAGACGAATGAAGTGCAGCCCCTGCGAAAACCATAGGCTGCCTGAGTCTGGAATCCGTGTTATCGCATCGCTGAGAAGCTTTGAGGCTTCCTCGTTTCGCGCGTCGCGGCGCAATAAATCCACCAAGTTCACCAAGGCGGGTTCGAGTTGATCGTTCAGTACCAACGCCTCGCGCAGTGCGGCCTCAGCTTTCTCTGTTTCCCCGCGGTCACTCCAGAAGTTAGCAAGCTGGAGATGCGCCGAGGGCATATCCAAGTGGTTGTTCTGTACACCGAGGTACTCCGCGAACAGGGGTTCCAACAACGCAATATCTTTTGGACGAAGCTCCGCCTCGGGGACACCTGCAAGCACCTGCGCGACTTCCATACGCACGCTAAGAACCGAGTCTTGGATGAACGGTCGCAACATCAAGTAGCGCTGTGCAGGTGGTAGCCCTCTGAGGGCGCGCACAGCAGATGTCCTCAGGACAGGGTCGTCTGCTCGCAGTAACATGGCGCTCATATTGGGTAGCGCAGGTGCACCGAGATTGCTGAGCTGCTCAATGACCGATGCGCGCATAAGCGCCGATTGACTATTGTTTGCAACGATCGCCTCAAGGGTAGGAAGGGCTCTTACGTCACCATGATCTGCGGCGAATCGCGCCTTTACCTGTTTAAGTGTCTTCAGGTCTCCCTCAACGCCCCAATCCCGAAGCGCATCGTAGGCCCATGAGTCACTTTGATCGGTATGGCACTGCGTGCAAGCGTTCGGACTGCCTGTTGACAGCGAAATATCGGGCCGTGGGATGCGCATACTGTGATCGCGTCGCGCATCAACACCCATGTAAACCTGCGAAGGCATATGGCAATTCACGCAGGCGCTGCCGCTGCTACTGACCGAGTGACGATGATGGGCAACCGCATCGTAGGTCTCCGGTTTATGACATTGGGTGCAGACGCCATTGCCTTGTGCAACGAGCTCATTGCTATGTGGGTTGTGGCAGTTGCTACATACGACGCCCGCCTGTGCCATTTTGCTTTGCATGAACGAGCCGTATACGTAGACCTCGTCGCGAATTTGCCCGTCGTGCCAGTACAGCGGTGACTCAAGTACTGAAAGACGATGCGTGTCTAATAGCGATTGTCCGTAGTGATAGTCGCCAAGCGTTGCGCGTCGCGAATGACATCGTCCGCAGTTATCGGCTTGAATCGTGTTTTCTAGGGGCGTTGATCGGTGCGCAATATTCTCATCTGGGGCTCGTACCCACTGACCACGAGCGGCGAGCGCTAACTCAAAACCGATGTCGGCCGAAGACTGATGGGCTGGTGCTCCCCTTGGATGTTCCTTGGCCGATCCCAAGCTGGAAACGTTGGCGGGTGACTTTGTTTGGTCCTGAGCTGCCATCAACGAAACGTGATCAGAGCCGGGGCCGTGACAAGACTCGCAGCCAACATCGATTTGGTCATAGGTGGTTTGGTAACGACGCGTTTTGGGGTCGTAGCCTTTGACGACATTAGTGCTGTGACACTCGGCGCAACGGCTATTCCAGTTATGATAAATACCCGTCCAATGAAGCGGGCTATCTGAAGTGACGGGCTCTTGATCTTCGTAGATATGATACCAACGTTGACCGCCTTCAATTGCTTTACGGCTATCCCAAGCAATACTTAAGGCATTAAGGCTGCCTTTTTGAGTCGGCAATAATAGTTGTTGGAGTGGATAGACGCCAAACACGTATTCCACAGGATAGTCTGCGAGCTCCCCCTTTTCATTGTCGGTATTAACCCAGTACTTATCCTCTTTCTTGAAGAAGGTGGTGATCACCCCTTCGTAGACAAACTTGGCGTTATTGAAATCACCGAGCACGGTTTCGGCAGTCGCTTCTTGCATTGCGAGGTCGTGATGCGACCCCGTCCAGTCTGTTACCTGTGACTCATGGCAGCCCGCGCAGGCGCTATTGCCTAGATAGGTGGCGTCCTCTGCTATAGCGGGATGGGCAAAAAGATGGCTCAGAAAAAAAAGATGGCCAAGCAATACCAGTCGAGTCAGACCGTTTGTGCAAACAGATTGGCCTAAGCCCAGAGTTCTTTGCTTAATTGCTCCACGGATTCTTTGGCCCCACGGGCTAACCATCTCGCGAGCGTAGCTGCCACGTCGTTGAAATGAATCTTGGGTGCCGAAGGCATATCGTCTAACCACGCACGCGCCTTTTGAGTCTCTAGTGCTTGCATTGTAGTGGCATAGCCAAGCTGCTCAAGCGCTGCTGCGTTGGAAAGTTGCTCCATTTGTTTTGCGAGCGGGCGGGTTAATACGGGTTTACCCCATTGAAGACATTCGGAGATCAGCTCAAAGCCTGTATTACAGATAACGCCCCTTGCTGTCGCGAGGTCGCGCTTGAATCCGTCGATATTGGCCTTCTGTCGCAACACATTGCCCTGCTGGTCATCACTGACTACCGGTGAATATTGGATGAAGGATGTATCAGCGAATCCTTGCAACCATCGAGTAGTGGCGTCTTGATCTTCGAAGGGCAAATAAACCAGCACGTGGTCTCTAGTGGCATTGGGGTCGATTTCAGGCAAATCAAGAATGGGTGGAAGAATAGTGTCGTCGAAAGGTGCCCAATGAAGCCCCACAGGGATATCCACCGACGCGAATTGATTCATCACAAGCCGACTCACTGCGTTATCACCCGAGAGCGGCGTATTTTTTCCAAAAGCGTACTGATGGCCAATGCCTATAATCTCTCGCCCTCTAGCCTTTGCGGCCCAAGCGGTGACTGGCTCATAGTCACAGGCAATGAGGTCATAGGGATCTAAATCTAAGCGGTTTACATCTTTTAGGAAGGTGGCGGGCGCTAAATTAAACGCCGTCTTCCGGTATCGCATTTTTCCCGCTTCGGTGACCATCGTGATGCCTTCGCGGTGCTTGAAGTTACCAAAAGGTTCCATGTCAAAAAGCTTTGATTTTTCGCGTCCTGAAAAAAGCCAAGTCACATCGACATCGAAGTCACGTAGCGCATGGGCAAGACTGCGTGCGCGGCTTATGTGGCCTTGCCCCGTTCCCTGAACGCCGTAAAGAATTTTTCGAGTCATAGGTCTTAAGGGTTGTTAGAGGCTCAGAAGAGAAGCGGTGCCCAAAGCCACGCTTGATCCCAAGAGTGCGCCGGCAACGATATCACCGGGGAAGTGAACACCCACAATGACGCGAGACAAACCTACGGCAACTGCCCATATAAATAAGACGCTCGCCACTCCGCCAAACACTAACGACGTCATGACACAGAGGCAGAATGCGGCTGAGGTATGGCCCGACGGGAAGCTGAACTTATCAGAAGCCACGATGAGTGAATGAATGCTGGGTCTCAAATCATAGGGCCTAAGGCGCCTTAAGGAATTCTTCAGTACGTAATAGCTAAATCGCTCGACGCTGAAAGCGACTAAAAGCGCGTAAGCATATGTGGGCGCGAGTACCGAACCTGACAGCCAAACAATGAAAGGTGAAAGCAGCTGCGCGTACCCATCCCCACTCTTGGAAACTGCCAGTGCAGTATGGGTGAGTGCCTGTCGCGCCTTGCCATAACCAAATACTTTGTTAAATAAGGCTAGGTCTATTTGCTGTAGCAATGACAAACTAAGCAAGCTTGTTTTTAGTCCAGTCGCAGGAATCATATAAACGCCCCCTGAGTCGATACTGTAACCAAGTTTGAAGGGTAAATATCACAGAATTATGAACGTGGAGAAATAACCGGTGCACATCGGAATTTTAAAAACAGACGCTGTTAGACCTGAGTGGGTCGGTGAGTTTGGAGAGTATCCCGATATGTTTGTTCGCTTGGTAAGCGAGGCGAACCCGGAAGCAACGTTTTCGACGTGGGATGTTGAGGAGGGTGTGCACCCGACTCAGGACGATATTGATCGCGTCGATGGCTTCATCATTACCGGGAGTAAGAGCTCAGCCTACGATGATAAGCAATGGATTCGAGATCTCGAGGGACTCATCCAGAAGTTACACGCCGAGCGCAAAAAAATGGTCGGCATCTGTTTTGGCCACCAGGTGATTGCGCAAGCGCTGGGTGGCGTAGTCTCAAAATCCGATAAAGGCTGGGGTGTGGGGATTAATGTTTACAACCTCGGTGGTGCTCCCTTCCAGGGTGGCGAGTCGGGTGAGCTAAAGCTCATCGCATCGCACCAAGACCAGGTACATACCTTACCCCCGGGAGCGCAAAACGTTGTTACTAACGCGCACTGTGAGAACGCCGGATTTGTGATGGGTGATCATATTTTTACGCTACAGGGACACCCCGAGTTCGTGCCTGATTACTCCGAAGCCATTATGGCCTTCCGCTTCGATATGATTGGCGGCGACCGGGTTGCTCAGGGGCGAGAGTCACTAGAGACGCATGAGCATGAAGGTGCCAAAGTCGCCGATTGGATGGTCGATTTTTTCGCTAACTAAGCGATGTGTGGTACTAGAGAAATATGGGATCAACTCTGAGCTGCCTTTATGATGTCTCTTAAATATAGCTACGTTATCGGAAGTGAGTGCTAACTTAATCTTGCGACGTCTCTGTCTGAGGAGATTTGCCGCTACCAGGTTCCAATATTTTTCATCGATGCCCAAGGCTCTTGGATAGCGAGCGCCTCACCCTCTTGTAACAGTTCAATTGAGATTCCGTCAGGTGACTTCACGAATGCCATACGCCCGTCTCTTGGTGGTCGGTTGATTGCTACACCTCCGTCCATGAGACGCTGACACGTCGCATAAATATCATCCACTCGATAGGCGAGGTGCCCAAAGTTGCGACCGCCATCGTAAGTCTCAGGGTCCCAGTTGTGAGTTATCTCTACTAATGGACTTTGCTTGCTCTCAGCTTCGTCAGCATCACCCGGGGCAGCTAAGAAAACTAGGGTGAATCGACCTTGCTCGCTGTCATAACGGCGCACTTCTATTAGCCCTAGGTGATCGACAAAAAACGTGAGTGTTTTATCTAGGTCAGCTGCCCGAATCATTGTATGGAGATATCGCATGGTTCCTGTCCCGTCTGATCTTTTGGGGGTTTATCTTTAACTTTTAGTCTAGCCGCTGATGAAGTTTACCCCAACGAGTCCTTTGTCAATTTTTGAGCGCTGCACCCTTTTCAATGCGATAGATAAAATGAGCGTGCTGTTAAAAGCGCCGTTTAATACCCAACGGTGATTCTAAAAAGACCCTGCCTGCATCTTTAAAAGAAAGTTTACGTTTGACAGCATGGGTTTATGACGACCCTGAACCTACATGGCGGCTCGGTTAGAGACGAAGCCTGGAGACGCCACTCACATTATATTTTTGAGAAGAGCCGACCAAAAATGTAATGACTCGTCAAAGCAATTTGTCCGAATTCGTCCTACACTTGCGCTCCGATTACTGAGAGCCCTCACTATGTGGTTTCGCAATGTTCGCCCGTATAAGTTACCTAGCCGTTTAGGTATTGACGCCAGTGAGTTGTCACAGCGGCTGTCACGCCGCCCGTTTGTTCCCTGTCGGCCCAGTCAACCCACTTCAAGTGGATGGGTTGCTGCGTTGTCGGACGATGCTTCCGATTTTGTGCACAAGTCGGGTGACTACTGGTTGGTGCGTTTGCAGCGAGAAGAGCGCTTGCTACCGGCGTCAGTCATTCGTAGCGAGGTGAATAATCGGATACAGGAGATTCAGGCAGGGCAGGGCAGACGTGTGCAGCGAAAGGAGCGTCTCGATATCGTTGACGAGGTCACTCAGGATTTACTTCCTCGCGCCTTTACCAAGTCTCAATACCTGGAGGGTCTTATCAACGACCGCGAAGGTTGGGTTTGGGTTAATACAGCGAGCGCGGCGCGCGCAGAGGATTTTTTGTCACTATTACGCGAGGGTCTGGGCAACCTACCTGTAACGATCCCCGATACTCAAAAATCTCCGGTTGTTGCGATGAGCCAGTGGGTTTTGAATGGTGGGCTTCCTGAAGGGTTGAGCTTGGGTGGCGATGCTGACTTAGAAGATCCGCACGAGGAGGGAGGTGTTGTTCGTGCGCGCGGTGTTTATCTCGAGTCAGATGAGATTCGTAGCCATATTGAGAGCGGCAAGCAAGTCGTTCGACTCGCCTTATCATGGCAGGATCAAATTGATTTCGTCCTGGATAAGGACCTAAGCATTCGTCGTATTCGTTTCAGCGATGAGTTGAAAGAAGTGAATGACGAGCTGCACGAGGACAAATTGGCGCAGCTAGATGCGGATTGTTTGCTGATGGGCGAGACGCTCGAGGCGCTGCAGAAAGCTGTCATTTCCGAATTTGGCGGGCTGGCTAATGACTGAAGATCCCAGACCCGGCCGATACCGCCACTACAAACACGGTAATGAATACACAGTAGTCGACGTCGTGTTTCATTCCGAAACAGACGAGCCCATGGTTCTTTATCGAGCAGAGTATGGTGAGCGTCGATTATGGGTAAGACCTTTAGCCATGTTCCTCGAGACAGTTGAATTTGAGGGAAAGCAGGTTCAGCGCTTCGACTACCTAGGGGACTGATCAGGCACTGCCCAATAGCCGAGAGCCCATTGTGCCCTCGGCTGATCCGCCTTGACCGTACAGGGTAATGCTCGCCGCATCCGGCCGCAGAAGCCCAAGAGTGGCTCGCGTGCGCTCGCGTAATCCAGCAATGAGCATGCCGTTTCGTTGGTTTGCATTCTTACTCCGGGCGCCGCTTTCTCGTAGCGATTCAATGCTCGAGAGGGCCGAGTCTTTGAGGCTATCAAGGAACCCTGGGTGGGACTCTACTTGTTCTCGCAAATTTGTTTTGAGTCCTAGCGCCTCGCGCATGTGTCGGGCCTGCGCATGTGCGGCGATTGCTCGTTGCTTTACCGCAACCGCTTGCTCAAGTCTCTCTGCATCGGATCCCATTAATGCTTCGTGCTCGATATCTAAGGTCTCTATTACCTGCGTGAGTGTCTCTAACTCGTGGGCGAGTGCTTGAACAATACATTCTGCGGTGGCAGCGTGACTGTCAGCGTTATGCATCATTACAGCAACTCCTGCTCGATGGTCATCAGTGCGTCCGCGATGCGGTCGGCGTCGACCTGATAGCTGCCGTCAGCAATCTGTTGGCGAATCGCGTCTACACGCTCGATATCAACTCCGCTAGCGGCAGCCACTTCTGCTTGGAGCTCAGATAACCTGGCAGCTGTGTCAGTTAGCTGCACGGAATCTGCGGGTTTAGTTGACCTAGAGTCTGGTAAAGCGCTTTCGCCACCACGCACGCGAGTATCCTGGCGTTCGGGATCGATGCGTAGGCTTGTCTTAATTCCTGATGTGTCAATCGGACTCATTTTAGTCTCCGCGGTTTTAAGCCGCACTTTACCTCTTTGGATGACGTTACTCTGTAATTTGATGACCTCACTGGTTCATCAAATCTCCATGCGCTTAGAGTAGCGACCACTTGAAACAAAACTTTAGGGCTTTCGCCCCTCTTTTTCAGTATTCGCTTCGGCTTCCTTCTCTAGCCCTCAAATACGTTTTACTGAACCCTCATATACGTTTTACTGAATAAGCACCGTGCCATTACGCTGCACAAGCCCTTCGATGCGTCGGCCTGAGCTCAAGTTTTGAACCATGACTCGGTCTCCCGCTGCACCATTCCCCAAGGCTTTTCCCTTCATGTTTACAACAAGGCCTGCCGTTCCGGCAACGAGGGCCACAGTTTGTCCTCGATCAATGATTTGCGGCGATACGAGGTCCGATGTTCTGAACTTGCTACCAACAGCCAGATTTTTTCGCGCTTCTTTACCCACAATATCTCGCTCATTAATAACGTAACCTACCAAATCGCGGGTTATGCGCTGCTCCCTTACTTCAATATCACTAAGGCCTATGACATCACCCCGGTTCACAGGTTTTGCAAGTACCGGCACCTCCCCTAAGGCGCTAACACTTCCCCTTACTTGGACTCTCCAAGGGCTAGGACTACTGCAGCTGACACTCATACTAACTGGCCCCAAAGTCCGTTCACTGGTCGTTGATACTTTTAGCGGTGACGAACAGGCCGTGAGTCGCATCCGGGAATCAAGGGGTCGAAGGTCTACGGCCACACCGTTGTAGCCCAGGTTTATCGCGCGCGCCTCAGCCTGCCGAGCTGCAGCTGCAGCGATTGATGAAACAGATTGTCCAGAGAACGCGAAACTGCTTACCAGCGTTAAACATAAAATCGCGGCTAGTTTGGTTAATGCACTCGTAGACGGTGCCTTCATACACGTGGTCATGATTATTTCTCCCTACCGACTGAATTTTTGACGGTCATGACGGCTTTTACAGTGATGAAGCAAAACCAATGCCAATTTTTTTGACGCCCACCCAAACGGGCGTCAGTTCGAGGCGCTAATAGAGTGCAGATAGCATTAGTCTTGCTGCCCGATCATCGCTTTGGCCTCTTTACTGGATTGGCCATTAGGCGCTTTTAAAGATGTCATTCTCCGCGCGAGGGAGTGCTACCTAGTTTCCATCACAAATTAAGCGTCAAAACTTCGCCGCTTTAATTTTGAGCCCGTAAGTCATTGTTTTTGCAATACTTAATTAATTGGCACGCCTTTTGTATGTATCTAGCTGAAACACGACATGGATGAGGTCATGACAGGCATAGATAAAGCATTGGGAATTTCGCCACAGGTGTTGGCCCTGCGTGCACAGCGCATGAACCTTTTGAGTTCGAATATTGCGAACGCAGATACGCCTGGCTACAAGGCACGGGACATTGATTTTGCCTCGGCCCTCGAGCAGGCAACGGCTTCTCACGGTGTAATGAAGCAGACTCATGCAGCACACATTCCCCTGACCGGGTCCGCCACACAGCCTGACGCACTTTACCGCGTCCCCTCGGAGGTGGCCCCCGACGGAAATTCTGTCGATCCAACGCTTGAGCACGCAAGTTTTATGGACAACGCGTTGCGCTACCAGGCGAGCCTTCAGCTGCTCGATAGCCGCATAAAGGGGATAAAGAATGCGATTAAGGGAGATTCGTAATGAGCTTATTTGACACAATGACAATAGCCAGTACTTCGCTCACTGCGCAAACCACCAAACTCAACACTATCGCCAAGAATATGGCGAACGCGAATACAGTGGCGTCCTCGCCAGAACAAACCTATACCGCACAGGCCCCGCTCTTTAGGGCAGTCCTTGAGGGGCAGATTGACCCCAACGACTTATCGCAAATGGGCGTTCAGGTCGAGGACATTATTGAGGTGGGCGGTCCTGCACGACAGGAGTTTAACCCTGCGCATCCACTAGCGGATGAAAATGGCTACATCTATAAGCCCGATATTGACGCGTCCATTGAGATGGCAGAGATGATGCAGGCATCACGTTCTTATCAGAACTCGGTCGAAGCAATTAATACAGCCAAGCAACTTGCACTACGCACGCTAACACTTGGGAAGTAAGCGCGATGATTAACAACACACCCAGCGAAATTTTTACGGCTTTTAATCCAAATAACGCTGTCGAAACCTCGCGCTCGCGCAATGTCTCTGACATGGGCTCCGATGACTTTCTGGCGCTGATGATTGCGCAGATGAAGAACCAGGATCCGACCAAACCCATGGACCAAATGGCATTTATGAGCCAGCTCGCACAGTTTGGAACCCTGTCGGGAGTGCAAGAACTCAACGGGTCATTTGGCGATCTATCGACAAACCTAACCGGTGCTCAGGCTGTACAGGCATCCTCGCTCGTGGGACGAAGCATTGCGCTGGACACGCAACTAGCATCACTTGCGCCGGTTGGACGAAACGAAGCAGGTGAGACGGTGCATTTGCTATCTGCAACGGTCGATATGGGCCGTCAGAGCGACGGTGGCGTCTTCGAAGTTCGCGATGGCAGCGGCAGACTCGTATTTTCCGGACAGCTTCCTGCCGGCTCCGGACAAATCCCGGTTGTTTGGGACGGTGCGGCAGCCGATGGCAGTCAGTTGCCAGCGGGTGAGTACAGCATTTCGGCAAAGGTGTCGCGTGGCGGCGACCTTCGCCCCGCAGCTGTCTATGGCCACGATACCGTGATCTCGGTGGCTATTGGCTCGGGTAATCAAGTTACGTTGAATCTGGCAAGCGGTCGCTCGGTTGATGTGAGTGACGTAAAAGAATTTTTTTGATCTTTCTACAGGGAGAGCTTCATGGCATTTAACACTTCCATATCAGGACTCACGGCGGCTCAGAAGGATATGGGCGTCATTAGTAACAACATTGCAAATGTTGGCACTGTTGGCTTCAAGCGCAGTGATGCCCTTTTTTCAGAGTTATATACGGCGGCAGTGGGAAGCCCATTTCCCGAGTCGGGACAGGGCGTCACGCTCGAGGCGATTCGTAGCGATTTTTCTCAGGGAAATTTTGAGTTCACTTCCAGCCAGCTCGATCTTGCTATCGATGGCAAGGGTCTATTCGTTCTCGAAAAGGGCGGAGTGACCTCTTTCACTCGAGCTGGCGCATTCCGTTTGGATGGCGACGGTTATGTCGTGACCGATAGCGGGCACTTCCTTCAGGGTTACAGGGCTGATGCAAATGGGGTGGTGGGCTCGGTTATAGATAACTTGCAGATCACAGACGCTCTACTCGCGCAGCGACCCACAGAGGTCATGTCGTTCGGAGGTAACTTGGATTCAAGGGCTGCTGCGCCAGCGGTGGAGCCCTTCGAACCAGGGCGACCCGAGACCTATAATTTCTCTTCGACGACTACTATATTTGATGCCGCAGGCGACTCGCATTTGGTTACCTTGTATTTTGTTAAGAGTCCGACAGACCCAAATCAATATACCTGCCACGCAACGATAGATAACGACTTGGTGCCTGAGACGGGCTCTTTGCAATTCAATTCGAGTGGCGCTCTGGAATCTTCCGGCGAATTTACCATTGCGAGCTTTGCACCGATTGGCGGTGTCAGCCAAGCCCTCACAATTAATTTCAGCGATATTTCAAATTTTGGTGTTAATCCGTTCACCAAGCGATTTTCTCAGGATGGATTCCCTGCTGGCGCGCTCTCTGGCTTCGAGTTTGACCGTGATGGCATTGCTTACGCGTCTTACACAAACGGTGAGGTACGTGCCGTGGGGCAGGTAGCATTGGCTGAATTCGCTAATCCTGGTGGTTTAGATTCTTTGGATAAAACGAAGTTTGCCCAAAGCGACGCGTCGGGAGTGGCCAAGATTGGCCCCGCGAACTCAGGCTCCAGCGGCTTCATACGGTCATCAGCCTTGGAGTCCGCGAACGTTGACCTAACCGTTGAGTTGTTGGCTCTGATCGAGGCGCAGCGAAATTTTCAGTCCAATGCGCAAGCTATTCAGAATGAAAACGACGCTTCTCAGACCATTCTTCAGCTTCGATAAATAGGGTTGGGTAATTCGATATGAATAACGTGCTGCAACTCGCATCCATGGCAAGCGCAAAAATTGCAAATGCGCAGGCTTTGGTAACGCACAATCTCGCTAATGCGAGCACGACGGCTTTCAAAGCGGATCTTTTCTATGCTGAGCAGGGGTATGCAAGCTCTGGTGAGACGGGCTCTGCGTCCGTAGATTTTCGCTCGGGGAACATGGTGTTCACGGGAAATGATCTCGACATCGCAATTTCGGGCGATGGTTGGATGCAGGTCTTAACGCCTTCAGGTGAGGAAGTTTTGAGTCGGCGTGGTGATTTACGCGTTGATGCAAACGGTGCTCTGGTCGATGCGGAGCAAAATCAAATTCTCGGCGATTCGGGCCCTATTACGGTGCCAGCAGACAGCCGTGTCACGATCGGTGCTGATGGAACGGTCTCGCATATTCCGAAAGGCGAGAGTGCAGTGGCAACTGTCACGACTGCCCGTATTCTGCTCGTCAATCCGGACCCCGACACATTAACCAAAGGCCTGGATGGCAAAATTCGAGCAAATGCGGATGCCAACCTAGAGCCAACGGCCGATGTGCAGCTCGCGGTGGGAGCGCTCGAGTCTTCTAACGTGAATCCGATCGCGAGCATGGTCCAGATGATCGAGTTGTCTCGCTCGTTTGAGAGCCAAATTCAAACCATGAAATCTGCCGATGAGCTGGATGCGTCAAGCGCCAGTCTCATGCGGCTCGAATAAAACTTTGCCCTAGGAGTTAGCGATATGAGTCAGTCACTTTGGATTGCAAAAACCGGACTGGATGCCCAGCAAACGAAAATGGCAACGATCTCCAACAACCTTGCCAATGTGAGCACCAACGGTTTCAAGCGTGGTCGCGCCATCTTCGAGGACCTTCTGTATCAGAATGTGCGACAGCCGGGAGCGCAATCATCGCAGGACACAATGCTGCCCTCAGGGCTTCAGGTGGGTACCGGAACCCGGGTTGTCGCTACCGAGCGCTTGTTCACCCAGGGTAATCTTGTCCAAACCGATAACGCGCTGGATATTGCGATTCAGGGCCGTGGCTTCCTCGAGGTGCTTATGCCTGACGGCTCGCAAGCCTTTACTCGCGATGGCTCCATGCACTTAAACGACCAGGGTATTTTGGTCACCTCCGCCGGATATCAGTTACAGCCTCCCGTTACGATTCCGCAGGATGCCTTGAGTATCACCGTGGCACCTGATGGCACAGTCTCGGTGCAGCAGCCTGGATCCCCTCAGGCGACACAGGTGGGCCTTATCCAGATCACCGATTTTGTGAATCCCGCAGGCCTAGAGGCGCGCGGTGAGAATTTGTATCTCGAGACTGGGGCAAGTGGTACGCCGCTTCCCGGAAACCCCGGCCTGAATGGTCTCGGAACACTGCAGCAAGGCTTCGTCGAGGGATCTAACGTCAATGTGGTCGAGGAAATGGTCAACATGATCGAGACTCAGCGAGCCTATGAAATGAACTCAAAAGCTATATCCACTGCCGACCAAATGTTGCAGTACGTCTCGCAGAATCTCTAAGGCGTAAATGCCAAGGAATAATCATGAACACGCTAGAAAAAACAGTTGGGATATCCATGTGCGCACTCTTGTTGAGCGGTTGTGGTGGTATCGAAACACGATCGCATCCTGCCTATGCGCCCATGGAGCCTATTGTCTATACCAATCCAAGCGAGGGTGACACGGCCGGGAGCCTCTATCACGAGAAACGTGGTATGAGTCTGTTTGCAGATACGCGAGCGCGGTCCGTGGGTGACATCATCAGTATTGTTCTCATCGAGTCCACTCAGGCTTCAAAAAACGCAGGAACTGCCATTGGCCGTGATTCGGGAATGGAGGTCAGCCCACCCACTGTTTTTGGGCGGAATAATCCGGACTTCAAAGTGGGTAAATCGAGTGGCCTGACGTTAGAGCAAAATATCGCATCGAGCTCTGAATTTACCGGTAATGGTTCCAGCAATCAGTCAAACTCGTTGACAGGCGCCATAGCGGTTCAAGTAGCCCGAGTGCTTCCAAACGGTAATCTGATTGTTCAAGGCGAAAAGTGGCTTGCGCTCAATAAGGGTGAGGAGTTCATCCAGCTTCGCGGAATTGTTCGCCCTGAAGATATTAGTGCCAGCAATACCATACCTTCGACATTGGTAGCTGACGCCCGCATCTCCTACGGCGGCACAGGCATGATCGACAGAGCCAATTCGCCGGGTTGGTTCTCGAAGTTCTTCAATAGTCCATTCAATCCATTCTAGGGAGTCGATTATGTTGAAACGTTCAATTCTCCATTTCTCGAGGCCCATATTTTTGACGTTTTTGGGTTACCTGGCGCTACTCATCATGCTGCTCTTCGCTTTGCCAAAAGAGGCCTACGCGGAGCGAATTAAAGATATTGCTATGGTTGAGGGCGCCCGAAGTAACCAACTCATCGGATTTGGTCTGGTCGTTGGTCTTGATGGAACGGGTGATCAGGTAACCCAGACCCAATTCACTATTCAGGCCGCGCGCAGCATGCTTCAGCAGTTTGGCGTCAACTTGCCTCCCGGTATTAACCCGCAAACCAAAAATATGGCCTCGGTTATCGTAACGGCTGAGCTTCCCGCGTTTACCAAGCCAGGACAGAAAATGGATGTGACCGTTTCTTCCATTGGTAATGCAAAAAGTTTGCGAGGTGGGGAGCTGTTACTCACTCAATTAAAAGGTGGTAACGGAGAGGTCTATGCGGTGGCGCAAGGAGGTTTAGTGGTCTCGGGATTTGGCGCCGAGGGTCTGGACGGTTCTTCCGTCAGTGTGAATACCAAAGCCTCCGGTCGAATACCGAATGGTGCGTTAATTGAACGCGAGGTGGGCAATGCGCTCAACGACGGTAGTGACCGCATCACCTTCAACCTCCACTCGGCGGATTTCACAACAGCCAAAAATATGGCCGCTGAGATTAATCGCACAATGGGTCCCGGCACAGCCGAGGCACTCGATGCCGTTTCTGTGTCCGTGCTTGCGCCGACAGACACTGCGCAGAAAGTCTCCTATCTGGCGGAGCTTGAAAATATTGAAGTCAGCAAAGCAAATAGTGCTGCAAAAATTATCGTTAACGCACGCAGTGGCACTATCGTCATAGGTTCAGAGGTCGTTGTTAAGCCTGCAGCAGTGGCAACAGGTAGTCTGACGGTAACAATTGACGAATCTTTTGCCGTGTCTCAGCCCGGACCATTTGCTACGGGTGGCCAAACCGCTGTAGTCCCGAACAGCACCGTCAATGCTGAGCAGGAAGAGGCCCAGTTCTTCGTTATGGAAGGTGGGGTAAATCTCCAAGATATTGTCACTGCGATTAATAAAGTCGGTGCTGCCCCGGGCGATTTGATCGCCGTTCTCGAAGCGCTTCAGCAGGCTGGTGCACTCAGCGCACAAATTATTGTGATTTAAGGACGACTTATGACGGGTGCAATCTATAGCGATTTTTCTCAGTTCACAGCGCTTCGTGCGGACGCGACAAAAAATCCGAACGCAGCACTGGAGGAAGTAGCGGCGCAGTTTGAGTCTATTTTTATCCAGCAAATGCTTAAGTCCATGCGCGATGCAACCGTCAAAAGTGATTTATTCGACTCTTCACAGATGGATACCTATCAGAGCATGGCGGATCAGCAGCTTTCCGTAGATCTCGCGAGCAACGGCGGTATTGGTCTCGCTCGGATGATGGTGGAGCAGATGCAGGCCAAAGAGTATGTGCCGGAGACCGCGATGACGTCAGAGGAAGCAACTGATGAGGCTGGCAAGCGCACACCCGATACCATTTTCAAAACGAGCATTCAGGGTTCGCCTCGATCCGTCGCTAATGCTTATGAGGTTGGGAGCAAGGACTGATGTCTAACATTTTCGAGGTTGGTACTTCTGCGCTGAACTCGCTTCAACGCGCGATATCGACCACAGGCAATAACATTGCAAATGTGAACACCGATGGCTACAGCCGGCAACGGGTTGAGTTTTCATCGCGTCATGCGCAATACACCAGCGGTTACGCGCTCGGTACAGGCGTGGAGATTAGCTCGATCCACCGCGCCTATGATCAGTTCTTAACCGATGACGTACGGGCCCGCACCAGTTCTTCTGGTTATTACAGCTTATTTGCCGATACAGCCTCGCAAATTGACAACCTGATGTCAGATCC
>CBFIHK010000046.1:0-17279 GCA_965662305.1 Luminiphilus sp.
AGCCACCATGACCTATGCAGGGTCGCGAGCACTTACCTCAAACCCGAAATGGCCTGTTCAGTCGTACTGACTGACGCCAAAACGGCTGAAAGCGAGGCCCTGAGTAGCCTTGGCTGGCAATACAACGACTTAAGCTGACCTAACCTAGAGGGAAACTAGCTTTTTAGCGGCCCAGCGATTCGGCCACCTAGCTAGTCAGCGAAGAGAACAATACCTGTGGCACCCTTACGCCAAAGGCGGTCCCACATTGTCTTACCAAGTCGAAGATAGCCGCGCGTTGGATCAGCTAAAGACGCCTCGCCACCTTCAAAAGATTGAACAACCGTGAAGTGGCCATTACTACCAAGATCGATCCAGGCTAGAAGTGGAAATGTCAGCGACTGCAACTCTGCAGCACCGATACGTGCAGCGCGAAGAGATATTCCATAGGCGCTCGCCAAAGACTGTAGCTCCCCTATCGAGTACCCTTCGGTCTTCCATGTTTTGGAGCGTGCGCTGAGTAATATCGCCGCGGTGCGCTCGAGTGACGCCAGTGATACCGGTTTCTGCGAGTAGTAAGAAAGCAGCATTGCGAGCGATGCGAGCCCGCAGTTCGAGGCATTCGTTTG
The DNA here is from genome assembly GCA_965662305.1 of Luminiphilus sp. Lineage (GTDB taxonomy): Bacteria > Pseudomonadota > Gammaproteobacteria > Pseudomonadales > Halieaceae > Luminiphilus. The sequence continues at coordinate 609 of CBFIHK010000046.1, forward strand.
CAGAATCAGCGGTACTTTTTGCTGAGGATCAGAGACTTGTCTGGGATCAGCGGCTTGCTTGGGATCAGCAACCTGTTTGGAATCAACGGCCTGTTTGGAATCTAGAAAGCTCTGCTCAGCTAATTTTAGCTCACCTGTATCAGGGTTGACCCTGTGCGTATTGGCTGCGACCAGTATTGTCGAGACCAGCGCAGCCAAAAGCAGCGCTTTTAGTTTCGAGATTTCCACGTAGCTAAACCCGCCTGAAGCCCAAAAAGAGCAAACATGATGGCGCCCCAGGCAGCTGTATTTGGCGCCTCAGACTGCAGGCTGGCATATGTTGCGGCTATCGCTGTCCATGTAATGATTGGGCCTGCAATCTCACCCAAAAATGTCCGATTTCTCTTCTTTTCGTTCTCTTGAGTAGACAACTTAGATTGCAGTTGTTCGCTGGCAGACGACATAACGGACTCCTAACATGTAAAGTGTTTATCTATTTAGCTCAATCTATGTGCTCTTCCATACAACCTATCGACACAAAGAAAAACCACAAGGACCAAAACTACCCGAGACCTTCCCTTCGACTATCGTCTCGACCCTTTTGCTCAGTATTTTTTGAACCTAATTGGCCTCAGTTAGCATGCATACCCGTGTAGCTCTAGTGATAAAAAGGATTACCGCCCTCAGACGATAATCCTAGTTTTGACCCAGACTCGCTGATCAACCTCTTCGAGTTGAAGGCACATAGACCCCGTAAAAATACGCTTGGAGTGCAAGATCAACCGCAACCACGCCGAATATAATCGGCCAAACTTCACCACGAACTTCAGAAATATCCGTATCGAGCATAATCGACTTGGCCATTTCACCGGGAAGCGAGAGATGATTATTGATAAGCGCATCAGGTGGGGCTGCCACGGCAGTAAGTGACATTCCTATCGATAGCGCGAGTACCGCTAAAGTTTTAATTTGCTTCATTACGACCCTCCTTGGTCATCTATTCACCGACCCCGTTTAGGGGTAAACAGAATCCCAAATAAAACGAGGTCTAGAGAAGGTGCTAAACAATCAGAAAAGATCGATTGGCCGAGATTTCAGGCTTCAAAGATCGTTGATGATTCTCCAGCCACGTCACGGACTGGATTTTTTCACTCGAGACAGAAAGAACTGTGGCTCATTTACTGTAAGAATCCCTTACAACTGACGGTGTAAGTAGCATCAGGGACGTGACGGACAAAGATGGGGATCGCTGCATTGTCAGCTCTTGGCCATTGGCTGTGAGCTGTGAGCTGTGAGCTGTGAGCTTCGAGCTGTGAGCTGTGAGCTGTGAGCTGTGAGCTGTGAGCTGTGAGCTGTGAGCTGTGAGCTGTGAGCTGTGAGCAAGATGTTGCTGCCTGTATCGATCTTGCAGGTACCACGCTGACGGGTGATGCGACTAATCAGCCACCGCAAGTTTGAGAACTTGCCCGTAACCCTTGACCTCAGGAATATCATCAAGGAAGCCTTTGGACTTCAATATGGCCCGTAATTTAGGAAGGTTGTAGCAAGGAACACCCGCCATGAAGTGGTGTTCCATATGAAAATTCACGTTGTTAGGCGCCAATAAAAAGCGTTGCCAAAATGGCGCTTCAACCGTCCGTGTGTTCATGCGCACGTCTGAGTCATAAAGATCAGGCACCACCGCGTGCTCACCCACTTGGCGAAGTCGCACAACCCACATGTAAGACGTCAGAAAAGTCCCCATCCAAACGAACCATGTCCAACCCACACCTAAAGCGATCAGAATCGAGGCAAATACAAAGTGCACAAGGATTTGTCTCGCCACTAAGTTCGATGAGCCAATAGTTTCTTTACTCATTTGACTACCGGCACCCGTAGCCAAGGCCGCTAGCAACTTAAACCCAGTTTGGCCCGTCAAATCACGCGTCCACTTGCGATAGAGACTACGTTTCTTGATGGGATAAGCGCGATAGTTGGGTAGATCGGGGTCCTCATCCGTCCCGGCAAGACGGTGATGTGCGGTGTGACCGCGCGCGTAGGACGCGAGGTCACCCAGAGTGGGAAGCGCACAGAGCCACTGCCCTACCCAGGTGTTTAAGCCTTTCGTTTTAAAAAGGCTGCCATGGCCCGCTTCATGCATTAATACGGCAAGACTCAACTGCCTGCCCGGAAGGACAATCCATGCAAATAATAGGGTCATCACACTGGGGAAATGACCTACAAGCAGAAGAATGCTAAAAATCAGCGTCCAAGTGCTAAGCACATAGGTCCATGCACGAAAGTCGCTTCGCTCAAGCAACTCCTCACGCTCTTGCGCCGATAACACATCACTGGGTCTCATAAATCATCGCTTCCTTTTCAGCGCGTTGAGTTGCGCAATTAAGCGGCGCGCGCTTAACGCTCAGCACATAGACAGTAAACAGCTCTCATGCTTGTGCAAAGTATACCGTATGCAGCATTGCCAATATGCCAACGGTGTAGGCAAGCGTAATAGGATAGCCAAAGCGAAGGTAGTCTCCCCGCGTGTAACCGGCAATGTTTTGCACGATCAAATTGGTCGCGTAGCCGTAGGGCGTCAGAAACGAGCCACTTGCCGCAAAAGCCACGGCAAGTGCGAACGGCATTACGTCTACACCAGACGCCTCCGCCAGTGCATACCCGATAGGAAACATGAGTGCCGCCGCAGCGTTGTTAGTAACCAACTCAGTGAGTATCAGCGTCAACACAAAGATGATGATCAACCCCAGAAACGGTGCACTTCCGGACAAAAAGGGCATCGCCGAGCTAACCATAGTCGCTACAAATTGGCTCTCGATCATGGCGTCAGCGAGGACCAAGGCAGAAGACACGAGTATCCAAATGTCGAAAGGAAAACGACGCCGCAAATCATCAACACTCACAACATCTGCCGCCCAAAAGCCGACAAGCAACAGCAAGAGACCCACCGACAGTGGGATTGCCCCCCATGCGGCCATGACGATAACAGCGAGCAAGGCCGCGGTAGCCAAAAGCCCTGCGCTTGAATCCATTAGGCGCACGTCTAAACTATCGGACAACACGATGAAGTTGCGGCTCAAATTTTTGCGCTCAGCGAAGTCATCGCCTGTGCCCAGTACGAGCAAATCCCCTGCGCGGAGTGGCAATTCACCTAACCTCCCCTCGACGTGTTTACCCTCACGTTGTACTGCAACAATTGCTGCATTGAATCGTGCTCGGAATCCTAGAGACTTGGCGGACCTACCATCGAGAATCGAGCCAGGCACAACAAGCACCTCAGTGAGCTCGCTCTGCATCAAGCCTTCTCTTTTGGCAAACGTACTGAGACCCTGTACCTGGTCGAGGCGTGCTACGTCAGAGACATCACCGGTAAAAACAAGTCGGTCACCCGACAACAATATATCGGTTGGGGAGACGGGCTTAATTTTTCGACCGTCGCGCAGAACCTCTGCAAGATAAAGTGTCTCTAAGGCCCTCAGGCCCGCAGCTTCGACTGTTTTTCCAACCAAGGCACCCTCTTCGTCGACCTCAGCCTCGAGTGTGTATTCAGTCTCGGCAGCTTCGAAAGTTTCTCGGGTGGGCAATCGGCGCGCGAGGATCACCAACAGGCACCCCACAAGTAGAACCACTGGCGCAGAAATGACAAAGAAATCCCCGAATCCTAATCCACTGCCTCGTTGATCCTCCAAAAAGCTGCTAACGATAAGATTCGTGGAGGTGCCGATGAGCGTGAGCGTGCCGCCCAGAATTGCGGCATACGATAAAGGTAGGAGTAATCGGGACGAAGCGTGGTACTCACTTCGGCGTAAAACATTTGCCAAGCTCGCAACGACAGCCGTGTTGTTGAGCACTGCGGACATAGGCGCCGCGACAGCAACAATCTTTGCAACGGACCAAGACAATCGCGGTGAATCAATCAGACGCGACAACATTCCTAGCCAGGGCAAGCGCTCGAGCGCCACAGCACACAAAATAAGCAGTACTAAGGTGACCAGTCCCTCATTGGTCGTTTTTGACCAAAAGGTATCGATGCTGACAAGACCGGCAACAAGGCAAAACAACGCGGCAATTAAGAACAGCACAGTCGCGCTCACTCGTGAAAACACGAGTGAGCCAATCAAACCCACCAAGGTCAGGCCAGCAAGCCATAACTCCATGTATTAAAGACCCCCAAAACTCAAATAATCATCGCTCAAAAGTGGTACAAAAAGCGCCGTTTCTATACCCTCGTGCCAGGATTAATGTCCCGCTAAAGTAACACATCAGAAACTCAAAAAAGGAAATAAACATGCTCGGTTACGTCACACTCGGCACCTCAAATTTACCCGCCGCCACAGAGTTTTATTCCGCGCTCACAGCAGGGATGGGTTGGAAACAATTGATGGGAACCGACCGTATCGTCTTCTTTGGCTCTTCTCTGGAACAGGCTGCTCTGGCTATCTGCATACCTTACGACGAACAAGCACCCACGGCAGGCAATGGCACGATGGTTGCCTTCCACGGTGGAAGCCCCGAGGGTGTCGCCGCACTTTACGCAAAAGCAATCGAGCTCGGTGCCACCTGTGATGGCGAGCCTGGAGAGCGCGTCCCCGGTGTTTTCTACGGTGCTTACGTAAGAGATGCTGAAGGAAACAAGCTGTGCTTCTGTCACTTCACGATGTGAGAGAACGTGCGGGTTAGAGGCGCGGCTCGGACTGCAATGAGTCGCGCATTTATGCTGTTTAAACTACGGTGCTTTGACTACGTTAAGGTGAGTAGGCTCGCTGCGCTTTTACGGGGCTATTCATCAAGACACTTCTAATTAGGGCATTGCGCAATAAGGGCATTTCATAAGGGCATTGCTAGTCATCAGGAGATTGCTAGGGTTGACGCCACTCGAATCCTTCAGTGCTTTCCATCAATTGATCGACCGCCCCGCCCACGCAATTAGGCTCAACCATGTGTGCAGCATACCAAGTGTGGAGACACCGGATTCTATCGGGCTCTTGGATACCACCAATACCACGATCTGATAGAGCGGACATCATGCCTCGCGACTCAAGAAGCATACGTTCTTCTTCACCCAAAAACTCATCACGCAACTTATTGTGTGCCTCATGTGCTTGCCTCATTTGTAGCTTGATCGCACTGCTCTCGTTGACCATTTGTTGAAGTTCTGCGATCCATCCGGCGGCTTCAAGGCGATCTATTTTCAGCGAGATTTCAGCATCGATTAGCCAAAACATAGTTGGAAACGGCTTTCCATCCACAACCGAGCTAACACGGATAACCGCTGGATTTCCATTGCCATCGAACGCAGAGACATCGCAAAAACCTCTTGGTTCGCGGCCCAATCGATCGGTAACGAAGTCGTACCACTTAGAAACACGAGCCTCGCTTTCGCCGGCCCTTTGCTCAGAAATTGTGTCGGAAAATTGCATGCGCGAACCCTAGCATAAAATCTAATTGACTCGGACAAATCATGGGCGTAATGTCCGCGCCTCAGGTGCCTACAGGCGGAAACGCCCGGGTAGGTTAAAAGGGAAGTCTGGATGAACCAGCGCTGCCCCCGCAACGGTAATTGCAGTTCATATGCAAAGCCCGATACCTGCCTGATAACTAAAACCCGATGGCGCGGTGGGCTCCAGCAGGGAGTTCGCTTCGTGCTGTTTACGCTGTTGGCCTCTTTGCCCGCTTACTGCTCCAGATAAAAATGGAGCCAACATGGCCATGCTCAAAAAACCTCTCTCTCTCGCGGTCTCCCTCGTGCTTTCTTCTAGCTTTGCTACAGCTGATCAGGTTGAAGAAACCGTCGTCGTAGCGGATCGAGTCGACACGGTGATTGAATCGCTTGCTGTTTCGGTCAACGTCATAGATCGCGAACTCATTTCAGCTCTCGGCTCAGCGACATTACCGCAATTGCTGCGTTCGCAAGTTGGCATCTCAACAACGCAAACTGGCGGTATTGGTGCGGTCAGTGGGATTCGAGTCCGAGGGCAAGATGGCTTCAGAACACGTGTATTAATCGACGGCATCGATATAAGCGACCCCTCCTCCCCACAAATTGCACCCAGAATGGAGCACATTGTGGCGGGTTCGCTCGAGCGCGTTGAGGTACTTAGGGGCACCCAAGGCCTTCTTTGGGGCGCCGATGCCGGCGGCGTCGTTTCGCTGACCAGTCGTCGAGGCGGCGAGCAGGCCAGTATAAATATTTCTGCTGAACGTGGTGGCTATGGTTTTGAAACCGAGTCACTGGTGGCGAGCACCGGCAAGATGGCTTTTGGTGAGTTCACCGCTGTGCTCAACCATGTCGGTATGGACGGTTTCAACGCGCTCAAAAGCGACACCCAGCTTGCTGACAATGACGGCTACGACAACGACAGCGTTCAGCTTAGCTATACGACACCTGAGTGGAATGGTTGGTCTGCGACCCTCAGCGCAAGAGACGTCGACGCAACCACCGATTACGACGGATGTGGTCGATTCGATGAGAACTTCAGCTTCATCTCGAGTAACGACTGCTCCGACGGGTACAAGAATGAAACCCAAGGATTAGTCGTGCGTCACGCAGGTGATGGGCACTCAACGCAGTTCAGTGTCAGCGAAAGTGACAGTGATCGAGCGTACTTTACGGATGGCATTTTTCAATTCGCACTAAAAGGCTCTAGTGAGCAAATGTCCTTGTCTCACAATCGCTCTTTGTCTGAAGAAATGGACCTCACCGTGGGTCTTGATGTCGATGAGCAAAGCTACGACGACGGGTTTGGTACCGCGAGAAGTCGCGACAACGAGGCCATGTTTGTCAATCTACGACGCGCGGGCGAGAGCACAACGCTCTCCGCCGCTGTTCGCAGCGATGACAACGAGGACTTCGGCCGCTACACCTCCTGGCGCCTCACCGCCCTCACCGAGACAGGTCTCGAGGGCGTCGCTTTTAAAGCCGCCTATGGAACCGGCTTCAGAGCACCCTCTCCTTACGAGGTCGGCTCCAACCAATCACCCTTTGCACTCCCCGCAGCGAGAGATAACGCGCTGCAAGAAGAGCAGAGCAAAGGCTGGGAGATGGGGCTTCGCGGTCGTCAAAACGCTGTTGCTTGGGAGCTGACCTATTTCGATCAAGAAGTGAGTGATGCGATCATTTACAGCTACAACCCCGCGTTGTTTGCCGGTGGCTACATTCAAGTCCCTGGCACCAGCCAATTCAGCGGTGTGGAAGCGACCGCTTCGTGGGCAGTTGGCGAAGGCGTGACACTTGAGGGTTTCGTGAGCGATCTCTCAGCCGAAGATGCGTCCGGCAACGACCTTCCCTATCGCCCAGAGACGACCGCACAGGTCTCGGCACGGTTCGGTGGCGAAAAGGTTAACTGGCTATTGCTCGCACGCTACACAGGCGACCGCAGCGATGGCTTTGGCACAACGCTTGGTGGGTACACTGTCATGGACGGCTCCTTCACTTATGCAGTTACCGAAGACCTGAATGTTTCAGTGCGTGCGGAGAACCTCACCAATGAAGGCTACTCTGATATCGTCGGTTATCGCAGCCCCGGTAGAACGCTTTACCTCGGTCTTAATGTGTCAATCTAGGCAGCAAACATGAGTAAAGACGCCAAACATAAAGCTTCGATGGAAAAGCAGAAGACAAATGTCGACGCATCCATCGCAGCTGCAGATACTGAAAAAAGTCTTGTCCTGCTCCTGACTGGTAACGGAAAGGGCAAGACAAGTTCCGCGTTCGGGATGGTCATGCGAGCCATGGGTTATGGACATCGCGTAGGCATCGTCCAATTCATCAAAGGCGAGCAACTTTCAGGCGAGGAATTATTTGCGCGAGCAAACCTCCCGGAAACTGACTTTTATCAAATGGGAACAGGCTTCACCTGGGACACGCAAGATCGCCAATCGGATATTGAGGCCGCAGAGCGCACTTGGGGCGAAGCTCAGCGTATGTTGAATGACCCTGCTTACGATCTGGTCATTCTCGACGAGCTAACCTATATGCTGTCCTTCGACTATCTCGATGAGGCCACTGTACTAAACGCAATCCGTCAGCGGCCCGAGCAGCAAAGCGTTGTTGTCACAGGTCGTGGTGGTGGCGCAGCCTTGCAAGAGCTTGCGGATACGGTCTCGGAAGTAAAAGAAGTCAAACACGCCTTTAGAGCAGGTATCAAAGCCCGTAAAGGCGTGGACTTTTAGGTGTCTGAGACCACCCACCCTGCCCTGAGACTTAAGCCTTTTATAGGCTACAAAGCCACGAACGCATTTTTTCAGGGCGTCTGGGGCACGGCCTATGTCGGACTGATGACGCCTCTGCCGCCCGAGGTGTTTTCTGCAGGCGGTATTGGCTTCAGTTTGGGCACGTGGCTTGTCGCACTGGGCTATTCGAAACTTTTCAATCTCACAGCCTTCTTTCGCATCTCGCTGGGCGTTGAGCTAGTTGCACTCCTCAGCGTTCTCGCGATTTTGATTTACCCCGATGGATTCGCACTCGCAGCGGGGATATACCTCGGGTTTCAGCTTGCGCTGATCTTCGGTAGCTACCTTGGGCGACTGGAAACGCTCGTTATTGCCAAAGACAATTTAAAGCATCTCGATATTGGTAAATCGATAGGTGCTTTACTGGGGCTGGCCTTTGCCGCTGCGTTTTATCAGTTCGCGCGTGCTTGGCTGAATACCGATGATTCAACCAGTCTCGTGCAGGTCATCCACTACCCGTTATTGATTGTTCAGGCGGCGAATGTCGGATTGCTGCTCATATCGTTTGATCGTTCTCGATTCAACGAGGCGCTCTAAATCTCGATGAAGAAAGATCGATGAAGAAAGATCGATGAAGAAAGGTCGATCAAGCGCCATGAATAAAGGGCTCGGAATCTTGAGCGACCTGCTACAACGCCCAGCCTGTAGGCTCATCATGACCATGGGGTCACACAAGGTCACAAGAATAGTGCGCCAACGTTACTGCAGTGAATTTTAGATGCGCACGAAGCGGGCGAGCGCCCGCAACGTGGTGTAGACAAAGATTAGTCTAAAAGCTCGGGCTGTTCGCTAAAGATGACATCGAATAGTGGTTGTCCGCTGAACCAGCCTGAAAGCGTGCTGCCAACTTGCTTTTGGGTATGGACCGCCATCTCATGAGGGATAGGCTTGGTTTCACCTGCAGCCTCCGCGAGCAACTGTGCCTGGCAGGAACGCTCCATTGTCACGTACCACCAAGTCGCTTCCTCCACGGATTGCCCAACAGTAAGGTGGCCATGGTTTTTTAACACAATGGCTTTTTTGTCGCCCAAGGTCGCCGCCAAGCGCTCACCCTCAGTCATATCAACCACTACGCCAGTGTAATCATCGAGCAGAGCATGATCACCATAAAACGCACACGCGTCCTGAGTCAGGGGATCGAGCAGTCGACCCAGTGAAGACCATGTTTTCCCATAAATCGAGTGAGCGTGAGCCGCAGCGGTTACGTCAGGTCTCGCGGCATGGATTTGACTGTGAATCGTGAACGCAGCGCCATTCAATATCCCGCTGCCCTCTACAATGTTTCCGTCGTGATCAACCCGGATAAGATCTGAAACACGCATCATCTTAAACGAGCGGCCCATAGGGTTTACCCAAAAAGTTTCGGGATCAAGTGGGTCGCGAACAGTGATGTGTCCTGCCACACCTTCATCAAAGCCAAATCGACCAAAAATGCGAAGCGCCGCTGCAAGGCGTTGTTTGCGAAACAGCTGCTCGTCCAAAGGAGAGCGCTCGACATTCCCCATATTTTCGTCGGCATTCATTATGAGACTGTTAACCTGCTGATTCATCTGACCGCTCCATTGATTTTAGTTAGGCTTCTGGTTATGTCTTTGGTTTTACGATGCTCACCCGCTAACTTGGGCAACTCAGCATCGGTCGGTATTGGCAATCCGTGTTCTTTCAAGTGTGCCACATAATCGCTGAGTTCGGCGCCATACTTAGCTGAGACCTCCTCCGCTCGCAAAGGTTCTCCACACTCGCTGCAAGCCAAGACTGCGTGGCAATCACGGGCGCACCCGCTGTGCCAATACTTTACGGGAGCACCTTGCTCATCACTCAACCATTGATCGCCCCACTGACTTAAGGTCATCAGTACCGGGTAAAGCCCCAGCCCTTTGCGCGTGAGCCGATATTCAAAACGCTCTGGATGTGTGCTGTAGGGCACCTTGGTGAGTACGCCCTCATCAACAAGCATCGCCAAACGCTCAGCGAGACGGTGACGTGTCACACCTAAATTTTTATGGAAACCTTCAAATCGTCGCGTACCCTTAAAGGCGTCTCGGATGATCAACAGAGTCCATCGTTCTCCCACGACAGAAAGTGCTCTAGCGACCGAGCACACCTGCTCATTGATATTTTCCCATTTCATTTTGGAACTCTGCTATTAGGTATGAAAAATAGCAAGCAACAGACAAAAAAAAGCCCGGTCATTAGACCGGGCGCCTAGATTACTGGGCATGTTTATCCGAACTGGTTCATGGTGTTATCTGCACCGCCCGCTTTGAGGGCTGCATCACCTGAGAAGTATTCCTTGTGGTCGTCTCCCATATCGGAGCCGGCCATGTTCTGATGCCTAACGCAGGCGATTCCTTGACGAATCTCTTTGCGCTGCACGCCTGCAACGTAACCGAGCATGCCTGCTTCACCAAAGTACTCTTTAGCCAGGTTGTCAGTCGACAACGCAGCGGTGTGGTAAGTCGGCAACGTGATGAGGTGATGGAAAATACCTGCCTCACGCGCAGCATCTGCTTGGAACGACTGGATACGACGATCCGCTTCAATTGCAAGTTCAGTCTCATCGTAGTCAGCTGACATCAAACCATCGCGAGTATAGCCTGACAGATCTCTTCCCTCTTCTGCCCAGGAGTCGAATACCTGCTGGCGGAAGTTGAGTGTCCAGTTAAATGAGGGACTGTTGTTGTAAACCAGTTTCGCGTTTGGCACCTGTTCCCGGATGCGATTAACCATGCCTGCGATCTGCCCGACGTGTGGCTTCTCTGTTTCGATCCAGAGAAGATCCGCACCGTTTTGCAGCGAGGTCACGCAATCAAGTACGACGCGATCTTCACCGGTATTCGGCTTGAATCGGAATAGACCTGAAGCAAGACGCTTGGGACGTAAAAGTTGGCCATTGGCCTTAACAACCACATCACCGTTTGCCAAGTCGTCTGCGCTTTGTACAACATCGCCATCGAGAAAGCTGTTGTATTGATCACCGAGATCACCGGGCTCGTTGGTGACCGCGATCTGCTTGGTGAGGCCTGCTCCCAGTGAGTCGGTGCGCGCAACAATGATGCCGTTCTCCACACCGAGTTCAATAAATGCGTAACGCACGGCACGAATCTTCGCCAGGAAGTCCGCATGAGGAACCGTGACCTTGCCGTCCTGGTGACCACACTGCTTCTCGTCAGATACCTGGTTCTCGATCTGAATCGCACAAGCACCCGCTTCGATCATTTTCTTGGCTAGGAGATAAGTCGCTTCCTCATTACCAAAACCTGCGTCGATATCCGCAATGATGGGCACGACGTGCGTTTGGAAGTTATCTATCTGGTTAAGAATCGCGCGCTCTTGAACTTCGTTGTTTGATGCACGTGCTGCATCCAGCTCACGGAACAAACCACCCATCTCACGGGCGTCAGCCTGACGCAAGAAGGTATATAGCTCTTCAATCAAGGCTGGTACGGAGGTCTTTTCATGCATCGACTGATCAGGAAGTGGCCCGAACTCAGAACGCAGTGCTGCAATCATCCAACCCGACAGATACAAATAACGGCGGTTGGTGTCACCGAAGTGCTTCTTGATCGCAATCATTTTCTGCTGGCCGATAAAACCGTGCCAGCAACCTAGCGACTGCGTGTACTGCGAGGTATCTTGCTCGTAGTTGTCGATGTCACGACGCATGAGGTCCGCGGTATATTTCGCAACATCCAAACCTGTCTTGAAACGATTTTGGAGACGCATGCGCACGGCGCGCTCTGCGTTGACGCCGTTTGCGGCTGTTCCAATACCGGCTAGTTTTTCTACTTGCTCGAGATAATGACTCATAGTGCATCCCCGTTATTAACGGATTCGTTTGTGATGTGCGAACTATGATCCACGACGCTTTATTATTGAAATAAATGAGTTATATCTTTCTCATCATAAATATGAATATATGGTCGATGGCTGTCTTGAGCTTATGCCTGCGTTTTTTTGTTCTTGCGCTTTTTCCCAGACTTTTTGATATGAGACATCATTCGACGGCGGCGCTGGACCTGCCGCTCGGTGAGCTTGTTGCGACGCCCGGCATAGGGATTGTCTCCAGTACGTAGCTCGATGCGAATTGGCGTGCCTGAAAGGTCTAACTCTCGGCGGAAGCTGTTCTCAAGGTAGCGAACATAGCTTTGCGGAAGGTTCTCGGTCGAATTGCCATGGATAACGATGCGCGGCGGGTTATGGCCACCCATATGCGCATAGCGCAGCTTGACACGTCTACCGCTGACCATGGGGGGTGGATGACTCGCAATGATGTCTTCCAACAATTTGGTCAAACGTGGCGTGGTCAGTTTTCGTGTCGCGGATTCGTAGGCGCCATGAATGGACTCATATAGATGACCAACGCCTGTGCCATGCAATGCAGAGATAAAGTGTATGTCGGCATAGTCAACAAAGAGCAATCGGCGTTGTAACTCGACTTTTACGCGCTCACGCTCGTCGGCATCCATGCCATCCCATTTATTGAGGGCGACCACGAGTCCCCGCCCTGCTTCAATACACTGACCCAGAAGGTGCAAATCCTGTTCAACCACGCCCTCGCGCGCATCCATAAGCAGAATGACAACATTTGCCTGGTCGATCGCTTTGAGCGTTTTCACGATAGAGAACTTTTCAACCGTCTCCTTTACGTTTTTGCGACGCCTGACGCCCGCAGTATCAATCAGCGTATAAGCATGCCCGTGGCGCTCGAACTCAATAAAAACACTGTCCCGTGTTGTCCCGGGTTGATCGAATACTACAACACGCTCCTCACCGAGCAAGCGATTCACCAGCGTTGATTTTCCAACGTTGGGACGTCCGACAATAGCCACACGAATTCCACTATCGAGCTCGATAGGCTCTGGCGACTCACGATCAAAAGGCTCGAGCACCTCAGCGATCATCGAGCGGACACCGCGATTGTGCGTCGCCGCGATTGTATGAAGTGCACCGACACCTAAGCTATGAAAATCACTCGCGGCGACGTCCTCGCCGACACCGTCGATTTTGTTCACGACAAGTTCAAAGGGTTTATTTCGCTCACGGAGCAAACGAACCAAGGTCTGATCACCCACCTGCAGTCCAGCTCGACCATCGACCATGAGCAGTACCACATCCGCCTCGTCTATCGCGGCAAGTGATTGTGCTGCCATTGCGGCATGGATGCCTTGCTCTTCACCCGTGATGCCACCTGTATCGATGACCATAAAGCGCTGCTCACCCAGCTTGCCCTCACCGTATTTTCGGTCACGGGTTAGGCCTGAATAGTCGGCGACAAGTGCGTCACGCGTCTTCGTCAGCTGATTGAACAGTGTTGACTTCCCTACATTGGGACGTCCAACCAAGGCAATGACAGGAATCATTTTTTAGTCCGAAGATTCCAGCTCAAAGGCCGATAGGCTGCCTTCGTCGTCGAAGACAAATAAACGACCACTGTCCGCAATCATGTCTGCACGTGCTGGACCACCCCCAATCTTTGAGCGTCCTACGATTTGACCATCCACTTGAGACAAAAGGTGTAGATACCCTTCGAGATCCACAGTGGCTACATAACTACTTACCGGAGTTGGGCGTGAAAGCTCCCGATAACCGAGCTCAATATTCTGCCAGCGAACCCCCTGTCCATTTCGCAGGAAGGCACTAACAGTACCGTCGACATCGGCAACGTAAACATTACCAAAGCCAACCGAAGTACCTGTGACCGACGATACGTTTTGCTGCCAAATTCTTCGCCCGGTGCGTGTATCGAGCGCAGCGACACGTCCCTGATAACTCGAAACAAAAAGCTCAATACCCTGAACCGTCATCACACCATCAATATCAACAATGCGGTCTATCTCAGATCCACCCTGTGGGATCCCTATACGAGCCTCCCAAGATACGTTCCCAGAATCGAGTTCAATAGCCACAACTTTGCCATCCCCGAACCCTGCAACCGCATTGCCTCCAATAAGCATGGGCGTAGAAGTACCTCGCAGGGTCAACACAGGTACGTCGCTGGTATAGGTCCACGTGGGCTCATCAGCACCTGCCTGAAATCCGAGCAGTTTGCCATCGTATGTCTGAACTATTACCCAGTCGCCAGAGACAGTAGGTGCTGCAAGCACCTCGCCTGATACTGCGGCCTCCCACATCAGAGAACCATCATTAGCAGAAAGCTGAAGTACAGAACCGTCGGCACCACCTAGATATAAGCTGCCGCCATGAAATCCTACCCCGCCGGACAGAGGACGCTCGAGGGAAACACTCCAGCGCTTATCTCCATCAGATGCATCGATTGCTGCAACCTCTCCCTCGCTGGATGCAACGTACAAAACATCATCCACTAGGACTGGATTTATCCTGAAAAAACCGGCGCCTTGACCGTCACCTATTGAGGTCGACCAACGCTTCCTAACCTCAACCTGAGCATTAATTTGTTCCAGTTCGACGGGGGCAGTGAGATCTTCACCATCTGACCCAAACCAACCCTGAACCGTACTGAAGGTGCTACAGCCCGTTGTCGTTAACGACAATGCCGCAACCAAAACCAGTCGTGACAATCTCATTGAGGCATATCCTCAGCCGCCTGCTGACTCCGCAGCGAAAGACCACTTACTTTCAAATCAATCAACCCTGATTGGCCACCAAGCGCCAACGACGAAGTCTTGGCCGTTTGATAGGCCTTGAGCGCGGCTGCTTCGCGACCAGAAGCGAGGTGGATGTCGCCGAGCGCCTGAGCGTAACTGACTGGAAACGAGTCGCTACCCATTTCAAGGATTGCCACAGCTTCATCCTCCTGCCCAAGCGCCGCCTTTACTTTTGCAAGCCGCAGCTGAGCTAGCTGACCCAGCGTGGAGTCAAGCTCAACGCTTGCCACAACTTTCTCAAGCTCGGCTTTGGCAAGCTCAAAATCACTGTCCTCGGCAGCAGCCGCAGCGACCTGAAGCGCCGCAAATTCAGCAAATGCTACAGAACCATTTTCGTTACGAATGGACTGCGCGAGTTTCACAAGCTGATCTGATGATTCGCCTGCGGCACGCTCAAGCAAAATAGCGTCATATGCATCGGCCGCCGCAATTGCCTGCGACGACTGGTAGTCCTGATATTGAGACCAGCCGAACGATCCACCGAGGGTTAGGACCACCGCCGCCATGAGGGAGACCCTGTTCTCCTGCCACCACTGCTTAATCGCGTCTAACTGCTCTTCCTCTTGAAGATGATCTGCCACACCTTACTCCTCAACATCCTGCACCCCAGCTTCGAGCTGGGCTAAAAACTGATTCAATCCATCTCGATCAAGCGTCACCTGCTCGCCATCTGACCTGAGTGGCTTCAAGGTAACCGTACCTTGAGCTATTTCCTCGGCACCAAAGACCATTGCCCACGCCGCACCGCTCTTGTCAGCTCGCTTAAACTGACTTTTAAAACTACCGCCGCCAAGGTGTTGGACAACGCCAAGCGCGGGGAATTCGGTGCGTATTCTATCTGCCTCGAGCATCGCTTTGCCAAGTGCATTTTCATCGCTGCTGACAATATACAGATTGGGATCGTCAGATGCTTCTACTTCGAGTGTTTGCAACAGTAGGATCAAGCGTTCCAGGCCTGCGGCAAAACCACAGCCAGCCGTGTCTCGACCGCCAAATTGACGCACCATCCCGTCGTAGCGACCACCTCCACAAACCGTTGCTTGTGCACCTAAGCGATCAGTGGTCCATTCGAAAACTGTCTTATTGTAATAATCCAAACCCCTTACCAAATTTGGATTTGGCACGTAACCGACACCGGCGAGGCTCAGTAACTCACACAGCCTGTCGTGATGCGCTCTCGACTCATCATCCAAGAAGTGGTTCATGGCAGGCGCATCTGCCAATACCGCCTGCGTCGACGCAGATTTACTATCGAGAATACGCAAGGGATTGGTATCGAGACGCCGCTGACTCTCCTCATCGAGCGCATCAAAATGCCCCCGCAGATATTCGGACAAGGCTACCTTGTACTGTTGACGTGCCTCACTACTGCCAATCGTATTAAGTTCGAGCGTGAGAACGTCATCAATCCCTAGTCGCTTCCACCACTGCCGACACATCAGCAGTAGCTCAGCATCTAGATCCGGTGTAGGGATACCGAATGCCTCGACGCCAATTTGATGAAATTGACGCTGGCGACCTTTTTGGGGTCGCTCGTAGCGAAACATGGGACCCATGTACCAGACACGTTGCGGCGATTGGATTAAGTTGTGCTGCACCATGGCGCGAACGGTACTGGCAGTGCCTTCGGGCCGGAGCGATAAACTCTCATCGTTGCGGTCAGGAAATGTATACATCTCCTTTTCGACAATGTCAGTCACCTCGCCAATAGAGCGCGCAAACAAATCGGTGCTCTCAACGATAGGCGTTCGAATTTCTTGATAGCCATGAGCACCCAGCACATCACTCGCCGTCTGCTCTAGCATCTGCCACAACGGGGTGTCGTCGGGGAGAA
>CBFIHK010000047.1:0-17136 GCA_965662305.1 Luminiphilus sp.
TGCGTCCTGGTCACGATAATGTTGTGGGGTACGTCGTTAATTCGTCGGCTGACTACTTCTCCCCGCTTACCTACCCACAGGAACTTGAGCTCGGGCTTCGCATTGCTCGTATGGGTGAGAAATCTGTGACGTGGGAGATTGGTGTGTTTGGTCAAGGCGCTGAGATGAGCAGTGTAACCGGTCGATTTACGCACGCATTTGTAGATCGCGAGGCCAATAAATCAGCGGCTATTCCTTCTGGTATTCGTCGAGCGATCGAAGCGATCAAGTCACCCTCGGATTCGTAGTGTTTGTCTGACATATTCGTCTTTCAGCGAAGAAATCGATCCCCGCTCAATTTTCATCGGTAACAGCAGAGACATGCCTTGCTGAGCCGGTTTGTATGGTTTTCTTTTATCGCGGCTGGCTAACCGCATTTTGTAGAGACGTTATTGAGGTCTGTCGTTGGTAGGCTGCCTCTACCTTTACCGCGCGTGATTTAGATTCGCAGGCTGAAACCAGTAACGTGATGACTCCCGCAAAAAGAGCTCTCCGATTAGGCACATTTGAGGTCTTTAGTTAATCCTCTATGTCCGCCATGACTGCGCGGGATTTAAGCGCGTAGGCCAGAACGAGCACAGTGATAGCACCTGCAAAAAGCGGTGGGTAGGCTGGGTCCAATTGATACAGTGCGCCGCCTAGGACTGGACCGACAACGAAGCCTGCCGCGGGGCATGCGGTAATCAGGCCCGCAGCTCCGCCTTGCTCGTCTCGACTTACCGAGAGTGATGCACCTGCGGCGATAGCGGGACCGATTAAACCCAGCCCCGCGCCCATGAATGCCATACCAATGAGTAGCCCTGGCAGTCCCTGTGCCGATGCGACAAAGGCTGCTGCAATTAAGTTACAGATCAAGCCCATGCGGACGAGGTTCAGCGCGGGTCCTGCGTAGCGCTGTGCAACGGTCAATTGCAGTGCCAGCGTAAAGAACGCTGAGACCATAAGTGCCGCACCCGTGTACTGCGCCGTCTCAACTCCTGTGAGTGACAGGCTGTCTTGGATTCGGAATCCCAAGGTCTGCTGAATGGCAGAAAAGCCCGTAAAGGTTCCAATGGCGCTCAACAGATAAACACGAAGCCGTGCATCAAGGAAAGACAGTCGCGGTGCACGTTTTCGCGATATTCCTGACGTATCGCTCTCTGGTAGATACTTCCAGACAATAAATACTGATAGAAAAGTAAACAGTGCGGCGACATAGAGCGGAAAAAGAAGGCCCAAGCCGGCGAGCAATCCAGCAAGCACTGGGCCAATAATCACACCCAAACTGTTAGCTGTTCCCAGTCTTGCTAGAGTCTGAGTCCTAAAGGCTCTGGAACTGTGGTCTGCGGCATAGGCCGTAACGCCGGGGCTAGTGGCGGCCATAATCGACGACTGCATGCAGCGAAAAAACAGGGCAGCGAAGTAAAGCGTCCAGCCTGAGAGGATGCCCTTCATGCCAAGCGCAAACACGCCAGCGAAGAGTACCGTGCCGACCGCGTAGCCGGTCAAACCGATCACAATGACGATCTTGCGACCTATCTGATCCGATCGTCGACCCCACCACGGCGAGCAGAACGTGAAGACCAAGGCCGAGGTCGAGATGATCGACGTCGTTTGCACCTCGCTCAGTGCGACTTCTCTGCCCAGCGGCGGCAAGATGGCGAATATAAATGCCTGACCAATAGCGTTCGCCAGCAGGCCCGTAATTAAGATGAAGAAAGAGGATCTGCTGAGTCGGCTTGGTGCTGATGGTGGGTTCGCGTCAGCTAGACTCATCGTTCCTCGATGCCATTCTGGCTGTTACGAGGTGATAAGAAGTCGGGAGGAACTTGGTCAGAATTTGCATAAACCAGGCGTCCCAACCAATAAAGACGCGCCTTTTTCCGGCTAGGGTTCCCCTCATGATGACCTCAGCTGCCTTGGCGGGCGAGGTTCTAGCGACTTGGCGGAATGAGGCATCACGTTCTTCCGCGGAGGTATCGGCTGACTCGCCATCAGTGCGCGCGCGGAACGCAATATTTGTTGAGATTCCGCCGGGATGCACACAGGTCACGGTAAGTGAGGAGGCGCGATATTCCGCTTGCAAGGCTTCGGTGAACCCTCGCACAGCGAACTTAGCGCTGTTGTAGGCGCTCTGCGTGGCAACACCAATCATGCCAAAAATGGACGAGATGTTAATCAAGTGACCATTCGGTGACGCCTCCAGCAGCGGTAAGAAGGCCTTCGTCGACCAAACGACACCCCAGTAATTGATATTCATCAGCCACTCGAAATTATCCAGTGTTGCGCTGCGGAACTCTGATGCATAGGCAACGCCGGCATTGTTGAATAAGAACTCAATGCTAGTGACTTCGCGAGCGATGCCTTCTGCCCAGGCTTCAATAGCGTCTCGCTTGCCGCAGTCGACCACAGCGGTTGCTACCGAGCCCTTTGCAAGGTCGAGCAGTTTCTCCGTCTCGGCGAGCCGCTCGGGACTGATATCGCATATGTAGAGGTTAACGCCTCGCGCATTTAGGTTAAGAGCAAGGGCGCGACCGATACCGTCGCCTGCACCCGTTATTACTGCCGTCTGTGCTTTTTGCGCCATTTCTTCTGCCCTTAGCCGTCGTTTAAGTTTTTGTCGATGAAAGGGACCACTCTCGCGCCCTTTTTCGTGGACACTAATCGACCGTAAACGTACAATTGAGTCTTAGCGAATTCTAGAATTGGTCGGCGGCTTTTTGGTCAGTCCGGCGCCTTTCCGTGTGCGCGAAACAATAACACATCCGGCGTCCTGACGTTTAGTGAAAACGGAGGCAAAGAGAGGCCTCGAAGGCATGGGTGACGTGGATAAAAACGACTCTCTGGAGGATTTCGAGTGGATAAACCTGCTGTCTTGGCGCTTGCAGACGGCACAGTTTTTCACGGGCGTTCGGTAGGCGCTGACGGGAAAACTGTGGGAGAGGTTGTTTTTAATACGGCGATGACCGGTTATCAGGAGATTTTGACTGATCCGTCTTACGCTCAACAGATTGTGACGCTCACCTATCCGCATATTGGTAACACAGGAACAAATGCCGCCGATGCTGAATCGGATGCTGTTCACGCGGCGGGCCTGATTATTCGCGACTTGCCTTTGGTCGCATCGAATTTCCGTTCCGAGCAAAACCTCAGTGATTACCTTGTCGCGAATAATACGGTCTGTATTGCAGATATCGACACCCGCAAGCTAACACGCATCATCCGGGAGAAAGGCGCGCAGGCTGGTTGCATTCTGACGGGCGACGCCGCGGAGGAGGCGATTGCTGCTGCAAATGCCTTCCCGGGTCTTAAAGGAATGGATCTCGCCAAGGTTGTAACAACTCGCGAGAGTTACGAATGGGTAGAGCCAACATGGCAGCTGGGGGTCGAAGCACCAGAGCGCCCCGAGACACACTTCCATGTTGTAGCATTAGACTTCGGGGTGAAGCGTAACATCCTCCGAATCCTGGTGGACCTTGGTTGCCGGGTGACCGTGGTTCCTGCTCAAAGTAATTTTGATTCGGTGATGGCGCTCAAGCCCGATGGTGTCTTCCTGTCTAATGGTCCCGGTGACCCTGAGCCTTGTGACTATGCGATCGAGCTGGCACAGCAGGTGATGGCATCTGGAAAGCCTTTGTTCGGAATCTGCCTGGGGCATCAGATTTTGGCTCTCGCCAGCGGTGCTAAGACGGAAAAGATGAGTCATGGCCATCACGGTGCTAACCATCCTGTGCAAGACCTAGGCAATAAGACTGTGATGGTGACGAGTCAAAATCACGGTTTTACCGTTTCTGACAGCGACTTACCTGAGATGTTGACTGTCACGCACAGGTCGCTTTTTGACGGCACGGTGCAGGGCATCAAAAGAACCGATACGCCTGCCTACAGTTTCCAGGGGCACCCCGAGGCAAGCCCGGGACCTCATGACGCCAAATATTTATTCGATGCCTTTATCGCAGCCATGGCTGGCGGCCGCACCAAGGGTGATGGTGCAGCACAAGGTGAACAGGGAGGTGCCGCCTAATGCCAAGAAGAGCTGATTTAGAAAGTATTCTGATTCTCGGTGCGGGCCCCATTGTTATCGGCCAGGCGTGCGAGTTCGATTACTCCGGCGCCCAGGCTTGTAAGGCGCTCAGGGAAGAGGGCTATCGAGTCATTTTGGTGAACTCAAACCCAGCGACAATTATGACCGATCCCGCGATGGCGGATTCCACCTATATCGAGCCGGTGGAGTGGCAGACGGTCGCAAAGATTATTGAGAAAGAGCGTCCCAGCGCTTTGCTGCCAACGATGGGCGGCCAAACTGCGCTTAACTGCGCGCTAAAACTGGATGCCGAAGGCATCCTTGAGAAGTACGGCGTCGAGATGATTGGTGCGACGCAGGAGGCGATTGACAAGGCAGAGGACCGAGAGAAGTTCGATGTTGCGATGAAAAAGATCGGGCTCGACACGCCGCGCGCCGAGATTGCTCACTCGTTGGAAGAGGCGTTTGATGTTCTCGACAGAATGGGATTCCCCTGCATCATACGGCCGTCTTTCACCATGGGTGGTTCTGGTGGCGGTATTGCTTATAACCGCGTCGAGTTTGAGACGATTTGCAAACGTGGTCTCGAGTTGTCACCTACCAATGAACTTCTGATTGATGAGTCGCTCATCGGTTGGAAAGAGTTCGAGATGGAAGTTGTCCGCGATAAGAATGACAACTGCATCATTGTTTGCTCGATTGAGAACTTAGACGCGATGGGTGTTCACACAGGTGACTCCATCACGGTCGCTCCTGCACAAACGCTGACTGACAAAGAATATCAATTGATGCGAAATGCCTCCTTAGCGGTGCTTCGCGAAATTGGCGTTGAGACCGGCGGCTCGAATGTTCAGTTCGGTCAATGTCCTGACACGGGCCGCATTGTGGTTATCGAGATGAACCCCCGCGTATCACGCTCTTCGGCATTGGCATCCAAGGCAACAGGCTTCCCGATTGCAAAGGTGGCTGCGAAGCTTGCGGTGGGTTACACCTTGGACGAGCTGGCGAACGACATTACCGGTGGCGTGACCCCTGCATCATTCGAGCCGTCTATCGATTACGTGGTCACCAAAGTGCCGCGCTTTGCCTTTGAAAAGTTTGCGACAGCGGATGCAAAACTGACGACTCAGATGAAGTCTGTGGGTGAGGTAATGGCGATTGGACGCACATTCCAGGAGTCTGTGCAGAAGGCGCTTCGCGGTCTTGAAGTGGGCTCAGCTGGATTTGAGCCGAGACTACCTGTTACAGATGACGACTCGCGTGCCGAGTTAGTAAAGCAGTTGACGCACCCGGGTGCAGAGCGCATCTGGTACTTGGCAGATGCTTTTCGGGCAGGGTTCGAGCTCGAGGAAATCTACGGGTACTCGGGTGTAGATCCTTGGTTCCTCGTTCAAATTGCAGACATTGTTCGGCTCGAGGGCATGCTTGCCGATCGCGCGATCACTGATGTTAGCCACGCTGAACTCAGGCAGCTAAAGCGGAAGGGTTTCTCTGACAAGCGAATTGCAGCCGTGATGGCGATATCCGAGTCAGAGGTCAGAGAATATCGTCAAAGCATCGGTTTACGACCCGTTTATAAGCGCGTTGATACCTGCGCGGCTGAGTTTTCCTCGGCGACCGCCTACATGTACTCCACCTATGAGGAAGAGTGTGAGGCTGCACCGAGTGATCGTGACAAGATCATTGTGCTCGGTGGTGGGCCAAACCGAATTGGGCAAGGTATTGAGTTCGACTACTGCTGTGTGCACGCGGCGCAAGCCATGGCTGAGGATGGTTACGAGACCATCATGGTTAATTGTAACCCTGAGACTGTATCCACAGACTACGATACGTCCGATCGTTTATTTTTCGAGCCGGTAACCCTGGAGGACGTGCTTGAGATTGTTGATCTGGAGAAGCCAAAAGGCGTTATCGTGCAGTTCGGTGGTCAGACGCCGTTGAAACTTGCTCGGGCGCTCGAGGCAGCTGGTGTGCCGATTATTGGTACCACGCCTGATCAAATCGATCGCGCAGAGGATCGCGAGCGGTTCCAGAAGATGATTCAGGAGCTCAACCTCTTACAGCCAGCGAATACGACTGTTCGAAGTGTTGACGAGGCTGTCGCTGCGGCAAGCAACATCGGCTACCCGTTGGTTGTAAGGCCTTCCTATGTACTGGGTGGCCGGGCCATGGAGATCGTTTATCGAGAGGAGGATCTGTTTCGTTATATGCGCGATGCGGTTCAGGTATCAGACGACTCGCCAGTCTTGCTCGATCGGTTCCTGAGCGCCGCTATTGAAGTGGATATCGACGCCGTTTCTGATGGGGAGCACGTTGTGATCGGCTCGATCATGCAGCACATCGAGCAGGCGGGCATTCACTCCGGCGACTCTGCTTGCTCACTGCCGCCATACAGTCTTCCTGCGGATGTGCAGGACAAGATGCGCGACATGGTCAAGGCCATGGCCGTAGCGCTCGAGGTGAAAGGACTCATGAATGTCCAGCTCGCGTGGCAGGACGATCAGATTTTTGTGATTGAAGTGAACCCGCGCGCATCGCGAACTGTGCCATTTGTTTCAAAAGCGATTGGCATATCTCTGGCCAAGATCGCTGCACGTTGCATGGCGGGACAGTCGCTCGCGTCGCAAGGGTTTACCGCAGAGGTGGTGCCCGACTACTACAGCGTTAAAGAAGCGGTACTACCGTTCAATAAGTTCCCAGGTATTGACCCCATTCTTGGCCCTGAAATGAAGTCAACGGGTGAGGTCATGGGAACAGGTCCTACCTTTGCAGACGCATTTGCCAAGGCACAGTTGGGTGCGGGTGATGTCACGCCGACGTCGGGGCTTGCGCTATTTAGTGTGAGAGATGCGGATAAGCCAGCGGCAATCGATGTTGCAAAGCGGCTGGTTGATTCTGGTTTCACGCTGGCAGCGACTAAGGGTACGGCTAAGGCACTGAGCGCGGCGGGTCTAGACGTTCGCTCGGTAAACAAAGTTGCTGAAGGCCGTCCGCATATTGTTGATTTAATCAAGAACGATGAAGCTTCTCTGATTATCAACACGACGGAAGGTCGGACTGCTATTCTTGATTCAGCGTCCATCCGCTCGAGTGCCGAACAGCATCAGGTGTTCTACACTACGACATTGGCGGCAGCAGAGGCGATCTGTATGTCGATGGAACGCGAGCCCGATGGGCAAGTTCGCAGGTTGCAGGACCTGCATGTGAGTTTGGCAAATGAATAAAGTCCCAATGACGGTTGCTGGTGAGGCGGCGCTTCGAGAAGAGCTCGAGCGACTTAAGAAAGTTGATCGGCCACGGATTGTCGCGGCGATTGCTGAGGCGCGTGAACACGGAGACCTGAAAGAGAACGCCGAGTATCACGCTGCACGTGAGCAGCAAAGCTTTGCCGAGGGGCGTATCAAAGAGCTCGAATACAAGCTTTCCAACGCACAGGTGATCGATATCACAACGCTTGCGCAGACCGGTCGTGTTTTGTTTGGTGCGACTGTGGACCTCATAAACTGTGATGACGATTCTGAGGTGTCCTATCGCATCGTCGGTGAGGACGAGGCTGACGTTAAGCAGAATATGATTTCTGTAAGCTCCCCCATTGCTCGCGCCCTAGTGGGCAAGTCCGAGGGCGATGAAGTCGTCGTTAAAGCGCCTGGCGGCGACATTTATTACGAAATCGATAAGGTGCGGCACGTTTAAGGCAGGGCGTTCATCTGGACTTGCTAAAGACGAATCGCGCGCAAGCTATGTCTAGCCAACCCAACCCTTCATCGCTCTGGACAATGTCAGCTGGCGAGTCTGCGCTCATCGCAAGCCTGGAAGGTGAAAAGGTTGATGCCGCAACCCGAAGACTTATGGATATTGGTTTTCGGGAAGGGCAGCAGGTTACCTGTTTGTTGATTCCCGGGTTTGGTGCGCCCCGCGTATTCGCAGTGGGCGGCGCCACTTACAGTCTTGATCGCTCGGCGGCTGAGCGCGTTAAAACCGTCGCGCCTCAATAATGACGAATCTTTTATTGGTCGGTGCGCCGAACTCGGGTAAGAGTGCGCTGTTTAACAAACTCACTGGCTTAAGTCACAAGGTCGCTAACTACCCGGGCATAACCGTTGACGTAGGCACCGGTGCGCTCAAAAGTGATCCTCGTGTGGTGGTTTGGGATTTTCCGGGCGCCTATTCGTTCAATGCTCTCTCCGGTGAGGAGCAGGTTGCCATCGATACACTCAAGACAGCGCTTCGCGGTACTGACGAGGCACTTGTTGCCATGGTTTGGGATGCGACGCGTCTGGAGAAGGGGGCGACGTACTGCCTTCAAGTTGCGCGGGAGTGTGCGCAGGCGGGAAAGTCCTTTGTTGTTTTGCTCAATATGATGGATGTCATTGAGCGTGATGGACTTGATATGGATGTAGCAGGTCTATCTAAGGCGCTGGGTGTTCCTGTATTGCCGGTGAGCGCTCGTTCGGGCGACGGATTAGTTGAAGCCGAGGCGGTGCTGACAGGGCCGCACCCTGATCTGGCACCATGGGCTGATACGCCGGATGCCTTGATCACGGGTACGGCCAATCAGATTGCCGATAGGTTCGCACCAAAAGGTGACTTATTAGTGCGTCGTCAGGCGCAGCTGGACCATTGGCTTCTCGGAACCTTCAGTGGTGGCGTTGCGTTCGTTGTCATTATGACGCTCTTCTTCCAAGCGATATTTACCTGGGCGGCGCCACTTATGGACGCGGTGGAGTCCGTCGTTATTGCAACAGGCAGTGCCGTTGCTTCTTTCATGGCAGCGGGTGCTGTTGCCGATTTTGTGAACGATGCGATTTTCGGTGGTCTTGGCGCCTTTCTGGTCTTTGCGCCTCTGGTATTGATATTGACCCTGATTGTGGGTGCGTTGGAAGACTCAGGGTATCTCGCGCGTGCGGCCTTGATCTGTCACCGTCCGCTTAGCTTCTTTGGTCTGTCGGGTAAGAGCTTCGTGCCATTACTCTCAGGCGTTGCCTGCGCAATTCCCGCCATTTACGCGGCGCGAACGATGTCATCTCAACAAGAGCGCTTGCTGACTTACGTTGCGATTCCGCTTATGCCCTGTTCTGCGCGATTACCGGTCTACGCGCTGTTAATTGCCATTTTGATCCCCGATGAAACGGTTTTGGGCGGACTTATTGGCTGGCAGGGATTGGCCATGTCCGGCATTTATTTCTTCGGCATCACCACGGCTCTAATTGTCGCTGCTGTGGTGAGTCGAATGGGTGAGGCCAAAGCTTCTGATCAAGCCTTTATCCTCGAGTTACCGTCTTATCGACTACCCGAGCTCCGCCCTATTGTTAGCAAGTCACTTAACCGCGCGGTGCACTTCATCAAAAAGGCCGGAAGCGTCATTTTTGCAGTGACGGTGGTTGTTTGGTTCCTTGGCTACTTCCCTAACGGGGGCGAAGATTTGTCGTCTTCTTGGCTTGCGGCATTGGGCCGTTTTATTGAGCCCGTCTTTGCACCGCTTGGGCTCGATTGGCGATATGGTATCGCCATCATCGCCTCGTTTCTGGCTCGAGAGGTTTTCGTTGGAACCTTAGGCACCATTTTCGGTATCGAAAGTGCTGAGGAAGACCCAAGCTCGCTGGCTGATCAAATAGCCGCATCGGGTCTTACGGCCGCGTCGGGCCTTGCTCTCGTTGTCTTCTTCACCATTGCGCTTCAGTGCGTATCCACGGTTGCGCTCTTGGCACGCGAAGCGAAATCATCGCAGTTTGCTCTGAAACTGCTGATTGGCTATTTGGTACTGGCGTGGACTGTTGCCTGGCTTGTTCACTCGCTGGCGAGTGCGCTCCTGACCTAGTCCCTGGCCTGTTGGTAAAGCTGAAGTTCGGTGAGTAAGAGTTTTGCGGCGAGCTTTAATGTGAGCGAGTGGTGGTGTTTGCGTAAGGCCTCTACACCTTGTCCAATTTGCTGTTGTAGGCGCTCGGCATCCTCGAGTTCTATCCCGGGTGGCAAATCCACCGAAAACGAAAAGTCCGTATCCTCAACCTCCCCATAAACCTTGCCCAGTAACTGCGTCGCGTGGCTAATTAATTCTTGGTCGGCGCCTTTCTCGCTAAGAAGTGCGCTCAGTTGCTCGGTTAAAAATTGATAGGCTTGCTTTTCGCGGCTGGGGAATTCGAGAACGTTTGACATCAAAGCGGGCGTTGCAGATTGGATTTTCTAGGATCAGCGTTCGGAGCGTGTCGCAGCAGGGTCGCCGTGTGTCCGATTTTCTGCACGAGCTCTGCGCCACAGCTTTCAATCAAGGCTTCGATCACCTGATCTCTTGCTTCCCGATCGCCAACATTCACCTTGATTTTTACTAGCTCGTGATCGTTGAGTGCACGCTCAAGCTCAGATTGAATGCCTTCAGTGAGTCCTTGGCCGCCGACGGTGACAATAGGATTGAGTTTGTGCGCAATCGCGCGGTATTGCTTAAGAAGTCGGTTGTCCAAGATGAAGCTCTCGTTAAATGAAAAGTCTAAGGTGCCAAGTGGTATTCTATCGCTCATTGCAACAGGAGTCCCTATAAATGGCGAAGAAGCGCGGTTCAAGCAAAGCTTGGCTGAAAGAGCACAGGGACGATGTGTACGTCCAGCGCGCCCAGGCCGAGGGCTATCGATCCCGTGCCTGTTACAAGCTCATTGAACTCAACGATAAAGATAAATTTATTAAGCCTGGTATGACAGTCGTTGATCTGGGAAGTGCACCGGGTGGTTGGTCGCAGGTGGCCGCGCAACTGGTTGGTCACAAGGGACGAGTCATCGCCAGCGACATCTTGCCCATGGATGCCGTTGCTGGGGTCGATTTCATTCAAGGCGACTTTACCGAGCAATCGGTCTTTGACGAGATACAGGCCGTTATTGGTGATTCCATTCCCTCTGTTGTCTTATCGGATATGGCGCCAAACATGAGCGGAATTGTCTCGGTTGACCAGCCAAAGGCGATGTACCTCGTTGAACTCGCGCTGGATATGGCTGTGCAAATGTTGCCTGAGGGGGGTGTTTTCGCTGCTAAAGTCTTCCACGGTGAAGGCTTTGACGAGTGGTTAAAGACGGTTCGTAGCCACTTTAAAACGGTTAATAGCCGCAAACCTGCGGCCTCAAGACCTCGCTCAAAGGAAGTGTACGTCGTTGCAAAAGGCTTTCGTGCTTAGAGCCATTAGCGCGAAATTGACGTAAAGGCTCTGCAGACCCTTGAAATCCTTATAAGGCGTCTCCAACTGGTAAAGATGCGCGTTGCGCGTAGACCCCGCTATACTGCAGGGCCAGAAAGCGCCTACGTCGAGCCGGAGGATGGTGATTTGAACAATATGGCGAAGAATATGTTGTTGTGGCTTGCGATTGCAGCGGTGCTGCTATCGGTATTCAACAACTTCAATACCCAGGGCCCAAAAGAGCAGCTGGGTTACTCGGCCTTCATTCAGGAAGTGCAGAACGATCGCTTGTCCAGAGTGATAGTCGACGGCCTTACTATCTCGGCTGAGCGCAAGGACGGCTCCAGCTTTGAAACGGTGCGGCCGATGGTTGAAGACCCCAAGTTGATGGATGACCTGCTCGCTCACAACGTGGTTGTTGAGGGAAAGAAGCCTGAGCAGCAGTCGGTGTGGACGCAACTTTTGGTGGCCAGCTTTCCGATTCTCCTGATTCTTGCTGTCTTCATGTTCTTCATGCGGCAAATGCAGGGTGGCGGCGGTGGCCGTGGTGGCCCCATGAGTTTTGGTAAAAGCAAAGCAAAACTCCTAGGCGAGGATCAAATCACAACAACGTTTGCTGATGTAGCGGGCGTAGACGAAGCCAAAGAAGACGTTCAAGAGCTTGTGGAGTTCTTGAGAGATCCTAGTCGATTTCAGAAGCTGGGTGGTCGTATTCCGCGTGGCGTCTTGATGGTGGGACAGCCCGGTACCGGTAAGACACTGTTGGCCAAAGCCATTGCGGGCGAAGCAAAAGTGCCATTCTTTTCTATTTCGGGCTCTGATTTTGTTGAGATGTTCGTAGGTGTGGGTGCGTCGCGTGTTCGAGACATGTTCGATCAGGCAAAGAAGCAGTCGCCTTGCATCATCTTCATTGACGAGATCGATGCAGTAGGTCGTCACCGTGGTGCTGGCTTGGGCGGCGGTCACGACGAACGTGAGCAGACGTTGAACCAGCTGTTGGTGGAGATGGACGGCTTTGGTGGCAACGACGGTGTGATCGTTATTGCAGCGACTAACCGCCCAGACGTGCTTGATCCAGCGCTGTTGCGTCCTGGTCGTTTTGACCGACAGGTCACGGTTGGCCTGCCTGATATTCGTGGCCGAGAGCAGATCCTGAAGGTGCACATGCGTAAGGTGCCGCTAGCAGAGAACGTAGAGGCCGCGAAAATTGCGAGAGGCACTCCTGGGTTCTCCGGTGCTGACCTTGCTAATTTGGTGAATGAGGCTGCTTTGTTCGCGGCACGTGCAGGCGTGCGCACCGTGGGTATGCAGCACTTCGAGCTCGCGAAAGACAAAATCATGATGGGCGCTGAGCGCCGGTCTATGGTGATGTCCGAGAAAGAAAAGCTAAATACGGCGTATCACGAGGCCGGCCATGCGATTGTCGGTCGATTGATGCCTGAGCACGATCCTGTCTACAAGGTTTCGATTATTCCTCGCGGCCGAGCCTTGGGTGTCACGATGTTCTTGCCTGAAGAGGATCGTTATAGCCACAGCCGTCGGCACATCATCAGCCAGATCACCAGCCTATTCGGTGGCCGGGTTGCTGAAGAGATGACACTCGGCAAAGAGGGCATAACTACTGGTGCGTCGAATGATATTCAGCGCGCGACTGAGATCGCTCGCAACATGGTGACCAAGTGGGGTCTTTCGGACACCATGGGACCACTGATGTACGACGAAGGTGGCGAAGAAGTCTTCTTGGGACGCACGGCAGCACAGCCTTCTAAAGCGATGTCTGATGAGACGGCGCTGGCTATCGATAAAGAAGTGCGCTCTATCATCGATGAGTGTTACGAGAAAGCGCGTAGCATTCTGGAAGAGCACCGCAGCAAGATGGATATGATGGCGGACGCGTTGATGCAGTACGAGACAATCGACTCCGAGCAGATCGATGCCATTATGGAGGGTAAGAAGCCCAATCCACCTTCCGATTGGACGAGCGGATCCACTGAACCTCCGTCGGATCCTGAAGCGTCTTCAGGTGACGATACTGTGGGTGACCCAGTCACTCACTGATCACTCGCCTGCATAAAGTGGTCACATCACTTGTCTGTGGTCAGAAGACACTGTCTCTGACCACACCTCAGATAATGGGCGTCCTTAATGTGACGCCCGATTCATTTTCAGACGGCGGCCAACTATACGCCGACGCCACCATCAACGCCGACCGGTTACTCGCGCGCGCTGAGAGCATGGTCGCGGCCGGCGCGTCGATTCTGGACATTGGTGGTGAGTCAACGCGACCGGGTGCAACGCCTGTATCTACGCAGGAAGAGCTTGATCGCGTGATGGGCGCTGTCGACCTGATCGCACCCAGGCTCGACGTTGTTTTATCGATTGACACCAGTAATCCCGAAGTCATGGCCGCGTCAGCGCGCTCAGGTGCTGGTCTGCTCAACGACGTTCGTGCATTTCGCCGAGAGGGGGCGCTTGAAGCTGCGG
The DNA here is from genome assembly GCA_965662305.1 of Luminiphilus sp. GTDB lineage: Bacteria > Pseudomonadota > Gammaproteobacteria > Pseudomonadales > Halieaceae > Luminiphilus. The sequence goes on from CBFIHK010000047.1 coordinate 13,683, forward strand.
CTGCAAGTGGTTTACCCGTAGGCGTGATGCACATGTCCGATGAGCCCGATCGGATGCAGGCCAACACGGACTATGCCGACGTGGTGGACGATGTGTCGACTTTCCTGCAGGGTCGAATCGACGCTTGCATCGATGTGGGCATACAGCGTGATCAAATCCTTATCGACCCCGGGTTTGGCTTTGGTAAAACCGTTGCACAGAACTATGAAATGCTCCGGCGTCTTGGTGAATTTGCCGCTTTCGGGCTACCACTCTTGGTGGGCGTGTCGCGTAAGTCTATGATCGGTGCCGTAACGGGTCGGCCCGCTGAAGAGCGCGTTGTACCGAGCGCGGTTCTCGCCGTTATCGCCGCACAAAATGGTGCGTCGATTGTTCGAGTGCATGATGTTGTGGAGACAGCAGATGCGCTGGCAGTGTGGGCGGCAACCGTGGGTGTGCCGAGCGCGTCGAACAGAGATTAGAGAGGGGGAGCAGGATGTCTCGCAAGTATTTTGGTACGGACGGTATACGAGGTCGCGTGGGCGATTCTCCCGTGACGCCTGACTTTATGCTCAAGTTAGGCTGGGCGACCGGAAAAGTCTTTGCGAGCAGTGACGGTGCCAGACCAACCGTTGTCATCGGAAAAGATACGCGAGTCTCGGGTTACATGCTCGAGTCGGCGCTACAAGCGGGGTTGGTCGCAGCGGGAGCTAACGTAAAGCTTCTGGGGCCACTGCCAACACCGGGTATTGCACTCCTCACGAGAAGCCAAAAGGCAGAAGCCGGCATCGTTATCAGTGCTTCGCATAATCCTTACTACGACAACGGCATCAAGTTTTTTAACGGCCAGGGCAGTAAGCTGTCCGACGAGCTTGAGCTTCAAATCGAGGCGATGATCGATGCGCCTATGAAGACAGTTGACTCAGAGCAGTTGGGTAAGGCGAGTCGCATCGCTGACGCGGCAGGCCGATACATCGAGTACTGCAAGTCGACTTTCCCCGATGAGCTGAGCCTTAAGGGCTTAAGGATTGTCATCGATTGCGCACACGGTGCGACCTATCACATTGCACCCGCCGTGTTCGAAGAGTTGGGTGCCGGTGTCATCTTGATGGGGGCATCACCTGACGGCTACAACATTAACGACGGGGTTGGCTCTACCGAACCGGCCGCGCTACAGCAGCGTGTGCTGGAGGAGAGGGCAGATCTCGGAATAGCGTTCGATGGCGACGGCGATCGCTTGCAGATGGTGAATCACGCCGGTGAGTTACTGACGGGTGATGATGTGCTCTACATCCTAGCCATGCACCGTTTAGTTACTGGCGGGAGCGAGGGCGGTGTCGTTGGAACGCTCATGACGAATATGGGCCTCGAATTGGCATTGGAGCAAAACGGATTACGACTTGCGAGAGCCAAAGTGGGTGACCGCTACGTGAAAGAGTTGATGGTGGCTGAAGGCTGGAGCCTCGGTGGCGAATCGTCTGGTCATATTATCTGCGGCAATCTCAGCACCACGGGCGACGGCGTGATTGCGGCCCTGCAGGTGCTGGCGGCAGTGGTTGCCTCCGGGCGCAGATTGCAGGAGCTCACCTCGGGCTTTACACCGCTGCCTCAAGTGCTTGTTAATGTTCGTATCAAGAAAGGTTTTGATATCACAGCACATCAGGCAATAAGTGACGCTTGCGAGCGGGTCGAGCGCGAGCTTGTCGGACGCGGTCGGTTGTTACTTCGTCCGTCAGGAACAGAACCCGTGATTCGTGTGATGGTGGAGGGCGACGAGACGGTCGCCATCGATGCGTTGGCCAACGAAGTTGCAGAGGCTATTAGGCAAGCTGCGTAACAAGAGTCTTGCCCCGCGCGCGGCTCTTGGGTAGACTCGCGCACCCTTAGTGGTGGTGTTTGCAAGACGCATGACACCATAGTCGGAGAAAAACCGTGAATCAGGTTATTTTGGTCGTGCACCTTCTGGTGGCGCTTGCAATCATCGGACTCATTTTGCTGCAGCGCGGCAAGGGTGCTGATCTGGGCGCGTCCTTTGGTGGCGGTGCATCGCAGACGATGTTTGGTTCCTCGGGTGGCGGTAATGTGCTGACGTCTGCAACGGGCTGGCTGTCGGCTATTTTCTTTGCGACCAGCTTTGGTTTGGCGATGATTGCCGATCAGCAATACGCTGAGTCGGACGATCTTGGTTTTGACGTTCCTCTTGAGGCCGTTGAGGCAGCGCCTCTGGCTCCCGCTGGCGATCTACCGCTAGTGGACGATGCTAACGAAAATTCAGGTACAAGCGATCTCCCGATCGACTGAGTACTGCACGACTTGCGGAAGTGGTGGAATTGGTAGACACGCTATCTTGAGGGGGTAGTGGCCTATGGCTGTGGGGGTTCAAGTCCCCCCTTCCGCACCATACAACAAGCTGAGAGTCGCATAGATATTGGCTATCGGCAATCATAGGGCTAGTTTTTGTCAGGAATCCTGTCAGGAGTAGCCCTAATGTCACGTAAAATGCGTTACCTTAGCGAACGAAGCAACGGTGATTATCGTTATGTTCGTGACTTCCCCACAAAGCTTCTGAGAGCCTACTCAAGTCATCCTAGGCAGTTCTCTAAAGAGCTAGGCCTGTGACCAACAACTGTAGCGATAGCGAGCTTCTGAGAGCTATGGAGGAGGTTACACGGCTATATGACCTGAGAGTTAAAACGGCCACTAACAGCGACCCCAATGCGTTCTCTGAATCTGAACTTAAGATGGCAGTTGAAGAAGTTCTGCGACAGCGAAACTTGAGGGTCGGTGATGAAGGCATTGCCAAAACTGATGCTAGGCCAAGAGTTGTGCCTGTTGTCATTGGTTTGGAAGTCATTAAAGAGCATCTACCTGAGACTATCGCTTGGATGAATAGCATTGATGAGAACAGTGTTTCCACTGCGCTCAACAACCGACTTCGTGCCTTACTAGGACAAGATCCGGAACTTAAGAGTCACGGGTTTAGGCATACGTGGTTACGAATGTCACGGCGCATACGTATCTCAGAAGATAACAAACACGCGATTGCTGGTTGGGAAAAGGGAGACACTAACAATACAGTCATGGAGCGTGTTTACGACATACACGTTTACCCTGACCACCCTGAATTGCTGGCCCAGCTTTACGAAGATCAGAAAGAAATCTTCAGCAGATTTATTGTTGACGCCTCAACACTGGATAACGTGATCGAACTAAAGCGTTAATTGTGACGCCTTGAGGTGACGAATCTGTCATTAGGTTCTAGTATGATTTCTAAGTAGCTTTGAATCAGTTAAGTGATGCATTCGGTGGGGTACGTTTTCATGGAAATAGTCCTAATCTGTCTTGCCTTAGGAGTGGTTGTAACTGGGATTATTGCTTTTTTCGGAAGGTGCAAAGTCTGCGGCAGTCTCAACCATGCCTTTAGTCAAGATCATGCTGCTGATCGAACGGAAGGAAAGGCATATATTGTTTGCAA
>CBFIHK010000048.1:0-3214 GCA_965662305.1 Luminiphilus sp.
TCAATGAGGCTCTGCATTAAGTAGAACAGTCCTAAAGCGATGGGGACCGCTGCGACTGCTCCAATAACTGATCGTAATGTCGCTGGCATTTTACTACTCGTCTATCGTAGAGAGGCATGGTGGCGCGGTGAAAGTCGATCTCAAAGAGTCAAACAACTCCTCAACGACATATCCGGGGCTATCGTAATCCGCTTGGATCACAATATTAGCTCGTGGAGTTTCATCCTTCGCCGCTTTCGCTAAAAAGCTAGCACGCTCAAGTTTAATTGGATTCTTGTTGTAGTGAATTTTCCCTTGATCATCCACCGCAAAAATAATCGTTCCGTTGGGGCATGCTTCAGTCGTGGTTGCCCCTGGCTTATCGATTTCAACACCGGGCTCCTTCACGAATGACGACGTCACGATAAAGAAGATAAGCATGATGAAAACAACATCAAGCATTGGCGTTAAATCGATTTGGCTTTCATCCTGCTGTGAAGCCGCGGACGAGCCCGCCTGGTCTCGTAAACTCATACTTTAACCCTTGTCAGTGGCCCAACTCACGTTGTACTGGCCCGCTTCTCTAGCCGCGTCGGCGACATCAGCCACGATTCCTGTGGTTGCGCCTTTTGCGACCTTGATGGTCACTGGCGCCTCGGGATCTTCCGCAAGTAAGCGCTGGATGTTCGCTCGCACAGCGCGCACATCAACGCGGCGGTTCTCCATCCACAACTGATTATCAGACGCGATCTCGACAACAATACTTACCGAGTCGTTGGGATCCTGAGGTTGGTTGTCATCAGGACGGTTAATTTCCAATCCAGCTTCCTTTAGGAAGGACGCAACCACGATGAAGAAGATAAGCATGATGAAGACGACGTCCAGCATGGGCGTCAAATCGATCTCTGCACCTTCCTCTTCTCGTTGTTTAGCTATTTTTCTCACTTCAAATTCCTCGGTTGATCACTCAGTGGTCCGAAGTCAGCTGATCTTCCAACAACTGCTGCTCACGCGCCGCCATTCTCTGGAGCTGAGTGTTGGCAAACAGGCCTGAAAGGGCTGCCACCATGCCTGCCATCGTTGGAATCGTGGAGCGCTCAACACCGCCGGCCATCGACTTCGCGTCGCCACCGCCGGTTACCGCCATGACGTTGAAGACCTCGATCATGCCGGTAACGGTACCCAATAACCCCAAAAGAGGACATAAAGCAACGCAAGTAGCGATGAGGCTCATATTGTCGTTAATGAAGCTTCGGCTTTCTGACAGAAGCTTCATGCGGATTTGCTTTGCGTTCCAAGACTTGCGCTCGGCACGGTCTTCCCAAGCGTTGACTGTCGCCATCCGGTCGGCCTTCCAGCCACCACCGAGGAAGTAGATAAAGCGCTCGATGATCAAGGTCCACATAAAGAAGACAAGCGTGGCAATGATCCATAGAACATTGCCGCCTTTATCCATGAACGCCAAGATGGTTTCGAACAATTCCATCGTTTTCTACTCCGTACTCAGCTAGCTGCTTAGTTACCCGCTGCCTCAGCGCGCTCGGCAACAATACCTGTCGCCTGCTCGTTGAGGATGTGGATGATCTTCTGCGCACGGCCATTTACAACGGTGTGGAGAAGTACAGTAGGAATAGCCACCAGAAGACCCAGTACCGTCGTGATCAATGCGCTAGAGATACCGCCAGCCATTGCTTTGGGGTCACCCGCACCGAAGATAGTGATCGCCTGGAAGGTAATGATCATACCGGTAACCGTACCCAACAGACCCATCAACGGGGCTACCGCAGCGATGATCTTGAGCAAGGTCAAACCTGCTTCGAGCTTAGGCGTCTCACGAAGAACGGCTTCCGCCATCTTGAGCTCAAGCGTCTCGGTATCGATGTTTGGATTCTCTTGGCTAACAAGAAGCACACGACCCAGTGGGTTATTAGCCTTCGCTTCGCCTGACTTGAGCTGGCTATTAACCGCCGCGCCCATCATGGTCAACATGATGACTCGGACAATCGCCAACAAGAAGGCAAACACACCTACTGCAGTAATGGCGTAGCCGACATAACCTCCTTGGTGCCAACGCTCTTCCAGCGTAGGCGTGTCAATGATCGCAGCAAGGAACGAACCACCGGTTGGACCTGTTGGGTCGATACCAAACTGGCTCAGACCACTAGTCGCATCCGCCAATGCTGCAGCTGCAGCAACCGCTCCACCGCTGGGCTGACGTGGGAGTTCCGCCAACTTTTCATTGCCGTAAGACAAGTAGTTACCGTCAACATCGATGATGTTAAACGCGCCGACGCGAACCACTTCGCGCTGAGCGATTTCGCCTGAGGGTGTAGCTACGTCAGCAGTAAAACGAGAAACAGCGCCTTGCTGCGTGATCTCGTTGAGCATTTCATACCAAACTTTCTCAATCTCTTCGATCTGGGGCAGTTGGTCCGTGCCAGTCATCTTAGCGATAAGATCCTGAAGGAAGCCTTCACGGCTTGGAAACTCAGAACTGACCAAAGACACCTCAATATTTGATGCCAAGTCGCCAGACGCTGCCGTCAAATGACCAAACAGCTCAGAAAGTGAACCAAGACGCTCTTTGAGCTGCTCTTGCTTTGCCGCAATCAGGAGCTCGTTATCTTCGAACTTCTTCTCGAGTCGCGCAGAGCGAGCCTCTTCAGAGGCACGTTCGCGCTCAGCGCGGCGGAGTTCTGACTGCTGATTTGCCTTGTCCTGTGCGAATCGCTGCTCGCGCGCACGGTTCTCACCATCGGCACGGGAACGACCCTGCTTAACGAGATCAAGCAATTCGCTCATGTTCTGCGCAGCCACTTCCTGAGGCGTAGGTCCTGCAGGAACCTCAGGTGCCGCTTCATCTTGCGCCACGGCCACGCCTGCAAACATACCTGCAACGACGAAGGTTGTTGCTTTCAAAAACTTAGCATTCATCTTAGTTAGCCTCCGGTGCCGCGATAGGCATATTCAAGAGTTCGATAGTCGCCTGCTTCTTGGCGATGCGGACCGCTTTGCGAACGGCCGCTGAGTAGTCGGCAGATGAGAGCGTCTCCCAGCTACGGTTTTCGTTGTTCCAAGCACGAGTCTCTGCGCCGTCGGTTGTCTGGGCAACGAGTGCCACACGACCAATTCGTAGAACGTCAACTTCACGCGAGGCCCCATCAACGTCGATGGTGTCTGAGTAAGACTCGATACCGCGCCCGTATTGCAGCTCGATAGAGTAAAGCTCTAACAC
>CBFIHK010000048.1:3314-16964 GCA_965662305.1 Luminiphilus sp.
CCATCAACGTCGATGGTGTCTGAGTAAGACTCGATACCGCGCCCGTATTGCAGCTCGATAGAGTAAAGCTCTAACACCTGGCGGAACGCTTCCGCAGACGTTACGTCAGAACGGTCGAGGTTCGCACGCACAGCTTCAATGTTGCCCTTACGAGTGTCCAGGTCGAACGGCATATCGAGATCGATGAATTGATCAAGGCCGTCGAGCATGCGTGTAACCAGCGGTGGGATCTGTCGCTGAATAACCGCCGCGTCAGAAATCGACTGGTCGATGTCTGCGATTCTGCGCTCTTGGTTAGCAATTTGACGATCGAGGCGCGCGTTGTAGACCTTGAGGCCCTCAACCTGCTTCATTACCGTCTTGTAATCGGAGAGCAGATCGCGAGTTTCGTCCGCAAGGCGGTCGATTTTGCCTTGTGAAGTACGCGCAGCTGCAGTGCGGTCTTTGCCAACCTGCATGATCGCTTCGAGTGAGTCAGCGTTTGCAAGTGCTGCTCCACCCAAAAAACTGGCGGCGATAGTCGCAGCGCCTAAAAGAGTTTTAAGCCGAGTGATAGTCATGGGATTTGTGTTTCCTCACGCAAAAGTGTTCGTGGTCCACGAGTGGGCCGATTTTCGTCGGTACGGTATTTGTCCTGCCGCAGATCTATTTTTAGCTAATATCGACCTGCCGGCACGTGAACAGAACTCTATAACCAACGCTGAAACAGTGCAATGACTGGGATGTAGGAAATCGGCTAAAAAAAGAAAATATTGGAAGGATTAAGTATTTTCGAGCTCGATAACGCTGAAATCGTGGCTATTGCGATCGCCCGCTTCGACAAACACACAGCTTACCTCACGCCAGGCTTCGAGAGCATCGAGGTCAAAATAAGCATCACCAGAAACACTACCGTGCACGCGGGTAAGAAATGCTCGACTAGCAAAAGGAAGCGCTTGACGGTAAATCTCCGCACCGCCGATCACCATGACGCTATCAGCGCCATCGATAAAGGCTTGACCCTCTGCGACGTCGATTGCCTCATCCATCGAGGTAACCGCAGTCACACCCTCAGCTTTCCAGGAGGCATCTCGGGTCAGAATGATGTTGAGCCTGCCAGGTAAGGGCCTACCAATCGACTCAAACGTCTTTCTCCCCATGATGATGGGACGACCCAACGTCGTGCGTTTAAAGTGCTGCAGGTCATCAGGAAGATCCCAAGGGAGGGCATTACCGCGCCCGATGACACCGTTATCAGCAACCGCGACCACAATGGCGACGGGGAAGCTGTCGTCAGTTCGCATGATTAAATCGCAACCGGCGCAGAAATATTGGGCTCTGGGTCATAACCCTGCAGCACAAAATCTTCGAAACAATAGCCGTAGACGCTCTCGGGCCTGCGCAAGATCTCAAGCACAGGTCGCGCTTTTGGCTGTCGAGCCAGTTGCGTCTCAACCTGCTCAGCGTGATTACTGTAGAGGTGACAGTCGCCCATAGTGACAACCACCTCGCCCGGCTCGAGCCCTACCTGCTGACAGAGCATGTGAACCAATAATGACACCGACGCAATATTGAACGGCAGCCCCAAGAAGGCGTCGCTCGATCGGATGTAGAGCATGGCGGACAGCTTCCCGTTTGCCACGTAAAACTGATAGAGCAAGTGGCAGGGTGGTAGCGCCATACGGCCCGCCTCAACATTTTCTTGAGGCGACAGGGTCTCGTCAGGAAGGTATTCGACGTTCCACGCATGGAAGAGAATACGCCGGCTCTCGGGCCTGTGCTTTAAGCAATCGATAACATAGTCAATCTGGTTGATGGTCTTGCGGTCTCGCGTCGGCCAGTTAACCCACTGCGCACCGTATAACGGCCCTAAGTCACCAGTATCAGTGGCCCATTCATCCCAGATAGACACGCCGTTTTCACGTAACCACTGCGTGTTGGTATCGCCATTGAGAAACCAGATAAGCTCGTTGACCACACTTTTGAAGTGCACTTTTTTGGTGGTCAGAATCGGGAAGCCCTCAGCCAAATCAAAGCGAAGCTGCCTCCCAAACACCGAACGGGTGCCCGTACCGGTGCGATCTCCGCGGTCGACACCGTTATCCCGAATATCTCTGAGCAAATCTAAATACTGTTGCATCTCAATGCGTCCTACGCTTTGGCGTCACGTCTGTAGGCCCATATGATAATAGCCGCTCCAATAATAATCATGGGAAGCGACAACAATTGACCTCGCGTAAGCCAACCAAGTGCGTCAAACCCTATGTGCGCATCGGGCTGTCGGAAGAACTCCGCCACTGAGCGAAAGACGCCGTAACCCAGTAAAAATAATCCGGCTGCCGACCAGCGCGGCCTTGGTGTCCGGGTAAACCAAAACAAAATGATAAAGAGCAGCATGCCCTCCATCGCAAACTGATAAAGCTGTGAGGGATGCCGCGCTAAGCCTGAAGGATCATTGGGGAACACCATTGCCCATGGCACGTCAGCAGGCCGACCCCATAACTCCTGATTAATAAAGTTACCGAGACGACCCAGTGCCAACCCCACCGGGGCAAGCGGTGCAATGAAATCGACCAGTCCAGCGAATTCAATTTTGTAGTTGCGGCAGAGAAACCACATAGCGATCACAACGCCGAGGAATCCGCCGTGGAAGGACATACCACCTTCCCAGATTCGAAAGACTCGCAATGGATCATCGAGCAGCGACCCTGAACCATAAAAAAGCGCGTAACCAATACGGCCTCCGGCGATGATGCCAAGTGCCGCGTAAAAAATAAGGTCGTCAATCTGAGACGCTTTGATCGGGGAATTCGGCAACTGCGCTCGCTGCTTACCCAGCCACCAGGCAAAGACAAGGCCTCCCACGTAAGTCAGGCCGTACCAGTAAATTGTGATAGGTCCTAGCGAGAGTGCTACAGGATCAATATTGGGGTAGTGAATCATCTTCTAGCTCAAACTTGCCAACAACAAGGGGCGCTAGCGCTTTTGACGGCGGCGGCGCGAATTCGATTTTTGCTTGCCTCCTGAGTTGGGCAGCGTTAGCGGGGACAACTCGGATAGCGCAGATCGATAAACCTGCTGCTTAAAGTCGACAACCGAGGAGATCGGGTACCAGTAACTTACCCACTGCCAGTCCTTAAACTCCGGCTTCTCATCGCAATCGAGACGGACCGCATCGTCAGGCGCGTCGAGTCGAAGCAAAAACCATTTCTGCTTCTGTCCAATACAAATAGGCGTCTCGTGCTTCCGAATATACTTTGAGGGCAAGCGATACCGCAGCCAACCATTGGTTACACCAAGAACTGTAACGTGTTCAGGTAGCAAGCCGATCTCTTCCTGAAGCTCGCGAAACATTGCTTCCTCGGGGGTCTCATCTGCGTTAATACCACCCTGAGGAAACTGCCAAGAATCTCGGCCCTTTACCCGCTTGCCCCAAAGTACCTGCCCATTCTGATTCGTCACGATGATGCCAACGTTTGGACGAAAGCCCGCCTCATCGATGACTCGATCTTTTTCTGATGTACTCACAGAAACCCTTTTCGATGCGTTTTGTAAACAGCAAAACGCATATGCAATAAACTCTGACACCGGTAGTGTCCCACATCGTGCGGCGCAGCGCTTACTCGGGGTTAGTTAAAGCGCGCTTTTTTATGGCCCTAAGTTTCTTGCGGCCCTGAGTGCTTTATTACGTTACCGTGCGCCTAAGCTGACAACTGAATACCTAGGAACCTTTATGAGTCTCGCACTCTTCGATCTCGACAACACGCTTATCGCCGGTGATTCCGACCACCTGTGGGGTGACTTTTTAGTCGCACAAGGCCGCGTGGATGGCCTTGAACACAAAGCGCTTAATGCGCACTTTTACGAGTTGTATAAAAAGGGCGAACTGGATATCGATGAGTACCTAGCTTTTGCTTTGAGCCCAATGGCAGGCATGACACCTGAAAGTCTCGCCCCCCTTCAACGTCAGTTTCTTCATGACCACATTGAACCTATTTTGCTCGATGCTGCATTTGACCTTTTGCAAAAACACAGGGTCCAAGGCGACACGCTCGTTATCATCACGGCGACCAACACGCTGGTGACACAACCCATCGCGAGCCGACTAGGCGTTGAACATCTCATTGGTTGCGAAGCTGAAATTATCGATGGATGTTATACCGGCAAGCCAACTGGCCTGCCCTCATTTGCAGAGGGCAAGGTGTCACGCATCCAGGCTTGGTGCGAGGCAAACAGTCATGCTATGGATAACGCCGTGTTTTACAGCGATTCGCACAACGATTTACCGCTTCTAAGCGTAGTAGATCGGCCGGTAGCCGTGGACCCTGATGACCGACTTCGCGAGGAGGCCTCAAGCCGCGGCTGGGACATTATCTCACTGAGAGATTAGTCTTCCTCGTCGCAGAATTGCGCGTATTCCTCGGCAGACATCAGCGCATCAAGCTCACCCATGTCGTCGGGCTGCAGCTTAAAAAACCATCCGTCATTGAACGCATCGGAGTTAACCGTTTCGGGTGCATCCTCAAGTGCTTCATTTGTCGCGATCACCTCGCCAGTCACAGGCGCATAGATATCTGAGGCGGCTTTTACCGACTCTACGACACCGGCTTGGTCTCCCGCAGCGATGGAATCACCCACCTCGGGCGTCTCGACATAAACAACATCACCCAGCGCATCTTGTGCGTGCTCTGTAATACCTACAGTAACCGTTCCGTCTTCTTCACGACGGACCCATTCATGGGTCTTTGCGTAGTAAAGTTCAGATGGATTCTGGCTCATTAATAACCCCCAAAATTAAATAAATTCATAACAGTGTTTAGTGTAATCCGACGAAGGCGAAATTATCAGGCTAAGGATTACCACGACGCTTACGTCGCGATGTGTGCGATCTTTTTGGCGAGTTTTTCCTCGTTTCAGCTCTTAGTATCGCCACTACCGCTGAGCCTTTGATCAACACCTATCTCGTCACCCCACAGCCTGCTGGATAAACCAGCGCTTTGCCATGGGTAAAGCATTGACAGCACTCAAGCCCGCGTTTCGCGTCATAGTGAGTGCAGGATTGCGACTGCCAAAACCCCACTTGAAGGCCTGCATAGCCGCCATCATCGCCAAGTTATCTCCTTTGCGCTGCCGCTCGTAACGTTTCAGTACGGAAGGCGCCCACCACGTTGCACCTCGGCTATGCGCATAGCTCACTTCCGCGGCCAGTACTTGTGCATCCGATAACCCTAAATTGATTCCCTGACCTGCAAGTGGATGAATCGCGTGCGCTGCATCACCGATGAGTACAAAGCGATCGCTCAAGTAATCGACGGCATGGCACTGAACGAGGGGGAATAGCTGACGCTCACTCACGTCGGTCACAGAGGGTCCTCGACCACCCAAGGCAGCATTCAACCCGTGTAAGAAAGCTTGATCATCCGCCTCTATCCACGTTTGCGCCTCGCTATCGTCAAGCGACCAAACAATGGAACACAGATCATTATCCGCTAGGGGCAGCAGAGCTAGCGGACCCGTTGGCAGGAAAGCCTGCCAGCAGGCAGATGAATGCTCGGGCGCAACGCGCACAGTTGCCACAATCGCCTTTTGCCCATACGACCACTGACGAGTACGAATCCCTGCGAGCTCACGGCTGACCGATCGCCCTCCATCTGCGCCAATAACGAGCTGCGCGTGAATCTCCTCTCCATCGCGCGGAACCACACTTACGTAGGATTCATTGAAATCTAGCTGCGCCAACCAGGTATCCCACTGAATCGTAATGTTGGGTGTCTGATTAACACGATTAACCAGCGCGTCAGTACTCACTGTTGATTCAACAATGTAGCCGAGCGCATCAAGGGATAATGAATTTGCATCGAACTCGATGAGTCCTGTCCCTTCGGAATCCCACACCACCATGTCGGTGTAAGGTCCGATACGACCGCTATCCGACATTGCCTGCCAAGCATCGAGCTCTGATAAAAATTTGGTTGAAGCGGGCGTAAGGGCTGTGACGCGTCGCGCCCAATTCGATAAATCACGATCGTCCGACGGGGCGATGTGTGATGCTTGCGCATCTAGCACCAATATATTGAGCTTGGTCTCAGCAAGCGCCAAGGCCGCAGAAAGTCCGACGACGCCCGCACCAACAATCACAATATCGGCCTGTTTATGAGACATGACTAACGCTTTCCCATACCGAATTGCGCAACACCACGCTTAACGCCACTTGATAGATCAAGTAGCGACAAAGCAGCACTGGCCACACTATCGATTAGCGTGGACGGCGAATCGAGCATTTCTGCAAGCAGTGATGTCGCGCCTACCGTTTGCTCGTGATCATCTCGACTCATATCTGCAAAGGCTGACAGACGCTCCACCGAATCGAAGGGTGACGGATTGTCAGCTTCAGCTGAGATCAGCGTTACAAGGCGCTCGACGTCCCGGAGCGATAAATTGAACCCCTGTCCAGCGACCGGGTGCAGTGTGTGCGCTGAATTACCCAGTAATACGCAACGCGATCGAACGAGCTCTCGAGCAGCCACGCGCCCCAACGGCCAGCCTGTGCGGCGGCCAACCCGCACTATCTTTCCCGCTCGCCAGCCAAACTCTTCTTGAAGGGCTTCGATAAAACACTCGTCATTCAATGCCATCAGCTCCACCTGCCGCGCTTTGTGAGCGCACCAAATGACGTTATATCGAGCACGTGTTGAGGACGTGTTGGGAATGGGTAATAACGCCAGAGGTCCCTCAGGCGTAAAGCGCTCATAGGCAACGCCGTTGGCGACGGCCTCTGTTTCGCAGTTGGCGGCGATGGCGAATTGAGACGGAGCATGATGGACCACACCTATCCCTAGCGCGTTTCGTAGCGATGAGTTTGCTCCGTCAGCGATGACGACCAAATCTGCCTCAAGAACATCACCTGTATTTAGCGTGAGAACCGGTCGATCGCGTGTTGCAGAAAAGTTGACAACCTCTGCACCCTCTAAAAGCGTTACGCCCTCCACAGCACCGCTGCTAATCAACACCTGCTGAAAGACACTATTCTCGATCACCCAGCCCATTGGCTCGAGGTCTTGCAAAGGGTCTCGTAAGGTTGCACTTCCGAAACGCGCACTCCGCGAAACATGAATGTCTTCGATGGGTTGGGCGCCTGCCGACACTGCCTGCCAAAGTTGCCAGTTTTCTAGTAGCGCTTTGGACTCGCGGCTGATCGCCGTTGCTCGGGTGTCCAAAGAGGCCTCAGGCGTCTCTGGTAAGGCCCGCTCAATAAGGGTTACGGAGACACAGTCGCGACAAGAAGCAGCGACGACATAGCTAAGAAGCAGGCCCGCGAGCCCGCCGCCCACGACGACTATCTGAGCCTTCTCGGTTGGCGAATCTTTTGCGCTTGTTCTGTTTGTTTCCGTCACTTACTCAATCGCTTTTTCCGGATTTTACCGGCCACTCTTCCCGCATTTTCTGGTAACCAATCTTCTGCGATTTGCCGCTGATTTCTGTGCTCTCTTGCTTTGCCCTTCCATCTGCTGTCTCATATTGCAGTCTTGTCAACGAAAGGCCGCGTATTAGGCTACCGCCATGAGCGCTTCAATCTCGGCCGCATCCTTCGGCACATTCGCAGTCAGCACATGGCAGCCGTTTTCCGTGACCACCACATCATCCTCGATGCGTACACCGATGCCGCGCCACTTCGCGTCGACGTTCATATTATCTGCCGCCACATAAATACCCGGCTCAATAGTTAAGACCATGCCCGGCTCAAGCGGACGCCACTTCCCATCGATTCGATATTCACCGACGTCATGCACGTCTAGGCCTAGCCAGTGCCCGGCTCGGTGCATGTAAAAGTCGGTGTACGCGCCGTCTTTGATTAGCTGGTCGACATCACCGGATAACAGCCCTAGGTCCACGAGGCCTTGAGTAATCACCTTTACCGTCACGTCGTGGGGGTGATTCCATTTTTTGCCAGGCTTGGTGGCCGCAATGGCCGCAAGCTGAGACTTCAAAACAACGTCGTAGATTGCACGCTGCTCTTTCGTAAACCGACCCGCTACGGGGAAGGTGCGGGTGATATCCGCTGCATACCCCTCGTATTCGCAACCGGCGTCGATCAACACCAAGTCGCCCTCGGCCATCTTGCAGTTATTTTCCGTGTAATGCAGGCAGCAGGCATTCTTTCCGCTACCAACAATGGAGTTGTAGGCAGGGAAGCGCGCACCATGCTCTGCGAATGTGTGTTGAATCGCGGACTCGAGATGATACTCATAGCGTCCGGGCTTCGACTCGCGCATCGCGCGGCTATGAGCTTCCGCACTAATGTCTGCCGCGCGCTGCATCACGCGAATTTCAGCCTCTGATTTGATCAGCCTGTGCTCATGAAGCAGGAATGAGAGGTCGGATATATCACCGGGTGGTTTCGCACCTGTACGCACCTTTGCACGAATACTATTAACCCATCCCAGCACCTGCCGATCGAATGCATCGTCATGACCCATGGAGAAATAGATGGTGGAGCGCCCTTCGATGAGACCAGGAACAATGTCATCGACGTCGCTGACCGGGTAGGCATCATTCATCCCAAAGTTCTTCACGACACCCTCGGGGCCCTGACGGTAGCCATCCCACAATTCGCGCTCGGGATCCCGATCACGGCAGAACATGATTACCTGCCCCTGACGACGACCTGGGATGAGCACAAGAATACCGTCAGGCTCTTGAAAGCCTGTAAGATAAAAGAAATCGCTGTTTTGGCGGAAGGGGTATTCGGTGTCACGGCTACGGGTGACCTCACGCGCCGCCGGGATGATGGCAACACTGTTTGGCGCCATTTCAGCCATCAGCCGCCTTCGCCGTGCTGCAAACTCTGACTTGCTAATTTTCACGCTTCTAACTCCCTTGAATTCATGGCGTCTTGCACAAGGCTGATCGCGGCTAATCGAACGTAGTCTACCAACTCCTCGAGCTGTCGCTCTGCCTCTTCAGACTCTGCCTGATCTGTCTCGACCTGCGCCAGAGCCGCGAAATCTTTCAATACTTCCGCGACTTCCGGCTGGATGCTAGCGCCTATGGCCTTGCGAACCGTCATACCCTCGGTGAATCCCGAGATAAATCCTGTGACCCAATTAGAGAACGACCTCAATCGCTGCTCGATGGGATCATCGTCATCGGGTAACACCATCCGAAATGCATAATCAGTGTCTACAATCGCTGACAACGTAGCGAGATTTAACCGAGACACCATATCGACTAATTCTCCCTGTAACTGAACGCCCGATGCCTTCTCAACCGATGACAGCGTCTGTTCTAAGTGATGCTGATCATCCGGGCTAAAACCAGCGCCCATTAGACCGACGAGTACGCCGTGCAACTCCGATGGGTTCAGCGTTAAGCCTGCGTTAAAAAGTAGGTCGGCGACTTCGTCCCACTCTGGCATGTCCTCGAACGCACCCAATAAATCCAACATGATTTTTTTACTCTCGGAAGCCCTTGAATGTGAGGGTCGTATTTTGCATGAGATTGACCCATTTAGGTCGCTTACCTATAGTGAAGCCCAATAGCGCAAAGGGTGCAATCGAAGTGTCAGAGAAGCTTGTAAAATCGCTCGAAACTAAGGTCGACAACCTTATTGAGTTGAGTACAGAGCTCAAACTAGAGAATCAGGCGCTGAAGAAACGACTCACTGATCTGCAACATGAAAAGCGCGACCTGCTAGAGCGACATCGTCAAGCCGGTGACCTCATCGATCAGTCCATCAATCGGCTTCAGACCCTAGAGAATAATTCTTAATGCGCCAGCACACCGTCAGCATCGATATCCTCGACAAAAGTTATCAAGTGGCCTGCGAGCCTGAGCAAGAAGCTGAGCTAAAGCAAGCCGCGAGCGATCTAGACGATCAAATGCGAGCGATTCGCTCTACCGGCAAAGTCATCGGTCTAGAGCGTGTTGCCATCATGGCCGCGCTCAATTTGAGCCATCAAGTGCTCGTCATGAAGTCTGGCGGTCAGCCCGAAGACCCGTTGGAAGATCAGCTAAAAACAATCTCTAGTCGAATTGATGAAGCACTTTTTCAACTTAGACAGTTTGAAATTTCTTAAACCCCATCATCTCTCATCAGCTATAATCTATCGCGACCTGGTGTATTTGCTAGACCGTCAGTCCTCGAGCCGATAATGCACCACCCGGAGATTTCCACTTCTGGCTGTTGTGCAAGCCCGGCGCGACCGGGACGCCTGATGCAGAATGGGGATCACCACCTTGAACCGCTACGGTTCAAGGGCGACACCGTCGGCGGTACTCTGGGTCACACCTAATTTAAAACCGGCTCACACCATGTCATCAGTAAAGGATGTCTTACGCCGCGAGGCATTGAACCGGCGCGCTGCTCTCACCGAAGAGGAGCGTGCGCAGAAGAGCGGCGCTGCAATTGCGCACTTAATGCAAACGTCTGTTTTTCAAACAGCTAGCACCGTCGCAATCTACCTGCCACTCAAAACCGAACTCGCTCTTGATTCTCTCTTGAGGGTTGCCACCAAACAAACGCAACGCTTCGTGGCGCCTCGGACGTTGGCTGACAATCAGATGCGCTTTCATGAGGTAACGAAATGCTCAACACTCGAGCGAGGTTTCGGAAACATCATGGAGCCTGATATGACCTCACCACTGGTTGAATCAGAGGATATTGATTTGTTTTTGGTGCCCCTGGCGGCCTGTGATCATAGCGGCAATCGCCTGGGCTTTGGTGGTGGCTTCTACGACCGTGCACTTTTGAACAAACGGGGGTTCAAACTGGGTGTTGGTTTTACCGTACAGCTGGTCGACTGTATCGAGAGCGAGGTCCATGATGTGACGCTCGATGGTTTTATCAGTGAAGACGGAGTTATCTACTTTTGAGTAGAGACTAAAGGTCGCAAAAGGTTGCGCGAAATAGTCAATGCCTCGTCTTATAGCTGCCTGCCCTTAGTCGAATAAAGCTTGGTCTGTACTACCTTCTAAAGAGGTCGCTGAAGATTCTGAATTGTTGCTTGCCGTTAACGCACTGGCGGCGATGAGCAGGGCAAGACCTAGCGTCAACGCACTGAATAGACCTGGTTTTTGCTTCCCCACGATTTCCCCAATTTTTTCTGTTGTCGTTATTGTCTTGTATGATCGAAGCACGCTTCGATCATAGAGGATCATAATGGTAATTTGTCACATTTCAAGCGTGCTACTTAAGATAAGCCCTGTAAGCCGGGTTCTCGGACTCTTCCCAATAACGAAAACCGACCCGATCCAAGGTGTCTAGCAGCGCCGATGAATAGGCGGCATCGCCAGTGAAGCCAACGAGAATTCGGCCGTATGCGGCGCCGTGATTACGGTAGTGGAACATCGAGATATTGAAGTCGTCGCCAAGGGCATCAAGAAACTTCATCAAGGCGCCAGGGCGCTCGGGGAATTCCACGCGAAAAACCCGCTCGTCCAAACCAGTGCCAGGCTGAGGACCGCCTATCATGTAGCGCACATGCAACTTGGCCATCTCATTATCCGTGAGATCAAGGGCTTGATAGCCTGCCGCCGATAACTTGTCGGTCAATGCCGAGACGTCATCGCTCATGGGTGAAACAGTTAAGCCAACAAAGACATTGGCAGAGCTGTTATCCGTGCCTCGGTAATTGAACTCGGTGATATTGCGCTTACCAATAGCACCACAAAATGCTCGGAAGGCACCGGGCACCTCAGGTATGGTCACACTCAAGATGGCCTCACGACGCTCACCGATATCGGTGCGCTCAGAGATGTAGCGCAATCGGTCGAAATTGGTATTGGCACCGCTCAATACGGCAATGACTGACTTACCCTCCAGACCGTGCTCGCTTACATAGGACTTCATCCCCGCGATAGACAACGCACCCGCGGGCTCTGCAATCGCGCGAGTATCGTCGAAGATATCCTTGACCGCGGCACACATTTCATCGGTGGTGGCGGTAATAATTTCATCCACATATTGACTGATGACGCGATGGGTTTCCTCACCCACGCGCGCAACAGCGCAGCCGTCAGCGAACAAACCCACTTCATTCAGGGTTACACGACTGCCGTTCTCTCTTGCAGCGAGGGCGCAGGCAGCATCTGCTGGTTCAACACCAATAATTTTTACTTCTGGCCAGACGTGCTTGAGATAGACCGCCATACCCGAGAGCAAGCCACCGCCGCCGCAAGGAATAAAGACGTAATCGGCCGGAGCGCTTGCCTGCCGCGCCACCTCAACACCAACAGTACCTTGTCCAGCGATAACACTCGGGTCATCGAAAGGGTGTAGGTAGGTAGCGCCGCGCTTTGCTACGAGTGCATTTGCATATTCTGAGGCTTGATCGAAAGCATCGCCCTGCAGCACAACGTTTGCACCCCGTCGGCGGACTGCATCGACCTTAATGGAGGGTGTGGTCACCGGCATGACGATGGTCGCATCGACACCCAGCTTTTGTGCCGCCAACGCCACGCCCTGAGCATGATTGCCCGCAGAGGCAGCAACAACACCCCGGGCGCGCTGTTCAGCTGAAAGCGAGGCCATCTTGTTGTACGCGCCACGACACTTAAAGCTAAAAATCGGTTGGAGATCTTCCCGCTTCAGGAATACGTCACAGTTCAACCGCTCGGACAACGACGGCGCTTCCGTGAGCGGCGTTTCCTTGGCGACATCATAAACGTCGGCGCTCAGAATCTTGTCGATGTAGGGGTCAGTCATAGCAAGGCGCAAACAAAAAACGTGAGTTTACGTTATTGCGCTGGGCTTCGCCGCTATTTGTCGACGCTATTTGGACATACTCTCTTGAGTATCCTTTTACGCAGCCTCATAACAGAGCATTGTTATGAGGCCTTACATAACGTCTCGCTTGAAACTCACAGACTGCCGTTGCTGTATCGCTCTTGCATTTCCGAAAGTGACAGCGGCGTAATCTTCGACGCATAGCCCGCGCAACCAAAGGCTTCAAATCGCGCACTACAAATATCGCGCATCGCAATGAGGCTTTCTTTGAAGTATTTGCGCGGATCAAATTCGGCTGGGTTTTCAGCCAAGAAGCGGCGAATCGCACCCGTCGATGCGAGTCGTAAGTCGGTATCGATGTTTACCTTTCGAACGCCGTGCTTGATGCCCTCGACAACCTGCTCAACGGGAACACCGTAGGTTTCAGGAATCTCGCCACCGTGTTCATTGATAACCGCTAACCACTCTTGCGGAACGGCCGAGGAGCCGTGCATGACAAGGTGAGTATTAGGGATGTTGGCGTGAATCGCTTTTATCCGATCGATCGCCAAAATATCCCCCGTGGGGGGCCGGGTGAATTTGTATGCGCCGTGGCTAGTTCCACAAGCAATGGCGAGCGCATCAACATGGGTATCAGCGACAAACTGCTTCGCCTCGTCGGGGTCTGTCAGCATCTGATCGTGCGTAAGTTTTCCCGCGGCACCAACGCCATCCTCCTCGCCGGCTTCTCCCGTTTCAAGCGATCCCAAACAACCCAGCTCACCTTCAACCGATACGCCGCAGGCATGCGACATGTCGACAACCTGTCGTGTCACGCTCGCGTTGTAGTCGTAATCCATAGGTGTTTTGCCGTCGGTGCCCAAAGAGCCGTCCATCATCACCGAGGTAAAGCCAAGCTGAATGGAGCGCTGGCAGACAGCGGGTGAGGTACCGTGATCCTGATGAAC
>CBFIHK010000049.1:0-16280 GCA_965662305.1 Luminiphilus sp.
GCTAGGTTTAAGCGAGGCAGAATAAAGTCATAGCTTCCCTTCGTAGACTGGAGGCTACGATTACCGTTTGCATCCTCTGGGCCAAAGCCAATTGAGTCGACATCAGTCTCAATGTATCGGAAACCAACGTTACCTCTGAAGATGCCTGCCTCGAAGTTCGCCTGTGCGTAGAGTGCTGTTGTTTCCTCGCTTACGTCGAAGTATTGGTTCTCATCAGACCGAAGGTTGAGGATGTCGGGACTCTCTGGATCATGCTGGATAACCGCGTTTTGAATGATATCAACCACGCCGTTTGGATCTGAGAATGCACGATCAGGATCTACAAGTAGGAAATCTCTTACGAATAACGAGCGCCCGTCTGCAGACCCATAGTTGTTGGGTCCAGCCACGAGAAGCTCCTCAAAGAGCAGGCCGTTGGGACTATCAACCATCTTACTGAAGCCACCAATCTTATCGCCAATATCATTGAACTCACTTGACGACTCATTGTAGCGATAACCAACGTCTACCGATGTCACACCGTTCCAATCAAGGTCATAAGTGAAATCAACGCGGAACGCATTTTCTTCATTATCGGTTGTATTACGGTCGAGCTTTAAATCGTCCAACACAACATTTGCAGGGTTCGTCAAATCAGCAGGACTAGGTGCAAAAGGCGAGTCGAAGTTGATGCCGAACGCTAAGCGTCCGCCCGATAAGTCGTAGCGGAATGGCGTACAGTTATCGTTACTAGACCCATCCAGTGGACAGTTCGGGTTGATGAAGTTCAATGTTGTACTTAAGTTGGGGTTCACTGTCTCGCTAGTCGTAGAGGCAAGCTCGACGCGAGCGGTCCAGCGATCACCGGTGTATTCCGCACCGAGCGAGAGTACAGAACTGTCAGTGACTCGAGAGCCTGTATCACTTGAGAAGCGCAAGTTCGGATCATCGTCATCTAACGCGAGATCAGGTTCAATGGTTCCCTGCAAAGCGGCTGGGAAAGTTCCTGGGCCTACGCCGAAGTCGACAGTCTCAAAAGCCGTTGGGATGCTCACATTACGGAAAGCACTCACACCAGAAGCCTGAATACGATAACTGTCCTGGCTACGCTCTTGCTCGTTGATAATAGCGTCGAAGTTGAACTTCAGATTGTCACTCGGTGCCCACTCAAAGGTAGTTGCCAAGTTGGTGGTCTCGTAGTCGAAGTTTTCCTGCTCCTGCACAAAGAACTGGATACCCAAGAACTGCGCGGGGTCAGCGCCGGGCGGAGAAGCAATGTTATCTCTGTCGGTTCGTGGTCGGAAAGAGACCGACTCTTGCTCAGTACGGCTGCCGGTGATGACAAAACCGAAGTCACCCGCATCATTTGACCAGCTATTGCCGTATGCACCTGAAACACGGGGCTGCCAACCCTCAACGCTGAGGCTGCTGTCCTCATATTGCAAAGACAACGCCGCAAGCGGCTCCGACAAATCGAGTGGACGAATTGTTCTCAAGTTGACGGTGCCACCTACAGAACCTTCGAGCGTTTTTGCCTCTGGGGACTTAATGACCTCTACCGCTGAAATAATGGCAGGGTTCACGTCCTCGAAGTTGATACCGCTTCTGCCCGATCCAGAGCTCACAGTTGCAACGCCGTTGAACAGCACTCGGTTTGCATTTGTGCCACGAATCTGAACACCGGTTCCAACACCCGCAGTTCGTGTGATTTGTACACCTGTGATGTTCTCCAACACCTCGGCCAGGTTTTGGTCAGGCAACTTACCGATGTCTTCAGCAATAATGACCTCGACCAATGAATCTGCGTTGCGCTTTTGATCCAAGGCATTTGCTAACGAGCCGCGAATACCCTTTACCACTACTTCCTCGACCATCTGATCGCTTGTAGCAACGCCCTGAGCGATTGCCGCGGATGTGGGGACCGCTGCCGCCACAGCCAGCGCAAGCGCCGAAAGTTTCCGGTTTGTCGTCACAGTTATGTCTCCTCTGACAGTAAAAATAGTTATTAACTTTTTAGTTTTGCATCTACCGCATGATCGACTATCACCATAAATGTCACCGGTGTCAATAATGGAAGTCATCTTTTTCCAGCCAAAGATCTGCAAGCCGTCTGGCATATTCACCTTAATCAAGCTAGTCTCACCGAGACAATTTTGGCGGCGGGCATCATTTTTGAACCGACTAAAACGAAAACCTTTGGCCCAGAAAGCTTGTCTATCACTACTCACCGCTTTTATTGGGCATGCGATGTCTTCAGAGGGAGACAGAAATGCCCCTCAGCACACACCGTTATTGTCTTACGAGACATTAACAAGCGAAATGTTTGTCCCCGACTTTTCCTATGCGGGATATCAGAACGGCGAACAGAGACTGCCTGTCGCAGAAGGCGTCGTTATCGACGTAGCTGAATTCGGTGCGATAGCCAACGACGGTCAAGATGACAGTACAGCAATACAGCGCGCTTTTGATGCTGCAAACAAGATCGAGCAACCCGTCATCATCCGGTTTGAGGCGGGCACTTATCGAATCACTAGCGTATTAAGAATTAACCGCTCGGATTTTGTACTTCAAGGACAAGGTGCGGGCGCAATGGGTACCGAACTTCACTTCCCTCGCCCACTTCGGCATGTCGATAAGTCACCCTCTCTTGACGAGCTTCGCACCTACATACGTCGCCTGAATAAGCGTCAAAAAGAGCCTGATTTAAATATAAATGAGTATTTCTCTGAGTACTCATGGAGCGGAGGCTTTATTTGGATCCAGGCACCCGACACACGACCGGCACCTTATCTCGAAGAACTCGATCCCTCGATAGAAGTGCTGAGCACGATCACGTCAGGGGTGCGAGGCGAAGACCAATTTACTGTGGCAGATAGCAGCGCTATCGAAGCGGGCCAAATAATTCAGCTCCAATGGCTTAATCGTGCGGGCCAAGGCTCTGGCATTCTCAAAGCAATCTATGGAGAAAACCACGCTCTTGCAGGGTCGCATCACTGGACATTCAAAGAACGCCCTTTGGTCCGACAAACTGTGCGAGTAAAAAGTATCGAAGGAAACCGAGTCACGATAGCGGATGCACTGCTGCATGACATTGACAATACAGTGCCAGCCCAAGCCGCCTCTTGGATCGGCTTGGTCAATATCGGTATTGAAGATATGCACCTAAGCTTTCCAGAGTCACCAACCTTTGGCCACCATCTAGAAGAGGGCTACAACGGGATCTACTTTACGAGCGCCTTTGATTCTTGGGCGCGAAACCTAAAAGTCACCAACGCCGATAGCGCGCTTTTAAGCTATAACAGCGCAAACTTAACCTTTGAAAATATCGTTACTGATGGCAACCGAACAGCACATTACGCCGTTCACATGGGCAATGTTCACAACGTCATCGCAAAAGATCTGCGAGTCCTAAATCGCGTGAGACACTCGCTGACGTTTAACACTCAATCGACGAAATGCGTTTATCAAAAAGCGGAGGTCTTCGTTGCTCCAGTCCTTGATCAACACGCAGGCGCCAATCACCAAAATCTGTTTGACGCCGTGACCCTTCACGCGCCCGTCCGTGAGCAAGATGGCAAGAAAACTATCGCCATTTACGATGGCAGTGGCGCTGGATATTGGCAGCCCGGTCACGGGGGGTATAACACAACTTGGAATCTCAAGATTTTAGTATCTGGAGGTGCACACCCTGGAGACAAAGTTGCTTTGGAAGGCGTCGATGAGGGGCCAATGGCAATCATCGTCGGCATTCATGGCAATCGAGAGTTTGAACTTGATTATCGACCGAAGCCCTTAATCAGCATCGTAAATACTCAAGTCGCAGAAATTCCGTCGCTTTACGATCACCAGCTAAGTGAGCGAATGAAGGCATCGGCATCTGCCCTCAGCAAGAGCGAATAACAACGTTAACTCGAAAACCAAAAGGATTTTTTATGAAAATTGCTTTAATCATTGAAAACAGTCAGGCCGCTAAAAGCGACATGGTGCATACAGCACTGTCCAATGTCGCTGAGTCCCTCGGTCACGAGGTACATCACTACGGCATGTACGGCGAGGATGATCCTAACAACATGACCTACGTAATGAATGGTCTACTTACTGGCATCCTACTGAATTCGGGTGCGGCAGACTTTGTTGTTACAGGCTGTGGTACTGGCATGGGCTCCATGCTTGCGTGTAACTCCATGCCTGGGGTCTTTTGTGGATTAGTCATCGATCCCACCGACGCCTTCCTCTTTAGCCAGATAAACGACGGTAACGCCATCTCAATGCCCTATGCGAAAGGGTTCGGCTGGGCAGCAGAGTTAAATTTGGAAGATTGTTATAGAAAGTTATTTGAGCAAGAAGGCGGGCTTGGATATCCGAAAGAGCGGGCCGAGATAATGGCAAAGAACCGAGGTATTCTTGCCGAGCTCAAAGGTGCGAGTTGCAAAGATATGCTTACGGTACTGCAAAGTGTGGATCAACAACTTCTAAAGTCAACGATCTCTGGATCTAGGTTTGAGCAGCTATTTTTTGAGAATGCTACGGAAAGCGGGATCGTAGCGTATCTGAGATCTTTGTAACGACAATACTTCGGCGTATTCACCCAGCGTACGCCGGCTCATTTTGACTAAATCAGAAAGGAACTTATCTTCCTAGCAACAGCGATCTGTAGCTCAACTCAAATACTCAAGCTCATTAGACCAGCCTTCAGCTGGTCATATTGTTAGGCCCCCAAAATGCACGCATCGTCGCGATCTTGCCGTCTTCGTTGAACTTGAAGATGTCGATGATGTTGATCACCACTTGCTGGCCCGGTGCCCCTGCCGTCACATTGAAAGGGAATGCTACCTCGTTGCCCGCTACGCGCGGATTACCGGTGAGTTCGGCCTTGGCAACACCTTGGCAAGCTTCAGCGTAAAAGGCGCGCAAGACCTCTTTGCCCTCTCGCCAGTCTGTGCCGACAGGATCCTCAATAGCCGCATCGTCTGCGAACAGGTCTAGCAAGGCCTCGAGATCGCTCTCAGTCAAACAACGGACGTAAGCTTCACACGCTGCCTTTGCCGAATCGAAATCAATCATTAATTACACTCCAATTACTATTAATTATTATCTGTAAAATATTGTTTTTAATATCTTTTTAATCGAAATTAGCATCGCGCTTTTGATTGAAAGCATCGCGTGCTTCCTGCGAATCCTGATGACGGTAAGCCTCCAGCGTAAAGCCCTGCTCGCTTCGGTATTTCGCTTCAAGATTTCCGTCTTCGATGCCGTTTAACGCTTCTTTCGCAAGCGTAATCATGATGGTGCTCTTCTCGGCAATCTTTGCTGCGATTTCGAGCGCTGTATCAACCAGCTGATCTTTTGGCACAACACGTTCGACCGCACCAAGGCGGAAGGCCTCTTGTGCGTCGATGAACTCACCGGTGAAGTACATGTACCGGACTTTCTGGACGGGGAACATGCGCTGTAAGTGGGCACCTCCCCCCATCGCGCCGCGGTCTACTTCGGGCACGCCGAAGGATGCGCACTCTGAGGCAACGATGATGTCGGCAGCCCCGGCAATACCGATGCCACCGCCTAGGACGAAACCGTGTAGTGCGACAATCACAGGCTTAGGATTCCGGTGGATCGCCTCAAACGTGTCGTAGTTGCCCTTATTCACCGGCACGATCATATTTGGGTCTGCGCCCAACTCTTTAATATCCACGCCAGCGCAAAAACCCTTGCCCTCAGCGCGCACGATAATCACAGTGACGTCTTCTCGCTCACCGAGCGATTTGATCTCAGCGGCGATACCCGCCCACTCTGCGCTGTTAAACGCATTCACCGGGGGCTTGTTGAAAACGAGTTGGGCAATGCCCGCGTCGACAGATGACGTAAACGCCATAGTGAATCTCCTACTGATTATCTTTTTGAGGAGCTATTGTTTGCGAGATGCGACCCGCTGACTGCTGCGCTTCCTCAACAATGCTCTCTATTAAGTCGGATACGGAGGGTAAGTCCTCAATCAAGCCTGCCACCTGACCGGAGGGCAAAATGCCGGCCTCGGGTTTACCTTTCACCATGGCTTCCTGAATCATCATTGGCGCATTCGCAGCCATCAGGGTTTGGCCAAACGACAAGTCGCCGCTGCGATACATTTTCCAAGCGCCACCTAGGGTTGCGATCAGCGAGCCACCCTGCATTCGGCTGAACGCCAGACCGTTTTTAATGGCGCGCACGAGCAAACCCAATTGGCTAGCTTGTATGAGCTTGTCTAGGTATGAATTGGCGATCATCCGCTGTGGTAAACCGTCTAGCTTGGTGCTGACGACAATTTTCTCGGGCGGTGTGCCAAGGTAAATCTGCTTGGTTGCCTCAGGCACAGGTGACTGCTGGGTGAGCAAGAAGCGTGTACCCATCGCAATACCGTCCGCGCCCATAGCCAAGGCCGCTACGAGACCACGACCGTCGCGAAAACCACCGGCAGCGGCAATGGGCACATCAATCGCATCGCGCACCTGGGGTACAAGAATCGAGGTTGCAACTGAGCCAGTGTGACCTCCGCCCTCGCCACCTTGAATAACGACCGCATCCGCGCCCATCTCAACCGCTTTAACTGCGTGGCGCTTGGCGCCAACCGTGGGAATACAGACGATGCCTGCTGCTTTTAATTTATCAACCGTTGCAGGCGATGGTGATCGCGAGTAGCTGACAGCTCGAACCTGATGCTCGATGCACAAATCGACAATTTGCTCGGCGTGCGGCACATACATGTGGAAGTTCACACCAAATGGGGCATCCGTCAGCGCTTTGATTTCGAGAATACCCTGTTCGATTTCAGCAGGCGTCATCACCGCACCGGCTAAAAAACCAAAGCCACCCGCCTCACCGGTCGCCGCCACCAATTTTGCATCGGCAACCCAACCCATGGCGGTCTGAATAATGGGGTAACGACACCCAAGGAGCTCGGTAAGCCTCGTGTTCATAATTGCACTCGCGTTTCGTCTCGCGTCTCGTCTGTGGTTTGGTCTTTGGTTTCGTCATTGCGTTTGTATAAGCGCACATTATCCGAGCCATAATTTACTGCAATCTGAGACATGATAGGACGATAGGCTGATTAGACTATGGGATCCAAACGGAGGCTGTGCGCTCTTGGGCATCTGGTTTAGAGTTTCCAAAACCTGATCGATACGCCTGAAATGAACGAGTTCACCAAACCTTATTTCGACGCCGTCGCCCAACTGATGGCTCCTACCGCACCTTTCGAGATTGAGACAGTCGAGGTCGGTGGTGTTCAGCTCAGAGCCTTCAAAAACGCCGAGACAAGCTTGGGCACCTTCCTGGCTGCAGGTAGAAACCACGGCGACGCCCTCTTCCTTCAGTATCAGGGCGAGTCTTGGACTTACGCGGATTTCTTTGGTGCTGTGGATAAAGTCTGCGATTGGTTAGTCAACGACCAGGGCGTTAGCAAAGGCGACCGCATTGCCATTGCCATGCGCAACCGACCCGAGTGGCTGGTTGCTTTCGTCGCGGCGGTCACAGTAGGTGCTGTTGCCGTCCCACTGAATAGCTGGGGTAAGGCACAAGAGCTACAGCAAGGCTTGGAGGACAGCGAGGCCAGTCTCGTTTTTGCTGACGAAGCGCGACTCGGTTTCATACGCGAGCTGAATGTAAGCCTGGCTGCGGTATCAGCGGATGGCGAAAGCACAGATCACACCACAGGAATGGCCGATATTTTAGAGCGCGACACAGCCGCAGCGGCCGAGGTGGTTGCGGTCGATCGACACGACCCCGCTATTTTGATGTTTACCTCAGGCACTTCGGGTCGGCCTAAAGGCGCCATGCTTAGCCACTTTAACTGCTGTCAGGCACTGATGAATGTCGAGTTCATCGGTGCAGGCACCTATATGACCAACATGGAGGAGATGAATCAGCAGTTGGCGAGCCCCATCCCTTCGAAGACCTTGCTTGCTGTCCCGCTGTTTCACATCAGCGGTCTCTTGTCACAAGCCTTGATTAATCTTCGACACGGACGCGCCGTCTTCATGATGTACAAATGGGATATCGATGAGGCCATCCACATCGTTAAAGAAGAGCAAATCACCGTCTTGATGGGCGCGCCTGTCATGTTGCTTGAGCTTTTGAAGAACGAACAGTTCGGCGACGAACACGCTGCACATTTGACCAATGTCAGTGCCGGCGGCGCTGCGACGCCCGAGTTACTCTCCGAGCTTTACGCGACTAAAACCGGCTCGGCGATGTCTGGCGGCGGCTGGGGCATGACTGAGACCATGGGGTCGGGCGCTGCATTCACTGGTCGCTACTTCGCCGAGCGTCCTGACGCGTCAGGATTCCCTAGCCCCATTGTCGAATTCAGCTTCCGTGATGAGGAGGCAAATGTTGTCCCCGCAGGCGAGCCTGGCGAAATTTGGGTCCGCTCATCGGCCGCAATTCAAGGCTATTTCTCGGGAGGTAAGCCCTCGGACGAGCCGGTTGAGGGTTGGATGGCCACCGGTGATGTCGGCTATATCAGCGATGAAGGGTTTCTCTACATTTGTGGTCGCGTCAAAGACATGATCATCCGTGGTGGCGAGAATGTGTATCCGTCGGAGGTTGAGGCCTGCTTGCTAGAGCTTCCTGGCTGTGAAGAAGCAGCGGTGATCGGCCTACCCCACGAGACATGGGGCGAGGAAGTCGCGGCAGTCATTCGTATGGCGCCCGGTCAAACCTCCGACGCCGGTGAAGTCGTGTCCTTTTGCAAGGAGCGTCTAGCCGGCTTTAAAGTCCCTGCGCACGTCGTATTCACAGATAAGCCACTTGAGCGCAACGCACTTCAGAAACTCTTAAAAGTGCAGATCCGGGAGCGCTACTTTGGCTAACTTGAACCCCACTCCCTCTATCGAATGTTACCGGCTCATCGTCTTATTTTTTGAAGCCACGCCTGACATCAATCAGATCGAGGCCGCAGTCGATACATTGCCTGAGCCTTCCGCCGTTCACTTTGCCCAATGCGACGCACACAGCGAGCGAGCGTCCATGTGGACACGCAATCCCACCGGTCGCTTGCCTAGTGGGCGGCTAGCCCTTGAGTATCCCAGCAACGATCTAGACTTCTCAGTCGCTTCTGCCCTAGCGCAATCACTGGATGGCGAGGCGCATTGGTGTCTGGGTGCCAGCCCGATCGCGCATCCGCTGAATGAGCCTTCTACCTTTTCAGGCACCCTGCAGTTGTGCTGTTTCGAGCGCGCAGAGGGCCTATCAGACGAGCAACTCAGACAGATCTGGTTTAACGAGCATGCACCTGTGGCCGCTGAGACCCAGAACAATGTTGGCTACCGACAAAACTTGGTGCTGAATTCCTCGCACAGTGCGCTCGATGGCATTGTTGAGGAGCTGTTTCTAATCAAAGCGGCTACCTCGTTGACCGACTTTTTTGCCGACGGCGACAACCCTGAAAAAATGATGAATCACATCCTACGACTGACCGAGAGTAGCGAGCGCGTGCTCGACTTGGAGAAGTCATCCGTTATCCATATGACCGAGCAGCGCCTGCGTTAAAGCGCGAGACCGAGGAATCACCATGAGTAATAGCATCGAAAACTCCCCGTTAGCAGGCAAAGTCGCCCTTATTACTGGCGCTGGGCAAGGTATTGGGCAAGGAATCGCTTTCTCTTTGGCAAAACGCGGCGTCAAGGTCGTCGCTGTCGGAAGAACCTTGAGCAAATGTGAAAACACCGTTGCTCAAATCAGTGAGCGCTTCGGCGCCGAGGCTACAGCAATTGAGTGCGATATTTCTGATTTAGAGGCTCTCGATGGCCTCGTAGAACAGGCAGTTGCCGCCTATGGACGCTTGGATATTCTGGTCAACAACGCAGTGACAACCACGATTAACTCGCTCATGGAGACAACACTCGAGGACTTCGAGAAAGGACTCAAAGTGGGTCCCATGGCGACACTCCGAATGATGCAACTCGCGCAACCGCATCTCCTCGCCTCGGGTGATGGCAATATCATCAATCTTGCCACCGCCGCGGCAAAACGCTGGGATAGCTCTACTTACGGCGTTTATGCAGCGGAGAAGGAAGCGATTCGCGCACTGTCACGCGGTGCCGCTTGCGAATGGGGTGGCATGGGTATTCGGACAAATACTATTTTGCCCTTAGCGAAATCGCCTGCGCTTGAAATGTGGGAGCAGTGGCGCCCCGAGGAAGCAGCTGCCTTCGCTGAGACCGTGCCGATGAAACGTATTGGACACTGCGAAGATGATATCGGTGAATTTGTAGCACTATTGTGCGCACCCGAGTCTCGCTACGTGAACGGGCAATCGATCGCGATCGACGGCGGTCAGGTCAATATGGGATAACCGAGCGTTCAGGCGCTTCTAGTCTAAAACAAACCCCTCTTGGCCAGAAAACTACGGTCGTAAAAGACTGCAGGCGAAACGCCGCTTTTTATCGGGCAACACGATCCAGATTGTGAGCGCTGAGCGAAGCATGTTTTTCACGAAGCGCTCATTCCCCAATCGATGCCTCACTTAGAAAGGTCTCAGCCTGCAAGGCTCTTTCAACGAATAGGACAAGCGCTCTTTACTTGACGGAAGCCCCACCATCCACGCTAAGCAGCTGCCCCGTAATGAAGGACGCGCGATCTGAGGCGAGGAAACACACGGCTTGAGCAATCTCTGAGGGTTCACCCAAACGACGCATAACGGCGGCCTGCTTGAGGCCCTCGGCGATCTTGGGCTGCTCCTCAAAGTATTTTTCAACGCCCGGGGTGCGAATGACGCCCGGAGATACGGCGTTAATCCGAATGCCTTTGTGTCCATACTCAGAAGCCGAGCTCTTGGTCAGCAAATTAACGCCACTCTTCGCCGCCGCGTACGCCGTGTTGTAGGGCTGACCACGCAATGAGGCATTTGAAGAAATATTGACGATGCTTCCACCGGATTCCTGCGTGAGCATGGCTTCAATCTCGTGCTTCATGCACAGGAACGTATTGGTAAGGCAAAGATCCAAGGTTTGATCAAACACTGCCTTATCAAAGGTGTGAATGGGACCGGAGCCTCGGCTCACTGCGGCACTGTTGCAGGCAATATCGAGCGCACCAAAGTGAGCGACGGCAGCCTGAACCATGCTCGCCACGCGCGCTTCGTCGCTGACATCGGCAACAAAAGCCTCGGCTTGTCCGCCGGCACTGACAATATCGCTAGCGGTCTGATTGGCCGTCTCCTCGTTAAAATCGACAACCAGAACACGCGCGCCTTCGCTTGCAAGCTTCATCGCGATCGCGCGGCCAATACCAACACCGGCGCCCGTCACTAACGATGCCTTTCCTGCCAACTCCCCTACTACCTCTGCCACTTTGCTTACCACCTGTCTCTCGTTAATGGTCAATTTAGACTAAGTATCTGAACGAACGAATGTTCCTTGCTCACACGCTTCGTTCTATCTTGTGCACGGTGTCGTCCACAAGCCCAAATGGACTAGAACCGTCCAGCCACATCAACCCAGAATCAAGGAAGCCATTGTGATCACAGACTATTTCAGCCTCAAAGGAAAGAGAGCCCTGATTACCGGTGCCGGTAAAGGCATTGGTGCACGGATCGCAACCGCCTTTGCAGAAATGGGTGCCGATGTGGCACTGGTTGCACGCACAAAGTCAGATCTCGACGCAGTAGCAGACGAGGTTCGTGCATTAGGTAGAGAAGCACATATCTTTGCCTGTGATGTCACAGACGAGGCAGCCCTTACAGGTGTCGTGGAAACGCTCACTGAGGCATGGGGCAGTATCGATATTTTGATTAACAATGCGGGCGCACCCGGTCAGGGCTATGGCTCGCTGAAAAAGGTCACCAAGGCGCGATTTGAGAACACCATCGACATCAACCTCACATCGGCTTATACCCTCACCCACCTTGCTCTGCCCCTATTAAAAGCGGCGCAGCAAGGCAGCATTGTCAACGTATCCTCAGCACTTGGTTGGATGGTTGATCGCAACTTTGCCGCCTACGGTGCAGCAAAGGCCGGTATGGACCAAATGACACGTATTCTGGCGTATGAATTAGCGCCGAGCATTCGTGTTAATGGGATCGCCCCGGGCGCCATCGAAACACCGAGCACGTCTTTCATCACCCAAAATGAAGATATGTACAAGGCAACCGTTCGATGGATACCGCAAGGACGACTGGGTAAGCCTGACGATATTGCTCTCGCAGCGCTGTATCTCGCGTCGAATGCATCGGGTTTTGTGAGTGGCAAGATTATCGAAGTGGATGGCGGAATGGCTGCATTACCGGGAACCGCCATCGAAGCCAATTTCGCGCGGAGCATGGCAAGCGAGTAGACGCGGCGAAGAGATCGAATGGGCGGTAAGCAATGAATAACAACAGGGGATAACAATGGGAACATATGTGCTAACGGGCGGAGCCACAGGTATCGGCGCTGCCATCAAAGAAAAGCTTCGAGCACAAGGCCATCGCGTCGTCGTCATCGACTTGAAAGAAGGCGACTATCTTGCAGATCTGGGCAACCCTGAAACTCGCCGTGCGATCGTGGCAAAGGTTGCCGCTGAGGTCACTGAGATTGACGGTTTGATCACCTGTGCAGGGGTAGCCTCTCAGTTCCCAGATTCGGGAAAGATCCTACAGATCAATTATTTTGGCACTACGGAAATGATCGACGGTCTCGCAGACAATATTAAGTCTGGTGGCCGCGTCATCGCGATCAGCTCTAATTCGGCGCCCATGAGCACACGTCCGGATCTCGTGGATATCTTACTCGCAGGCTCAGAAGATGAGGCCGTTGCAATCGGTAGCGAGCTCCACGGCCACGAGTGTTACGCCAGTAGCAAAAGCGCTGTTGCGCGTTATATGCGACGAACTGCACCCGGGCTTGCGCAGCGTGGTATCTCCTTCAATGCCCTTGCACCGGGCTACATTTCAACACCTATGACGCAGGCTGTGGAGAACGACGAGGAGTATGGACCACTCATTAAAGCATTCGTGGACTCCATCCCGATTGGTAGACCCGGGCAAGCCGAGGACGTTGCGAACCTCGCTATGTTCTTACTCTCACCTGAGGGCGCTTATGTCGCAGGTTCAACGCTATTCATTGATGGTGCACACGATGCCATGATGCGACCCGATGCGAGCTTATAAAACGTCAGGAATAAGAACGCGGCTAAAGGAGCGATCCTACGTCTGAGTGCAGTACCACTGAGAATATGAGGCACTCCCATCACCACAAGATCTGGCAAATACGAGCCGCTTGATAACCAGAAACGAATAATAAGAAAGAGACCGACAGAACGATGAGAAAAACACTGGGACAAACAATAGTAGAAGGCACCGCTTTGGCCTCGGTTTTAGCCCTGGCGACACTTGGTAGTCTTTCGGCGCAGGCTAATGAGGCACCCTGTGCTGTCTCGTCAGACACAAAGCTGCCGTTTTTCGGGGATCTTCATATCCACACCCGATATTCCTTCGATTCCTTTCTCTCGAATCAGAAAAACGACCCTGACGGCGCCTATGAGTACGCCAAGGGTCAGGTCATCACCCTTCCCGATGCCTACGGCGAGCAAACCGTCTCTGCACAAATCGACCGTCCTATCGACTTTGCAGCGGTCACTGATCATGGCCAGTTTTTAGGGGAAGTCGCGCTGTGCGATAGTGATTGGACTCAAGCCGCTTGGTGGACACCTGTCTGCCTTATGTCGCGCGCTCAAAACCTATGGATACAACTGTACGCTGCGAGTTTGTGGACTGTATCAGGCGGTATGGAGGGCGAGGCGCCTGAGCGCGGCATCGTTTGCTCGCTGGGCGATTGCGAAGAAAACGCATTGAACGTATGGGATGACATTCAACAAGCTGCTGAGCGACATTACGATCGCTCTGAGGACTGCAGCTTCACCACCTTCGTAGGTTACGAGTACACCCAAGGCCAGGAAATGGCCAACCTGCACCGAAACGTGATTTTCAAAGGCGAGGAAGTGACGCGCCTCCCTATTTCAGTCTTTGATACCGACAGCTCAGTCCCCGAGTTGTGGCGCCAGCTCCGTACACAATGCCTCGAGTCGGATTCTGGCTGTGACGTGCTCGCCATACCGCATAACCCAAACTTGGGCGGTGGACTCATGTTCCCCGACCCCGCTACCGACGAAGAAGCCATTAACCGCCTCGAAATCGAGCCCTTGGTGGAACTGGTGCAGCACAAAGGTGCCTCAGAGTGTCGTTTCGACCGGCTCGCCGGCGTTGGTATCGATACCGAAGACGAGCTCTGTGACTTCGAGCAAATACCCTCCGATAACCTGGCGATGTTGGGCAGTGTGAACGGAAAGATGTGGTCCGATCGTGGACTCCCGGTTGATGTCGCCAGCTTCCACCGCCGAAACATGATGCGAAACGTCCTAAAAGACGGTCTCGCGCTCGAGCAAGAAAGGGGCGTCAACCCTTTCAGACAGGGCTTTATTGGCAGTACCGACACCCATACTGCAACCTCGGGTGGCGCTATGGAAAAGAATTACGTGGGTCATCTCGGCTCTCGTGATGCGACATTTCGCAACGTCCAAGATCACTTTGTTTCAAACCCCGGTGGACTCGCGGTGGTTTGGGCAGAAGAGAACCGCCGGGATGCCATCTTCGAAGCCATGCGTAACCGTGAAACCTACGCAACCTCGGGCACTCGCCCGATCGTTCGCTTCTTTGCCGGCGATTACGAAACAGACCTCTGTGATGACCCTAACGCACTAGACCAAGCCTACGCATCGGGCGTTCCGATGGGCGGTGTACTCGAACGGAAGGATGGCGATGCGGCGCCCCGCTTCCTTGTCAGCGCACAGCGCGATCAAGGTACCGACCTTCATCCGGCGAACCCTCTCGAGCGCGTTCAAATCATCAAGGGCTGGGTTGATGAGGACGGTTCGACCCATGAGCGCGTTGTTGACGTTTTGGGAAGCGAGACACAAGGGCTCGGTGTCGACATGAACAGCTGTGCTGCTACAGCACCGGGGCACGCAAGTCTCTGTACTGTTTGGGAAGACCCAACGTATCGCCCCGGCGAGTCCGCGTTTTACTACGCACGTGTCTTAGAAACACCCAGCTGCCGCTGGAGCACCCTCCAATGCCAAGCGGCGGGCGTAAACCCCTTCTCCGAGAGTTGTGCAGCGGAAGCTGATGCCGCTAATGCGCTAGCGAATGAACATGGCGACTCGGGCGATATTTACGGTATCTGCTGTACCAACCCCGAATCCGATCCATTCTACTCGCCCACGATCCGCGAGCGCGCATGGACCTCGCCTATTTGGCTTTCGACGACTCGCTAGCAAGATGTAGAAAGACGGGGACTTCGCCACCCCCGTCGACTTCTAGATTAGCGCCCGAGATATAAGACGCGCGATCCGAGCACATTAACATCACCGCATTCGCAACGTCCTGTGGCGACGCCATGCGCTTCAGTGGCAGCATGTCGGCCACACGTTTAAAGCCTTCTTCACCACCGTAATGCTCAACCCCCGCCTCATTGTGTACCAAACCCACAATCAGGGCATTGACGCGTATCTGCGGCCCCCACTCCATCGCCAGCGACTTTGTCACGTTGAGTAATCCGGCTTTCGCCGCACCATAGGCGGCCGTGCCGGGTGAAGGACGCGCGCCACTGACACTTGCGATATTGACGATAGAACCACCGTCTGACGCTTGAGCCAGAAGCGGATGCGCCTGCTGTGACAATACAAGCGGTGCCAGCAAGTTCAGCGAGATGATTTTTTGCGTCAGCTCCGCGCTCGCATCAGCTGCAGCCACGGGTGGGCCGCCACCCGCGTTGTTCACCAGAATATCGAGTCGCTCAAAACGGTCGCTCACAAAATCGATGAGTGCTTGGGAGGCAGCGGGATCTCGGATGTCTGCACTGTAGAAGGTTGCTTCGCGACCCTGAGATGCGATGGGAACTGCGGGCTCGCGCCGGCCGACGGCAATCACCTCGGCACCCTCGGCCAAAAGGGACTCACAGATCGCTCGACCAATGTGACCGGCACCTCCCGTCACCAAGCACACTTTTCCGGATAGATCTGACATAAATGCCCCACTTGCCACTTACTTTCGCGCATCGTGTGCGCTTTTAACGCGTTTTCTGCGAACTTTATGCGCGCTTCTCGTCACCCTTTTGCGTCTAGTTTTCACGGCATCTACAACCTACCGACGCCGTGCTGACGACTAACTGCTGCGAACTAAATTGTTTGCATAATTAGTTCTGTGTCTCTCGAGCATTATGCCTTTTGGAGGTGGCGAGTCACCAATCGGATTTATCGTCTGAAACAATGATGTCGGCAACATTGAGATA
>CBFIHK010000050.1:0-15375 GCA_965662305.1 Luminiphilus sp.
CTCTGTAGACGGCGGTTGGTATACGCTCAATCTGAGCAATACCAGTGAGCAAGAACTCGGCTGGTTGCGGAAAAATGCGGAACTCACTCAATTAACACCTGACCGTTGGTATCCGTATTTTCCAGAGGACGTGGGTGAGGAAAAGCGTGAGAAATTGAAAGAAATACTCGCCAAGGAAAACTCAGCGCTTGGACGACCGATGCTGGACTCGCGCGCGATGCTCGGCTGGAATGCAATGGTTGCGAGGGGTATCAATTCAATTCTCATGAATCATGGCCTCACCGCGTCAAACCGACTTCGATTGACCGCAAGAAATCAAGAGTTGCTGACTTTTCTGACGAAGGGCCCAAAAAATAGCGCTGGTGATTACCCGAGGTATATATTTCAAGATCGAGGTTACTTAAGTGCAACAGCTCGTGATCTTGCTGTTTTGGCAAATGCGCAGTTCGAGTTTGCCCTGGTGTCTGGAAAGCACGAATGGAACGGTGAGGCGCGCAAGGTTGTGCAATATCTCGTAGAGACACTCGATGAGCCTGCGTTGTCTAAGGTCGTTCCAGGGTCGAGGTCAGCTTTTATCGAAGATGGAGAATTATCTTCGGCTGCTTCTGAAATTGTTCGAGCACGAGGCCATCTTAGGCGTCAGTTGGGTTCGGGTGGCGATATACCCTCAACCGTTTTCACTTCTCAGGAGCTAAAGGTAAGCGACGTATCACCCGATCAAGGCAGCGCCTCTCTCCTGCAGGCGTTAATGTATGTTGAGGAGGGCGATGGGTTCCCAAAGCAGCCACTGCAACGTGGTATTGGCGTTGTAGAACTTACTCACGGTCGATATCAAAAGTCGGACTCAATAACTGTTGATATTGAATTACTAGATGGCTGGAAGCTCTCAGCGCCCGTTCAGCCCGCCAACGCGGTTATAAGACCCTTTGCCGCGCGACTTTCGGACGAAAACAATCAGTCGGGAAAAGCGGTGGTGAGCGTTCCGCAGAACTCAGTAGTGCATGGTCCGTTCGGTGCCGCACTTTCCGGTAAGCAAGCTCTGGAAATAGCAGTCCCTGCAGATTTTCGAGACAAGCCATTGATGTTGAGCCTCGACGTTCAAGTCTGCTCAACTGAACTTTGTCTTTTGCCTGAAACCCTTTTTTTTGGTATACCTAAGTAATGAATCAAGTCCACTAGAGACCGTCGTAGAGGTAAATTGATGGCCACACGCAAGTTTATTTTTTTTCTGTTGGCTCTGCTTGGTGCGAGTGCGCAGGGTGCTGATGTAACAGGCTCATCTAAAGTGCTCTCGTTTGCGACGCAGATGCCGGCCTTGTCGATTCGGATAACAGGTCCCAATGGTTTTTCTCGCGTGGTTGAAGGGTCGGTGCTGTCGAGTTCTTATGCGCTACCCGATGGGTTATATCGATACGAAGTCACTTCGTCAAAACCAGCGGCAGTAAGAGGTGAAGCCTTAACATCAAGCGAGAACAACGGGCGCTCTAATGAGCAAATAAAGCGTCGAGGAAAAACGTTTTCCGCCGTGATGGATCACGGGTATTTCAGGATTCTGGCAGGTGAGTTGGTCAATGATGAGCTAGTCGAGGAGGGTGAGCTATGAGGTGGGTAATTCTGTCTAGTCACCCGCATCAGGGAGTCCGTACCTGTCTACTTGCTAGCTTGGGGTTTTTGTCTTTCTTACCCGCTAATGCTGCTGCTGATATTGTTCAAGAGGACGACGTCATCATCAGAGGTGGCTCGCTCTGCGTTGGGCTTGATTGTAATAACGGAGAGAGTTTTGAATTCGACACGATTCGCCTGAAAGAAAATAATCTGCGTATTCACGCTCAAGATACAAGTGAATCGGCAAGCTTCCCTTCTACGGACTGGCGTTTGGTGTTTAACGATGAGGCAAATGGCGGCGCAAATTACTTCGCTATTCAGGACGCGACGGCTGGAAGGACACCCTTTAAGGTTGAGGGGAACGCGCCAACTAATTCACTTTATGTCGATGGCAGTGGTCGCATCGGCATTGGTACAGGTGCGCCGGCTGTCGAGGTCCACACTGTTGGTGGTGACACGCCGACTTTAAGGCTCGATCAAGACGGGTCTTCAGGTTTTACGCCCCAGATTTGGGATGTGGCGGGCAATGAGACCAACTTTTTTATCCGCGACACCACAAATGGATCAAATCTCCCTTTCAAGATCAGACCCGGCGCGCCTAATGACATGTTAGTGATTGAATCGGACCCCGCTCGTGTGGTCTTGGCTGATACAATGATTGACGGCGACCTACGGGTCTTGGGTGATGTGAGTGTTGAATCTGATGGACGCTTAAAAACCGATATTCAATCCATTGCCACTGCGCTCGCTCAGGTCAGAGGGCTCGATGGTAAAACCTATCGATGGTCTACGGATGACCGTCGAGCCGATCAAGGCGTAAAACTTGGATTTATCGCACAGGAAGTAGAGGCAGTTTTACCCGAGCTTGTAACGACTGCAGCGGACGGCAAAAAGGCCGTCAACTACCTCGGGGTTATCCCACTTTTGGTCAACGCTTTAAAAGAGCAGATGTCGATTTCCGAGAAGCAGTCCGAGCAAATCAAAGCACTTAACGAAGAAGTGCAATCGCAACGGGCATTAATCAACGATATTCATCTTTCTCAGGACAATGAATCTCCTGATAGGTGAAGAGATGATTCTGGCTGCCTGCGAATGATCAAGAAGTTTCCCCTATTACTCTTACTTCTGGGGTGCTTTGTGTCTGTAGTTTCACAAGCTCAGATCGGTACTTTGAGGGTATCCGGTGGCGCCTTGACGGGAAATGGAAACATCGATGCCAACGTGGTTATCGCGGAGGGAGGCACCTTGGCTCCGGGTGATGCTGGCGAGAGTGCCTGTTTATCGATCTCAAGTTTGACGCTGGAAGCGGGTTCGACATTGGCTTTGGATGTGGCTGATGGCGCGGCCTGTGACAATTACGATCAACTGGTGGTAGCTGAGTCAACCAGCATTGAAAACGGTATTCTTGAGGTGAATTCTGACCCTGCCTATCAACCGAGTGTGGGTGAGCAGATTACGTTGATATCGAACTCGGCTTCTGTCGCTACAGGGGCATTTTTGTCACTAGAACAGGGAGCGACAGTTTCTGTTGGTGGCATCGCCATGACGGTGGAATATGATTCGGGTGCGGGTGGTGACGTCACTTTATCCCACCGGTTGCAACCGGCTCGGCCCCACCTAACGGTTGTAGAGGGGTTTGCTGGAGAAATAAGAGTTTTCTTTGCACCTCAGACTGGAGGAATAGCGCCGGTTAGGTTTTACACACTGACCTGCGCAGATGCTGCTGGCAATCAAAGTTCAGTTTCGGGTCAGTCGTCGCCTCTCGTGTTATCAGGGTTTGACGCATTCGAAAGCTATGACTGCAGCGTTACTGCTCGTAGCGTGGCCGGAGTAAGTTACGCAGCAACTTCATTGGTCGAGGTATTACAGGACGACTCAAATCTAATCGAGTTGTTTGCTGCGTTTTGTCAATCGAACCCCGAGCAGTGTAATTAAGTGCAAGCCTGATACCGCTAAAGACGACCGTTTATCTACCGTTGCTGGCGTGCGCCTCCTGAGCAAATGCTAGGCAAGTGAATCCCTACCTGAACACCTAGTGAAAATCTATTCTCAGA
The DNA here is from genome assembly GCA_965662305.1 of Luminiphilus sp. Lineage (GTDB taxonomy): Bacteria > Pseudomonadota > Gammaproteobacteria > Pseudomonadales > Halieaceae > Luminiphilus. The sequence goes on from CBFIHK010000050.1 coordinate 3,660, forward strand.
TCTTCCAGCGGGTTTGTTGTGTTGTTTGTGAGACCTATGAGTCATGGCCTAGGTTTCAAGGCGACGCGCTGGGCGTCACTTTTTTGGTTCGAACAAATTGGTACAGCGCCGTTTTCGCGAAAGACAATCGGTGATTCCGGACACCGGATAGAATGTCAAGATCCGCCTGGGTCGGAAAATAAAGCACAGTTCTCTCATGGGTTCCGGCTGGAAATGGTTGTTCTCAGCACAAAGTTAGGCCCTTCGTTAAACGAAGGGCCAAATATATCCGCTTGGGGGTCTATGGAACCTGACCCGACCCCAAGTACAGTAGCCACTTCGGCAGTCCGCGAGACAACGCTTCGGGCGTTACTGACACCGCTGTTGAGCTATCACTCGTTATAGATCCGTTGGTGGCTTGAACCGAGCACTGGTAACTCACGTCATTGGTGAGACCAGAAACTGTAACGCTGGTGCTATCACTGGTCGATGTGACTACGTCATCGCCCGCAGAGCAGGTTGCGACATATTGGCTGGCTCCGGTCGACTCGGAAACGGTTATCGTCACTTCACCGTCGCCGACTTCGACCGATAAAATTTCAGGAGGCGCAAGGGACGTTACGACGTCAAAGTTGGCCCGCACATCACAGTTCGAGGTGATTGCGCCTGTGGTATAGCTATTCCCATTGAGGCTCCCAGCGGGGCAAGAGCCGGCCATACCACTAAAGAAGTAGCCGCTATCCGCTGTAACCGTGAAGGTGAGGCTTTCACCCGACAGAACTGATTGCGTTCCCAAGGGACTGATTGTGCCACCAGAGCTGGAGTCTGAGCTCACAATGAGCGTTTGTCCTTCACTGCTTGGCGTGCCTGTGAGTGCGCTTGATGCAGCTGAGGAGCCACTTGCGTTATTTGCCACTACTGAGCAGCTGTACTCCGTGCCATTTGTCAGCCCGGTTATCGTGAGTGGCGAGTTGGGGCCGGTCACAGAATTTGAGCTTGACAGTATGGTGAACAAATTCGGCCGGTAGTTTTGCAGGCTACACAACATTCGATTTGATTGCTGCTCACTAAATCGATCCATGGCCGCATCGTCCGAGTAGTTCATGAAGTTTTCGATCGGTGACGTCCCCCCGCAAACAGCCGTACCGGTTGTTCCAAAGTCTGGTGAGTCATGGGGCCATGTATCAACAATGTAGTCGCCAGAATTAAACGTATTTGCACACTGGCCGCCGTTGCCCTGAAAGGTATGGTAAAGCCCAAGGTAGTGTCCTACCTCATGAACAAGGGTTCTTCCTAAATCATAGGGGCTGGCACCGGGGAGATTGCGCCCGCCAACATAGGCGTGGTTCATCACGACACCATCGACCGTGCTGCCAGCACTTCCATCGGGGAAGTAGGCGTAGCCAAGGTAGCCTGACGCATCATTGGTGTAGACATTCATGTACTGTGTTTGATCGACACCTAGTGCTGCCTTATAGGCATTTTCATCCGACGGTGAATCAGAGAACCACTCATCATTTTCGGTGTAGGTAATACCTGCAAGTTCGAATGTGACAGTGGTGTCGAAGACAGCGCCGAAATCCTCATTCAGCACGGCCATTTGCGCATTGATATTTGCTTCGCTAACCATGCCGAGGCCACTGGCCGTATGGATTACATGCCACCAAACGGGAATGACATAAACACTGCCCGAAGATAATGGGTCATAGTCGCCCGAGATTGTGGTGTTCGACGAACTGCAGTCTGCCGCACTGAGCGTGCTGCTGAGTATCCCGCGTTGAGCAAATCGTGATTGTGCTTCTTCAATTCCGCACCGATGAGAGCTTGATTGGAAGTCAGAGCTACGGTGTAGCCAATGCCCATGATTTGATGAAGCGGAAGATGCGCTTGCGAGATCTGCGCTTGGCGTCGATGTCTGGACACAACTTGCAGTGAAGGAATCAGCTGTAGCACCACTCGGGTTTGGAGTGAATGCCACCGTTAGGCTGCCGTTGCCAGCGCTTACAGAATTTATAGTCGGGGCAAGCGGCGCTCCCGTCGCGTCTTCCTCAAAATTGAACGTAATGCTGCAATTAGCCGTGATCGCACCCGTTGTGTAGCTATTGCCAGATAATGTGCCCGCCGTGCAATCGGTTAAAATAGTCCCGATCTTGTAGCCAACATCCGCAGTTAGTGTGAAGCTGGCGGTTTGGCCTTCAGCGACTGACTGAGCACCCGTTGGGCTGACGCTGCCACCCGCACTGGAGTTGGCGGTTACCGTGTAAGTGTTGCCTGCCGAGTTAGCCGCCTGTGCAATATTGATTCGATCTACACCGAAGCCCGTATCGGAACCATTCTCCCGCAGGACAACATTGGTCGCGGTGTTCTTAAGCAAGGTCTCGATTTCGCTGACGGGGGTCGCCGAAGCGCCATCCAGCGCTTGACGCATTAAGGCCCACGCGCCTGCCACATGGGGTGTTGCCATCGATGTGCCGTTGTAATTCGCCCAATTGTTGCCAGGCAAGGATGAATAAATCGAGGATCCGGGGGCAGCGAGATCAACGAGACCGTCAGCAATATTTGAAAAGCTCGATATTCGATCTTGCTTGGTAGTACTCGCTACCGAAATGGCGGGACTGTAGCAGGCTGGACCGCCAATAGAGTCACTCCATCCGTTATTGCCTGATGCAATCACCACAGCGATACCTGCATCCGTCAAATTATTGAGAACACTGAGATAAGAGGGGTTGTTGGAGTCACAAAAGTCAAAGTACTGCCCGCCACCCAAACTCATATTAACGGAGGCTACTTTCAGCGATCCGCCCTCTGACTCGTTGAGCGAGAGTACGTGTTCCATCCCCGACATTTGATCGCTCGAGTACGACAGCACACACTCAGAGCCATTACAGTAGGTAGGGAAGTAGGAGAAAACCTGCACCGCAATAATGCCTGCATCAGGCGCCACGCCACTGACAGTGGCAAAGCCTACATCGGTCGGTCTACCCGCGACTGTTCCGGCTACGTGAGTTCCGTGACCACAGCCACTGATAGACGTATTACAATCTTGGGCACTATTGGCGGCCGAGCTACTCTCCACGCCGCCGGGACAAAGGCTTTCACTCTGATTCGTAACGTTGGTTGACGAACAAAACTCTGCAACGACGGCGGCACCATCGGCGTTGTTGAAAAACGTATGCGTGTTGTCCACGCCCGTATCGAGTACAGCGACGGCGTAGCCATCGCCTGTAATTGATGGGTTTGCTGACCACATCTGGTCAGCTTCGATGATGGGGTTGGACTCATTCATCGAGACTTCAAGCAGACGGTCCTCGAAGATGCCTTTAACCAAAGGTGAGTTTTCCAGCATTTGAAGGATGTTTGCATCCACCGTGAGCGCGACAGCAGGTACCGTCTCTAACTCCTTTGTAGTTGGAGAACCTACCGCCGCGAGAGCGCTGCGTAGCTCGTTCTGGATACTTTTGATTTGTGCACGCTGCGACAGCACCTGACTCCGACTCAGGCTGCCTTCCCGTTGCAAAGGTAGATCCAGCTCTACAATTACCCGGCTGTACCCTAGGTTCGATACTGCATTTCTTACTGACTGCTCTACAGTGCTGGCAATGGATTGGACAGAAAACAGTGACAGGGTCAACGACAATGCTAGATTGACTAGTGTGAGCCTCCTCGAGGTCACTTTCTTCCTCAACTTTTTTACGAGATGGGCTAACATGATGCTTGCTCCGGACGAAGGTATTGTTGATCTCTAAGTCTAAAGGAAGTACTCCACCGGATCTGGCCAAACTAGACACTAATGTACTTTCTTTTTCCCGTAATGTGACATTGCGTACATTTTTTTATGGATTGAGGGTTCAGGCCCTGCGTTACTTCACCGACTATCGGCTGCTGGGTAGCTAAGTCCCCACCCAAACGCGAACAGCGGGTTCGCCGTATCGTCGGGCACGTCTTCTAACTGCGCTTCAACTTCAGCCATCGACGACGGTAGCTCAAAGGGAAGTTTGCCCACTGGGTTGTGCTTACCGAAGATAACATCCAGCATGGCTGCATCCGACACACCAAACGTCCCAACCAGGGCGCTGCTCATGTCTTTGAGCTCGGTTAAGACAGCCGGCCGATTGAGGTCCACCAAGGTTACAAGCTGACTGACGTCGCTGTACGACTTTGCTCTGGCAAGGATCTCGTCGTTGAAAGCTAGGTTAGTGTCGGGGAAGCGCGAGGCTAGCATTTTGTCGAGTGTTCGGTCGGTACCTGCTGGTTGGGTGCCATTGAACACGGCGTTGAGAAAAAGTAGGACCACATCGGCTTTTTCGGGGGTTTCGACCACAGTGCCATAGTTCGCCGCAACGCTGGGCTCAAGTCCATCTACGAAGATTCGTGTTTTGGCGGCGAGGGGTAACTTAGCGGTTTCGTTATCGAGCAACACAATGGCGTTGCGCTGCGCCTGCATGCCTAGCGCTATGTACTCAGGCAGGTTAACCAGATCACTAACCGCCGCCTCGTCGACAAACGGCGCCTCGAAAAGACCTACATCGAATTTGTTTTTCAGGATTCGGCGTACCGACTCATCGATCCGGGCTTCTGAGATGGCGCCTTCATTTACGAGATCAACAATATATTCGGGGTCGCTCTCGCCACCGTACTGATCAACACCTGCCTCAACGGATTTGAGGTAACGCTCCTCGACGGTGAGCGCTTCAACACCCCAGATACGACCTGTGACGACGCCCCAGTCGGTACAGACCACGCCTTCGAATCCAAGCTCATCACGAAGTAGATCGGTCAAGATGTAACGGTTGTACGCCATTGCAACGTCTTCGTCGGTTTGCGCCGTGGGAATGCCGTAGTACGGCATCACAACGCGCATGTCGTTCTCGATAGCGGCGATGAAGGGGGCTAGGTGATATTCGAAGTTTTCACCCGGGTATACCTGGCTCTCGCCCGACTTGAGGTGAGGGTCTAGGCCATCGAGCTGAGGACCGCCACCGGGAAAGTGCTTGACCATGGTCATGACGCTTTTATCGCTAAGATCATTACCTTGAAAACCTTTCATATAGGCAACCGTCATCTCTGCTGACAGTTCAGCATTCGAGCCAAAGGTGCCGAAATTTCTTGCCCATCGCGGTTCGGTGGCCATATCGCTCATTGGGTGCAGCGCTGTCGTGAAACCCATCGCGCGGTATTCAGCTGCCGCGACCTTTCCAAAGGCCTCGAGCATGCTCGCGTCGCGACCTGCAGCAAACCCTAACTGTGAGGGCCACTTTGAGACACCACCCAGGGTAAAGGAGGCAATGCCGCCGCCGCGTGGCACTTCATGCACGGGGTCGCTGCTAATGGAGACGGGAATACCCAGGCGCGTGCGTTCGGCGACCCGCTGTAACTCGTTCAGGCGCTTTGCGATGTTTTCAGGACTTGCGCCACCATAGAAATTGAAATGCGTGAGTGACTTTCGGCTGATGAGTTCTTCAATAGACGTACCGGCATTCATTGCTTCTAGGAACACCCGAAATAGCGGGTCGGGTTCGATCAGCACCGGCGGATGAAACATCTGACCGACTTTTTCTTCGAGCGTCATTTGACTGAGGAGGTCTTCTACACGATCGGTGGTCGCAACTCGATAGTCCTCGTAAGGATCCAGCGAGCCGTTGCGGTTCAAATCGCGGAACACTTCACCGTCTACGGTGATGGGCTCGCTAATGCTGGTTTGTGCGAGCGACGCTTTAATTTTGCTGATGGGCTTCAAAAAGAGGTTCGTTACGTACAGGCCCGCTATGACCAAAACAACAACAAGTAGTCTGACGACGATCTTCATTATTTTTATTCCTCGGTATTCCACCTCTATTCGGGTGTATTCAGCACGTGATCTCTACCGGTAAGGTAATAGTCGAATCTTCAAGCGTCCAATAAAAACTACTGCTGGGGGTAACTGCCGTATGCTGAACCAGACCGCTAAAGAACTTGCGCGTGATATCGGTAAAGGGAAATTGTCCTCGGTAGAGGTAACGGATTTCTTCATAGACCGTATCGAGAAGCATAACCCCACTGTTAATGCCGTTATCGCAGAGCGCTTTGACGAGGCGCGCAAGGAAGCGAAACGTGCTGACGAGATGGTTGCCCGCGGTGAGCCCCTGGGCGCATTGCACGGTTTGCCAATGACCATTAAAGACGCATACGAGGTCACGGGGCTGACTTGCGAGGTAGGACACCTGCCGTTTAAGGGCCGGGTGTCAGATTCGGATGCGGTTGTGGTAAAGCGCTTAAGAGAGGCGGGGGCCATCATTCTCGGTAAAACCAACACGCCGCTTCATTGCGCTGACCTCCAAACCTACAACGCGATACACGGCACGACCTACAATCCGCACAACGCTGAGCGAACACCCGGGGGTTCATCGGGTGGTGCGGCGGCTGCCTTGGCGGTAGGAATGACGCCACTAGAGTTTGGTAGCGACATCGGTGGATCTATCCGAACACCTTCCCATTTCTGCGGCCTCTTCGGTCACAAGCCTACGTTCGACATTATTCCGCAGCGGGGTCACGTACCACCGGCGCACGGTGCAATGACAACCTCTGCCCTAGGTGTGATGGGGCCACTCGCCCGATCGGTTGACGATCTTGAGTTGGCGTTTGATGTGACGGTTGGGTTTGACTCCAAGCCCGGTGTAGGCGTTGAGCTTGCGTTACCGCCCTCCCGAGTGGAGTCGGTAAAACACTTGCGTGTCGGGCTTTGGCTGGGTGATGACTACTGTCCGGTAGACGCTGAGATGCTCGCAGGTATTGAGCGGGCAGGGCAGGCGTTGGCGACACAAGGCGCAACGGTAAACGAGGCAAAGCCTGACTTTTCGCTTGCCGAGCACCACGAAACCTATCTCATGCATTTATCACCCATCATTGGCGCCAGTTTTGGACCCGATGAAATTGCGCTTATGGAGCGGGTTGCACGCGACTTGGGGCCTGACGATAAGTCTCATAATGCGATTCAGGCGAGGGGTACCTTATTGCCTCACCGTGAGTGGCTACTTTGGAATGAGATTCGGGCTCACATGGTGGCGAAGTGGGCGGCGTTCTTTGACGATTACGACGTGCTGATTTGCCCCGTAACACCGACCACAGCGATGCCGCACGATCAGGACACACCGTTTGGTGCGCGCAAGATCCAAGTCAACGGCGAGGCCCGACCCTACTCGGACAATATTGTGTGGGCGGGCGTCGCCACTCTCTGCAGTTTGCCCTCAACCGCCGTTCCGGTCGGTCGGCACAGCGATGGTCTGCCGTACGGTTTGCAGGTTATAGGACCCGAGTACAGCGACCGAACGACGCTGGCTGTGGCGAGGATGCTGGAAGAAGCTGGCTACGTCAGTACGCTCGCAGACGGTTATGAATGACTCGGGGCGAGTAATACAACGTTGGTATTCAAGCTATGGCTACTGAGCTGGCTTCATTGTGAAAAGCACGCGCTCCCTTCCCTCTGGGGATTGACTTTAGAAGGTCATGACGCGGGTGGCAGTGAGGTGGCATTGAGGTGGCATTGAGGTGGCATTGAGGTGGCATTGAGAAGGCACGTAGGTAAACTGCGAGTGGAGATCAGATATTTCGGGGCGCGCTGATTCATTCGATTCAGCAACTGGGGAGCACACCATGAATACGTCAACAAACGATGCCCAGCAGGGCATGGGAGGATTTTTAGGTTGGGTCGAACGAAGCGGTAACAAGTTACCCGATCCCGTCTTTCTCTTCTTCTGGCTGATTGTTGGCTTGGTCGCTATTTCGGTCCTTGCCAGTCTGTCAGGTGTCTCTGCGCTGCATCCCACCAAGATCGACCCTGCGACCGGTACGCAGCAAGTGATCACGGCAACCAGCTTATTGTCAGCCGACAATATCGCGAGGTTGTGGGTGGATATGCCCAAGACCTTTACCCATTTCCATCCACTGGGCTACGTACTTGTTGTTATGTTGGGCGCAGGTGTCGCTGAGCGTGTTGGGCTCTTTGGTACTGCAATGAGAGCGGGTGTGAAGGACGTGCCCAATGTCTTGCTGACACCTACGGTTGTGCTCGTGGGTATGGTTGGGAACCTCGCTGCCGATGCCGCGTATGTCGTGCTGATTCCACTCGCCGGCATTATTTTTCACGCGGCAGGGCGGCACCCAATTGCCGGCATCGCCGCAGCCTTCGCGGGCGTCTCCGGCGGATTCTCCGCAAATCTGCTGCCGGGTCAGTTAGACGCGCTTTTGTTTGGCATCACCGAAGCCAGTGTTTTGACCGTATTCGAGGGCTTCACCGCAAACATTGCCGGTAACTGGTTCTTTATCGCGGGAATGACCTTCGTATTTCTTCCGGTTATTTGGTACGTCACCGACCGGATCATTGAGCCTCGTTTGGGTGCGTTTGACCCCTCGCTGGCTGCGGCAACGGGTGCAGACGACGACAGCAATCGTGAACTTACCGACGCCGAGCGCAAAGGCCTGAAAAACGCAGGATGGGCTGTGCTCTTTGTTATCGCACTCTGGACTTACTTCACGATCGGGCCAGGCACACCGCTCATCAATGAGAGCGCCTCGGCTGAGGCTCAAATGGCGCCGTTTTACAAAAGCTTGGTGGCAGCTTTTTTTGTGATGTTCCTCTTAGCTGGATGGGCCTACGGGAAAGCCGCAGGTACGATCAACGATCACCGTGATCTAGTGAAAATGATGACCGGCGCGATGGAAGATCTCGCCTATTACTTGGTGCTCGCTTTTGCGGCCGCGCATTTTGTGGCGATGTTCTCGTGGTCTAACTTGGGCCTCATTCTCGCCGTTCACGGAGCTGACTTTTTGAGCTCAACCAACATGCCGGCGTGGGCACTGCTTACCTCAATTATTCTTGTTTCATCGCTCTTGAATTTGTTCGTTGGTTCAGCGAGTGCAAAGTGGGCGCTCATTGCGCCCGTGATGGTTCCAATGCTGATGCTTCTGGGTATATCGCCAGAAATGGCAACCGCTGCCTACCGTGTTGGCGATGGGGCAACAAATATCATCACGCCACTCATGGTGTACTTCCCGCTGATCCTGATTTTCTGCCAGCGTTGGCAGAGCAACTTTGGTCTTGGAAGCTTGGCGGCGACCATGCTGCCTTATTCTATTGGCTTGCTGTTATCGGGTCTGGCAATGACCATCGCTTGGGTGGTGCTCGACTTGCCTCTTGGCCCGGGCGCTAGTGTGTTCTATTCGATGTGACTCATTCGAGTCGCGTCGTCTCGAGACAATCCACGGGTACATGTCGGTAACCGAGCTGAAGTGATTCGAGAGCCGCTATTTTGGCAGTCCTTTTGGGCGGTGCTAACGGGCGTATGTCAGGCCGTCACGGGTAGTGGTTGCCACTGATCAACGATCTCTCCACCTGAGAAGACTGCGATCTTGGGGAACTGAAGGAAAACAGCTTCACTCTGCGTAGGCCGCAAGAAAACGAAATCATCGACTTTGAGCGACGAATTCTTGGGCGCTACCAACATCTCTTGGTTACTCGAACGGCCAAACAGATTGCTGTACTTAAGACCGCCCGGGTAAACAGGGTCGGCCTTCCAGTACCCGCCGTGAAGAAACACAGTCTTACCCGATTTTGGCTTTCCCAGTGCGCGATTTGCGTACTCAAGACCAGGAAGACGAACGCCATTACTCACTTTAATCGCCGGTGTCGCAATAAAGCTTGCGGGTAAAAAGTCTCTGAGAATGGGGAGGTCGAAATCGCTTGGCTTTACCAGTGCCGAGCCCGCGGCAATCTCGTTGGCAAGATCGGTGTCGGTGTACAAGCCAAACGTAGGACTCCCTGCCATATTCCTGATCATCGAATCACAATGGCCCTCACCAAGTACCGAAGACACTTGTGCGAGTGCCTCGCGGAAGCGATCGGCTGCACCTTTTTTCGCGCGTTTTGGCCAGCCTGCCAGATTGGGCAGTTTGGTTAGGTGAGGCTCGTAACCCATGAGCCCCGAGAGCTCGAGGTGCTCGCTATTACGAATCAGTTGCAGCGCTGTCGCCAACGCAGCACCGGGCTCCATACCTCCGCGGTGAAGGCCGACATCGATCTCAAGGTTAATGCGCAGACTTAAACCAGAGCTCGCGGCAAACGCTTCGTATTGTTCAAGTCGTTCGGGTGTGTCGATTAGCCATTGAACTTTGTGCTGCAGCGCGGTCGCACCGGCAGCGTCCGCTCGCTTAAAAATACGTTGCACCGCAACAATCGGTATGGGCTTTCCTAATAACTGATCTGCCTCGGGCATTAGCGCTATCAGCTGCTCGACCATATTGGTGTTAAAGCTCATTAGCCGGTCAGTCCCAGCACGACTTGCGACGTGCTCTATTAGCGGAGCAGAGGGTAAAGATTTAGCGACGATGCGATAAGCCATACCCTGAGGTAGGTGTGTCTTCAGCCTGTCGATGTTGGCATCGAGCCGATCTCGATCAATGACTAGGACGGGCTCCGCCAGTTCAGCGTGGGCTAGCGCTTCCTGTAATTGCTGAAAATAGCTTGCAGCGAGTGGGTTGTTGCTCATGTGTAATCGCGGTCCTGTAAAACGTCTGCCTGTTACGTGTGCCTGTTACGTCTGCCTGTTAATAGAGGCCTGGTGACGAGTCCTTTTTCAGCCTCTAAGAGAGGTCCTGTTTGAAAAGATCCGATAGGTAGCCATTCAGGAATCGACCATCAGGATCGAGTTCTCGTCTGAGCGCTGCAAATTTTTCGAAGTCCGGGTACCACTCTCGTGCTTGCGCTGCCGTCATGCTGTTGAGCTTGCCCCAATGCGGCCGCCCACCATATTTTTGAAAAATAGGTTCGATGTCAGTGAAGAGAAAGTCAAAGGCGTCTTTGTGATAGCAATGCACAGCAATGGAGATGCGACTGCCGCCGTTGAATGGGGATAGCCATGCGGTATCGCCGGCGGTCTTTCTCGCCTCGAATGGAAAGAAAACATCGGGTCGCTTTTCCTCAATGTAATGGCGTACTTCCTCGAGCGCTTCCAAACCCTTGTCTACAGGTAGGTGGTATTCCATCTCGTTGAAAAGCACATTGCGCTCGCTGGCGAGCATATCCCAGCTTTCACCGATGACATTTTCGGTAGGCTCTTTTGAGATGGCGCGTTTCAGCAACCAGCGCCGTAACGGTGAACACCATTTGAGTGCATCCCTCAGTGACTTCAGTTGCATCACTGCCGATGTGCTGTTGTCGCCGTTGCGCGGTGTATTGGGCTCTTCGGTAACGTTATGCGTGATCAGCAAATTTGTATCGGAGAAGGGTATGTAAAAGAACTCAAAGTTTCGGTTTTCTTGCCAGTAGCGCTCAGCGTTTTCCAGCGTATGTTTGTGCGACTCAGGCCATACTTGGCGGTGTAATTTAAACCGCTCAACAAGCTGCATTTTGATCTCGGTGAGAATACCCAGCGCACCCAGAGCAACTCGACCACCGTCTAGCCAATCTCCGTTTTGGTCAGCACTTATCTCGATGTGATCACCGGTTCCTGTGACCAAACGCAGGCCCTGAATTTCCGCTGCAAGTGCTTGAAGTGTCTCGCCCGTACCGTGGGTGCCTGTGCTGGTGGCGCCGGCCAGGGTTTGTACGTCGATGTCGCCGAGATTTCTGAACGCATAGCCTTTATCGGCAAGCTCAGGCGATAGGTCGTGAAGGCGACCGCCAGCGCCCAGCCACGCCTGTTTAGTTTCTGCATTGATTTCACCAACACCACCAAAGTGATCGAGTTTGACGATGGCTGTCTTG
>CBFIHK010000051.1:0-14864 GCA_965662305.1 Luminiphilus sp.
ATCCGCTGACGGCGGTGGCGTGGCTGGCGAATACGCTAGGCGCCTACGGGATAGCACTCGAAGCGGGTGAAGTGATCTTATCGGGTTCGGTGGTGCCGCTTGAGCCTGTTCAAGCTGGGGACGTGATGAGCTTGGTAATGTCAGGCGAAGGGTTCGAAAGCTGCAGCGTAAGCTGCCGTTTTGTTTAGTTGGTGGCTTCCCTAGCTTCGCATTGATAGCGCTGCCTGCTGACTTACAAACACAACTGTTCGAAGGACTATTCCTTGAGCATAGATTGAATAGCCTCGTAACCGAATCATTGGACTACTACATAGAGACTCACATAGAGACTCACGGAGAGACCCACAGAAAGTCTCACAGAAAACATCACAGAAAATATGGGTGATTTATGACAACGAAAGCCAAAGCCGCGATTATCGGCCCGGGCAATATTGGCACTGACTTGCTGATGAAGTGTCAGCGCAGTGAATTCATCGAAGCCACCTGGATGGTGGGTATTGAGGAGTCTGCTGGTATCCAGCGTGCGCGCGAGTTTGGTCTTCGCACAAGCACCGACGGTGTGGACGGCTTGGTCGCAGGTTTTGACGAGTCACCCGTAGACTTTGTCTTTGACGCAACCTCTGCCTACGTTCACGGCGAGAACAGCCGCAAAGTTACCGCACTTGGGGCAACAATGATCGATCTCACACCCGCGGCGATCGGACCCTTCTGCATTCCACCCGTCAATCTGGAAACCTTACTTGATACGGGCCCTGCACAGAACGTGAATATGGTGACCTGTGGTGGCCAGGCAACGATTCCGATGGTCTATGCGGTAAGTCGCGTGCAGAACGTCAAATACGCTGAAATCGTCGCAACCGTAGCCTCTAAATCAGTGGGTATGGGCACCCGTGACAATATCGACGAATTCACAAGAACGACCTCTTCGGCCATTGCCAAGATTGGCGGTGCGGACGATGGCAAGGCCATCATCATTATCAACCCGGCTGAACCACCGCTTGTGATGAGAGACACCATTCACTGTCTCACCAGTGATGAGCCTAATGAGGCAGAGATCCGTGCATCGATTGATGCCATGGTCGCCGAGGTACAACGATACGTTCCCGGCTACAAACTGAATAACGCGCCGATCATCGACGGCAATCGCATCACGATCTCGGTTGAAGTCGAGGGACTCGGCGACTTTCTGCCCAAATACGCGGGCAACCTCGACATCATGACCGCTGCCGGCCTCAGAACGGCAGAGATGATCGCGCAGCGAAGACAGGCTTAAGGGGGATTGGCTATGGATTTTACAGGACGCAAAGTTACCTTGCATGACATGTGCCTGCGCGATGGCATGCACCCAAAGCAACACCAAATTACTGTCGAAGAGATGGTCGATATTGCCGGCGCTCTCGACGATGCCGGTGTACCACTGATTGAAGTGACACACGGTGATGGTCTGGGCGGCGCATCAGTAAACTACGGTTTTCCTGCCGCCAGCGACGAGACCTATCTACGCGCAGTCGTTGAGCGTGTGTCACAAGCAGGCATCTCTGCCCTACTGCTTCCCGGTATTGGCACGGTTGATCACTTGAGGATGGCTGCCGATTGTGGCGTGAAAACCATTCGCGTAGCGACACATTGCACCGAAGCGAACGTTTCTCGCCAACACATCAACCTAAGCCGCGATTTAGGGCTTGATACCGTTGGCTTCCTGATGATGGCGCATATGATTCCGGCAGAGGAACTGCTCGAGCAGGCACTGCTGATGGAGTCATACGGTGCCAATTGTATTTATTGCACTGACTCAGCGGGTTACATGCTCCCTCAAGACGTCACAGATCGCATTACCCTGCTTCGTCATTCACTAAAACCCGAGACCGAAATCGGTTTTCACGGACACCACAACCTCGCCATGGGTGTCGCAAACTCGCTTGCAGCGATTGACGCGGGTGCAGATCGCATTGACGGTTCTGCTGCAGGCTTGGGCGCCGGTGCGGGGAACACGCCACTGGAAGCCATGGCCGCTGTTCTAGAGCGCATGGGCGCCGATACGGGCATCGATATCTTCAAACTCGCCGATGCCGCAGAAGACCATGTGCTGCCGATCATGGATGAGCCTGTCCGTCTCAGTCGCGATGCGCTCGTGCTGGGCTATGCCGGCGCTTACTCGTCGTTCCTGCTCTTTGCAAAACGCGCACAAGCAAAATATGGCGTGCCGTCGCACGAGATCCTGCTCGAAATGGCGCGCAGGCGAACAGTGGGCGGTCAGGAAGACCTCATTGAGGAAATCGCGATCGAAATGGCGGCTAGACGTGGCTAACGCTGGACGCCTAAAGATCTTTCTGATAACTAGGTATCACGATTAAAACGGTGGGATGTCGGTACGTAGCCCTATGATTCAGCCGAGTATTGCAGAACTCTCGAAACTGATTGGGTTTCTCTACGATGGGCACATCGAAGAAGACCCTTACAGCGCCTTTCTCGGTGAGACGCGCCGCATTATCGATTCGAACTTTGCCTCGATTACCATGCGCGAGCCACAGGGTGATGACGGTGGACTGCTTTTTGTGTCCTGCGAGGCGCTTCCCAAAACCTTTGTCGATGATCACGACAACCCTTACACCGATAGGTACTACACCTCCAACCTGATGACGAACCTGCCATGGGGCAAGGTGGTCTCACTCGATGAATGTGTTCCCTACCGCACTCTAGAGCGTACCGAGCTCTACAAATACTGCATGGCACCCATCGACATCTATCACATGATCGGTGTCGATCTGCGTAACGCTAACGGACTGCGCTTCAGTGTCCGTTTTTGTCGGCCCAAGACCGCTGAAAACTTTGGTCCTGCAGAGCGTGAGTTTCTGGAGATGTTAGCTAGCCACATTCAGCGTGCTGTGGCGAACGGTATGCAGCTCATTCAGCTGGATAAAGAGCGCAAGCTCTATAGCTCCACGATTGCCAAGCAATCAGTGGGTGTTGTCACCCTCGATGAGCGAGGCAAGATCGTGTCGCGAAACGCGGTTGCTGACCAACTGATCCGCGATAAAGATGGTTTGTCCGTTGTAAATGAGCAGCTTCACCTCGAGAGCCCCTCATCGCGGAGCAAGCTGAACAGTTTCATTGAAGACATTGTGGTCGCACAGCGAAACCAAGAACCTGCCCCCACCAACGCACTGTCCGTCGAGCGGCCCTCAGGAAAGGCCGACCTCGAGATTTTGCTCAAACCGATGATGATCGATAAGACGGTTGAACCCGGCCATACGCCGCATATGATCGTCTTTATTAATGAGCCCGAGCGAAGTTTCCAGATAGAAACGCGTATTCTGATGTCTCTCTATGGCCTCACCAAAGCTGAAGTGGCCCTCTCAAAATTACTGGCAGAGGGCGCCAACCTCGATCAGGCGGCAGCAGAACTCGGTATTGCCCGCAATACGGCACGAGCACAGCTACGATCAATATTTGCCAAGACGGGTGTATCGCGTCAGTCGATGCTTGTTAGCTTGCTGCTAAAAAGTGTAGTGACCTATTCCTAAGCATCCCCGGATCTATAAGCTAACAAGACCGAAATCAAGGTGGTTGATAAGCCCGCGACTCTTAAAAAATAAGTCTGCAAGATCAAGCGCCTTGAAAAAAGGTGGTCATGCGAGTGCGGTGAGGATTTTCCAGTTCGCGCTACTGCCGGCGAACCTTCTCAACTTCAAAATTTGCAAAGCGGACCACTTCTTCATCAGCGCGAAGATCCTCTTTCTCTGCCAAAGACCGATAAATTCCCCACTTCGGGCGCACAAAGTGATCTCCCGAGGTACCACGCCACATATCTAAGCCTTGCTCGAAGATATCAAATACGACCTCTTCAGCCGCTTCGTCGACGATGATCATCCGAAAATCGCCCTCCTCCGAGAAGGTCGCGCGGACGTATGCTGTCAACCAACGGCCCTCGACGCTGTCTCGATCGGTTCGTGCAAGATCTGTAGTGCTAGAGAGGGGGCTGTGACGCACTTCGAACCCATCTTCGCCACTCTGAACGTTTCCAGTCAATGTGACGATTGGCATGCTGTCGTCACCGCCAACCGCTTTTAGTTGAAAAAAATGACTGAACCTTGTGGTTAGGGAAATTCCTGACTCAATTTTGAACTTCCAGCGATAAATCATGATCTCATCTTCGTAGGCTTTTACAGCATCCTCAGACTTATCGTAGGTCTTAATTTCATTGCGCTGACGATCCGTAATATCTAAACGATCGCGATCACGATCCTCATCTCTGTGGATAACAAAAACAAAGTGATCACCCACCTCTTGATCTGTCGCTTCGAAAATATGAGGCAAGCCAGGATGATTCACCACGTATAGATCTGGCGCTTCGATTGGGTTGGGACCCGCAAAATTTTTAATTAAATCGTAGGTATCAACTTGCCCCTCTCCATCGGCAGATAAGGTGCGAAGAGATAGTGAGTCAAATTGCTCTTCGTCTTCCGGAAGCGATTGTTCATTTGAAGAATCAGATCCTGATCCTGAGCCAGTACCGGTGGTGTCGTCGCTTCCACTGACTACGGTAGGCGCCGCAGGTGCACCGCCACCGCCTCCACATGAGACAAAAAAAACAACTAATACTGCGCTAATCAGTGCGGCAGTTAATACCTTGCGGGTTGCCTGCGAGGCTATCTTCTCTGTATCCATGTGTCTCACCGCTTTCTTTTCTCTACCAGTTGCGGCCCAGTCCATCTAAGTAGACCGCTCGTAAGCTGTATTTCATGCGTCTTGACTGGTGAAAAATCTTCGTGCGCCCAGGCAAAATAAAACGCATCCCCAGACCTCAAGCTGATTCGAGCGGCGGTGTACTCAGGTGAATCGAGGACAATTTCAATTCCGCTAACAGCACTTTGCTGTCCCACGGAGAGCTCTGTAACTGGACTATAGCTACCGTGCGACTCGATAACACTCAGGAAGCTATTCCTATCGCTTACAGGCGATCTACGATGAATCAACACGGGGTCGCGGCGAAGATTAAAGTCAGGATCGTTCGCACCCACCCGGCCATGAACGAAAGCATCACCGGGCTCGACTGATCTGAACATCGTGTAAAACCGATTCTCATTGAGCCAAGTAAATTTGAGCGGTTCACCGCTGCCCACATCCGTCCTCGCCTCCTCCAAGATGTGCTGGTAACCACTATCAGTTCCGAGTGGGGCATAAATAGTTGGAGTAATGAGAGTCTCTGAAATTTCTATGAATTGACCAAGGTAATGGGTTGGGATATCGATGGTTTTGGCAGCACCCGAAACTGTTATTAAATCGACGAATAAAGGTCGGTCCAGCCCCGGCAGTGACACAAGAGAAAGCGCACGACCAAGCTTCGCACTCGGATACGCGTTGACCTCCTCAGCGTAAAGCGTGAGCAGTGACTCGTCATCGAGCGAGGCATAGGTCAAGGTGGAGTGGTGCTGACTACCTATCGCGTAATCCCCGCCAAAATGGGACTTCTGATCAAGAACCACCGTGTTATGCGCGATTGATTGCTTGGCCCATGTTGAATTCTCTGGGAGGTAGTTGCCGCCCCCTTTTTGACCGATGTTTACAAATCTAACGAGGCCGTAGTCTTGAATGATCTCGTCTCCATTATCATGGAATGAATAAGAGAGCTTGTCGTAGTGACCGTGACTCAAACCTTGCGCAGTAAATTTGAAGACTGCTGCGAGATCTCCACCTCGTAAGACGCCGATACCGCCCTGCTTGCCCTCTGGGCCATCTCTCAATAACACCGACCGCTGGTCACGGGCCTCTGCTCTCCCATCAGCGACACCCGCAGCGAGTGCCAAGCCAGCTTGATCAAGCCTCACGCGACCCTGACCCTCAGCCACGCTCAGCAACTGTGGGTTTTCATCGCCATACGCATAAGCGGCGCTGACTGCGAGGGTCATACTTGGGGTAAAAATAGACATTCCCTTTTGGGCGTCGTTGATCGCGAAAAACTCACCATTGGCGTCCGACAGCTGAATAAGCGCACTTACCGCGTTAAGTAATACGCCGTCTTTGTGTTGAAGCACCTTGTACTCGGGCTTGGCGTTCTCCATTGCGATAGCAAAAGCAAGGAACGGATACATCGCATAACGCTGGTAATAAGGACCTTCCGTGTAATACCCGTCAGGTGAGAAAGGTTCGTCTAAATTAGCTAAAAAGCCAACGCGCTGATCCGCAACCTTTATGAAGCCACCGTCATCGTCGAGAGTCCCCAGCTCAAGACCATCATCTTTCAATCCATAAAGTGCTCTCTCAATGAGCTCATTGTCATCCAAAACAAGACCAAGCATGCCAACAGCCGCAGTGCCCCAGGTGCTGTGATTGTGGACACGATTGAAAAATTGTGGATTCCCAATCGACAGAAAGTCTGCAAAGGGCCTGAACAACTGTGTATTCAAAAACGCTCGATCTTCCTCAGATAACCAGTCGTAGATCGCATCGTATGCGAGCGACATGTACAGCAGCCAATTAGCATCATTCAAGCACTGCCAAAACAACTTCCCGCGCGCGTACGAACGCTCCTTAGGATGTAACGGCAATTTGGGATACATCTCTGCGTATTCAAACAGCATATTTTTGAGATATGCGGCGTACTTTTCATCCCCAAGGATCTGAAACAGCGCGCCCGCCTTTTCAGCTATGAAAAAATTTCGCTTATGTCGCTCGTGGGTGTAGCCGCCAGAAAAATCAACGGGCAAGGGAACATGAAAACCCGACGCTATCTCGGCATCAACCTCTTGCTTAGTGATCTCCACGGTACGATCAAAGAGCGGAACTTGTCCAAGGCTCGATCGGATATGCTGAACACCCTCTGTGGTGAGCAACAATCTTGGGTGCTGTGTAGCGGGGTCCTTGGCAAGTGTTAAGCCAGAGAGTAGACAAGCGAAGCAGAGTACAACACAGCGCGTTATTTGATACACAGTAGGGTTCATCCCGTCGGCAAGAGCTTGGCGATGCGTCTGCTCAATATCGCAGGGACAATTGCACCGCGGTGCTGAATGACCAGAGAAGCCAGCTCCGAACCAACCCTTGCCGCATCGGCCTGAGCCATTCCCTTAGCACGCCCCGCTAAATAGCCCGCATTAAACGAATCGCCTGCCGAAGTGGTGTCGACAACATTTGTCGTAATCACAGGGATATGTTCATCAACTCCGGATCCGAAGACGCGACATCCCTGCTCACCCAGTTTTACCGCGATCTCTTTTACACCAAGAGCGCTTAGCTCCCTGATTAGATCATCGGCCGACATGTCACCAAAAAGCGCAACTTCATCTTCAAGTGTCGGTAAAGCGAGGTCAGTCATACCATACATTGCACGATAAACACTCCTCGCCTCATCAAGACTACGCCAAAGCTTTGGTCTAAAGTTATTATCAAAGGCAACTTGTCCACCTGCCGCGCGATAAATGGGTAACCACGCCATCAATCGCTCCAGGGAAGCCTCAGTCAAGACCGCCAAGGTGATGCCGGACAAATAGACCATGGATACATTGCCGAGCGTCTCGAAAAGCTCAGCGGAATCAGACTCGTCGTCCAGTAACCGCTTTACGGGCGCTCGGTCACGCCAATAAAAGAACGAACGCTCCCCAGCCTCATCAGTTTCAATAAAATAGAGACCGGGGAGTTCACCTTTAACATGACGAACCCGAGAGCAGTCTATGCCTTCTTGCCGCCAGCACTCCGCCATCCAAAGACTCAGCGGATCATCACCCAGCACCGTGACGTAGCTGGGATTCAGACCCAGGCGTGCTAGATAAATGCAAGTGTTAAGACTATCTCCGCCAAACGCTAAGTTAACCGGACGTGAAAACGCACTTGCAGGTACACCGCTGGACTTAGACAGCTCCAACATGCACTCGCCAATCGCAGCGATTGTCATACTCATGGCAATTAGATTCCAGTTCCTACGAGAAGAAGAGTCCACCGTTGGTGTCGATATTCACCCCTGTGATAAACGATGACGCATCTGATGCCAGATACAATACCGTATCCGCTATCTCAGCAGGGTGCCCTTCTCTACGTAGTGGCGTGGCGCCCGCTACGTTCTTTCGTACTTCATCTTTGCTGAAGGTATCGTGGAAGGTGGTGCTGATCATCCCGGGGCATAGCGAGTTTACGCGGATATTCTGAGGACCCAATTCCTTAGCCATCGCGCGCGTGAATGTCATCACAGCGCCTTTGGAACACGCATAAGCGCTTGCGCCGGGACCACCACCATCGCGACCCGCCTGAGATGCAAGATTAACGATGGCGCTGCCGGGAGCCATGTGCGGCACACATGCCTGTGTCGTTAAGAATGTTGACGTTAAGTTGAGGTCGACAACCGTTTTGAAGAAATCGACGTCCATTTCTGCCAATGTTTTACGAGCAATCAAACCACCCGCCACATTAACTAAGATATCGATTGCTCCACCGAATGCAGATTGCGCTGCCGAAACCAAACTATCCACATCCTCTTGGCGAGTCATATCTCCTTGCAGGGCTATAACATTGCCCCCCAACGCTTTCGCAGCTGCTTCGGTTGCACGCGCTTCATCCGCCGAGCCAAAGTAGTTGAAAGCGACACTGGCGCCAGCACCCACTAACTTTAATGTCACTTGCTTTCCTATATCGCGAGCACCACCTGTGACGATTGCAACCTTACCTGTTAGATCCATCTCATATTCCTAATAAAAATGTAGTCAAAAACAAAAATGTAACCAGTGAGAGCCCTCAGTGTGATCCCTCCAAGCGCTCTACTTTGGGACATAAAACTAAAATGCTCGTCATCGCAGTGATGGCAAGCGCGGCACCAATAACAAAAGCGGGAGTGTAATTCCCCCCCGCAGTTAGCCATGGCACGAGTGATGTGAGTGCTGCTGCACCCAACTTCGCGGACATCCCAGCAATTCCTGCTAGTGTGCCCACGGGTTTGCCTCCAAAAAGATCACTAGGAAGCGTCTGTACATTGCCAATAGCGGTTTGAAATCCGAATAGGATGACAGCCATTAGCATCACAGCATTAAAAGGTGTACCCGGATCTGACATGAGTAACAGACTGGGCAGCATGATTAGGCAGCCAAGCGAGATGACCGACTTCCGAGTTAGATTGAGGCTCCAGCCTCGCGTCATCATCCACTGAGCGAGACCTCCGCCGAACCAAGCCCCAAACATCGCGCCGACGTAAGGGACCCAGCCGTATATTCCTATTTGCTTAACGTCCATTCCGAAGACTTCGGATAGGTAAATCGGTATCCAAAACACGAACAACCACCAGATCGGGTCAATGGCTGCGGAAGCTATGATGACCCCCCAACTCTGCTTATGACCGAGCAGCTGGGCAGTAGACGGGTCGTACTCGTTTTCAGAAGGAAATGACCCGGAGTCGCCCGTTCGATTACTTGTAATGTAGTCACGCTCCTCTGGCGAAATCCAAGCATGTTGCTCTGGCGGTGCCTTAACGATGTAAAGCCAGGGTATAAGCCATAGGAGTCCGGCCAAGCCTATGAGTATGAAGATCGCTTTCCAACCGAAGTAAACACTCAAAAAAGCAATCAGAGGGATCGATATAATTCCGCCGATAGCTGCGCCTGAATTAAATATACCCTGTGCAAATGCGCGTTCTTTAGATGGAAACCACTCTGCATTTGCTTTCGCAGCGCCGGGCCAGTTTCCCGCCTCAGCCACACCAAGAATTGCTCTGAATATTGCGAACGACGCAACGCCTCTAGCCAACGCGTGTAATGCTGTCGCAATCGACCACACCGTTATCGACAATACGAAGCCCAGACGGGTACCAATCTTGTCAAAAATCTTCCCAAAAATAGCCTGGCCGAACGCGTAGGAGAACACGAACACCACAGAGATGAAGGCATAGATCTGCTTGTGCTCATCCGCAGTTTTGTCCGGGTAAAGATCTGCAGCAATAGACGGCCAAAGCACATTGAGTGACTGGCGATCGATATAGTTAATGACCGTGGCCAACGCCACAAGCGTGATGACCCACCAACGAAGTCCCCGCATTGTTTTCATTTTTTTTCTCCAAACATTGTGTTTCCTCTGCCGCTACCTCTGTGCCCCAACTTATGCCGAGCAAGAAATACTCCTGTTCTGGAATTCGCCCTCAACCTAATTACTCATCACCACTTGGTTTCCATCAACAACAGCCGTATTTTGCTTTTGACTGTTGAGCTCTCTAATTTGTAAATAGCCCCTCTCGTCAAACTGGTTTTTGACAATGCGGGTGCGGGGCTCGCCCACTGTGTGATTAATCACCAAGGGAGCACTTTGATCCCACCTATTACCTGTGATCTTGGTAACCTGAACCCCATGGAGAAGCACTGATGCTCCGGACTTATTTTTGCCGCCATTTCCAACATTGGTGATTTGCGAATCGATCATCTGAAAATGAGGGCCAAAGGTGCTCTCATCTGTTCCACCGCGATAGAGCGCCGCAACAGGCCCCTGAATATTGGAGAATGAGGATCCCGTAATGGTTACGTAGTCAGCACTGTAGATACCGAGATCATCCGTTTCCGCATCGAGCTTGAGTACCGCACCACTGATCTCGGAAAAGGTCGAATCAGTAATAGTGATCCGGTCGGCCATAGTGCCCTTAAATCCGGCCAAAACATCAAAAAATCGGTTTACATCAAGGTCGTAAAAATCACTGTTTTCGATTACCACCTCGTAGTTATCCAGCATCGAGTAACGGCTGGTTCTAATCACACTGTTACCCGCATAGTCGGGGGCGTTCTCACCAGAAATTGTCACTCCGCTTAGCTTTAACGCCCCACCGTCTCTAATCTCGAAGAGCGCCGATCGTTCGAACGTGATTTTTGCGTTTCCGCTGGAGCGCACGGTGACAGCGTGATCGAGTGCAATGGTCTTACCGACTTCATAATCGCCCGGTGCCAGGACCACGATGCCACCGATACCTGCCTCAACCACCGCGTCGACAAGGGTGTCCCGGCCAGGGGTTATTTCGACAACGCGTCCAGTATCAAATCGCTCAGACTTCTCTGGCTTCGGATACCAAGCGACACCCGTGGATGCTTTATCAATGACCGCAATACTTCGTGTTACACCGACCCTTTGAAGGTCATTAGATTGTGGATACTGAAGTCCGTTGTCTGCTCTGGTCAGGGAAACTTCAGATCGTGATTCAAAGCCCGATGTAACTGGTGAACTTGACCCACTAATCACGTTGTCATTAAACGAGATACCAGATATGTCGTCATAAACAGTAAACACATCAGAGGGATCATCGACTTTGACGATAAGGTTTCGATTAAACGACGTTCGAACGGGAACCGCAGAACGCTCAGCATCACTACCCGCCGCGAGTTGAATGTGATCGCTATTGATCAGGCTGTTGGATTCAATTGTCGAATCCTCAACACCGTCGTAGCGATTAATAGGCGAGTTAGGCACTCCATTCATTACCACTAAAGCACCGCCAAAACGGTACCCCTTTACACCTTCAATATAATTATCTCGCACCGTCTGACGACGATTAATGACACGTATTCCTCCGGTATGCTCTACGCCGTTACCAAAAAAAACGTTTTGCTCGACAATATTGTCGTGTCCATGACGAAGCGTCAGGGTGCCCTTGGACTCGAAGAAGACGTTCCCTTTAAACACGTTGGAACCCGACTTACTCGAAATTATCTCGACCTCACCGTCACAGCGGTCAAAGTAATTGTTTTCAACTGTCGTAAAAGAGTTACTGCGCGAGAAATGACTGGTCCCAACACGAAGAGTTTCACCACCATTGGAACCGAGCGTTGGACGAGGTCCAAAGTAATTGTGATCAATTCGGTGGTGGTTCTCTCGGCTAGCGTCTGAATCCAGTCGAACCGCCAGCGTGACACCCCGATTACGTTTGCCCTCGAGATGGTTATGATCAAAGCGATTATTCTTCCCGTATATCGCAACCCAATAGTCAGCCTCAAAGCGCTCTGGGTTTGTAAAGTTATGAATGACCGTCTGTGTAACACGCGAATTATTCGCGATCGCTGCCTTACTCTTTCTAAATGAAATAACCGATTGAGAAGGGGTATACCCGTCTCGAAACACCAGCCCTTGCACCAGCAGGTACTCCCCCGCTAATGCCAAGTTCGATTGACCTGTAATGTATACTTGCCCAGGCGTCTCTGCGCGCAAGGTTATGGGAAGACCAGGCTCACCATGACCTTCGAAAATAATTTCGAAGTCATTCCAAATGCCGTCTTTCAGAACTATTGAGTCACCCGGGACAAGTTGCGTAAGCAACGCACGATATTGCTCTTGGCTTTCCACCCGATACTCGTCGGCCCATGCATTGTTTAGAAAACCCATGGTTAACAACATGAGTCCCCGTAATACCCAGCCCCAGTATTTGATGTTCAGAAAATTCATAGTGTTGAAGTCACTGTTAGATTACGACTCATGCGCATTCTCCAACGCATAAAAAGTCACTTGGTCAAAGTCCTCACCGTCGCCCGTCTTATTTTGTGAGTAGGCGCCAGCCTTGAAATACATCCACTCTTCGGGCACGTCATAGCCGCTATCGAGCTCCTGCATATCCACATAGTTGTGCCCAATAATCGGGCCAGACTGATCGCCACGTCTTAGAACCACATCAATACGAGAGCCCTTTTGCTTGATTTCGTAGGAAAAAATCTCACCCAGTGCAATGCCTACGTCTGGGTTTTCATCATCGCTCCGCGTGTGATCCAGTAGCGGGAAATACAGATCGTCCGAATTTCGAATTTCATGCGCGAAGTAAACAAATCCAAGTTCATTTTCAGGGTATTTGCGGTAATAGAGCCGGATCGGCTCATCGCTCTCTGCGTGAATCTGTCCGACGATAACCCGCCCAACTTGCCCCCGGTCCCCGGTTGTTGTGACCTGGTTGACAGCGAGGGATGCCCTAAGAATCCCACCTCGGCCACCGACAGGCACGCCGGGATCTGGCTGATAATCCAAGATCCAGTTGTTCCGATTAACCCCTCGAGTACTGATGCCGGTATTGCCTCGACGAAGCATTTCGCGTAACTCAGACCGCGTGTAAGTGGAGTTGGCAGATGTTGTCGCCCCGGCAATGGTTGACTTAAACACCATCCCGCCGTCTGGACCCGTATAGAAATATTGGTCGGAAAAACCATTATCTAAATCGATCTCGGAGGCAGTATCGGAGAGCCCGTTGCCATCCTCGTCACCCGGGGTATTTAATTTCCAAGAAAGCAGCTCAAAGTTTGCGCCAGGCGGGACTGATAGATTCAGCCCAAAATCCTCTGAACTCACATTGGACACTTCAGTTATGGGGGTCTCAGTATCAAGTGTGCAACCAAATACCGTTGCCTCAAGGATCGCGTTTTGTGAGGAAACCGAGTTGCCATACCCCGCAATTCGCACATACCTAGCTATCTCGGAGGGTATTTCGTAGTGCTCAAAGCTATCGGTCTTTCCGGAGGAGCTTTGGTCGGCTAATGACGACTCAAACGTGTCGCCATTCTCCGAGAGTGAAACGCTAAAGCTCGCTACTCGCTGATCACCTTCGAACCAAGCGATGCCTATTTTTTTCACTAAATGACGCGCACCCAAATCCAGCGTAAGCGTCTTTGCATCGCCCTCTGATTGCCAGCGAGATTCTGGGGAAAAGTTATCGTCTATCGAATTCAAGGCATCGTACGTCGCCTGGCTGTCGCCGTCGTCTGTCGCGTTAACAATATTAATCAGGTAATTACCAGAGCAATCTGTTGTGCCCGCCGTGGGCTCGGGAGCTGGCGCAGGTTCTGGCTCTGGTGCCGGAGCGCTCACTGGTGATGTGAAAACAAGGTCACTCGTTTGGTCAGAACCACCACCACAGCCCGAAACAAGAGCAACGAGTAAAAGACGCTCAAAGCGTGAACTCATCCTACAGACCCCTCACACCCTAGCGTCTGCGACTTGGGTCCACAGACCCCGAGAGCTGAATCCGGCGAAAGGCTACTGACGCATAATCCCCATTGGCTTCATCGGTGCTCCAGTCGCCCGTGCCCGCGCAGCCTGCATACCAGATACCATCCTTATCAAGCGTGCTGCATTGATTATAGGCGCCGGCCTTGAAATACATAGCATCACCAGAGTAACCCCCGGGATTGTCTTTTGGATCAACGTTCCCATATGGATCAACGTTATCCGATAGATCAACTTGATAAGTGACTGTTTGGGCAGCGTCTGCGGTTCGGAAGGTGAGATACATGATGTTCTTGTGAACATTAATGTTGTAGTTGAACCATTGGCCCAGCGCTATCCCTTCAACGCCTGGATCGTTTGGATTTTCCCACGTATTTCCCCAGACCGGATAGGCTATATCGGTTCGGTTTGGATCTTCTCTGGGAAGATTTCTCTCGTAAGTCCAAAAAACAGATCCGGTCTCATGGTCGGGCCATTTTTTGTAATAAATCTTTATGGGCTCGTTGCCCCAGCCAAACCCTTTCCCCTCGTTGATAAGGTCTTGGTCTTTGTCGGCGTGTATTTGACCAACAACGACGGAATAAGCGGGCTTTTTGGTCTCGTTTGCCGCATTACGCGCCACGTGCATAACTTTGAGCGTCGCCTCCATTTGCCCCCCTACTGTGGCAAAGCGACGATATCCTTTGTGGGCCCTCAGAGAAAAATTATTCTTTGGGTCGTGAGTGCCTATTCGGGTATTTTTCCCCCGCAGCATTTGCCGTAACTCACTACGCGTATTAGACGAACCGGAGGTCGTTTTTGCCTTGTTAGGCGCCGTAAAGACCAGGTTTCGTTGCTCATCGAGGTAAAAGAATTCAGGGTGCGAATAGTCGGAGAGTGCCCGCACACTGATCTCGTCTACTTTCCCGTCCTGATTAGCATCAAGCGGTAGC
>CBFIHK010000052.1:0-14155 GCA_965662305.1 Luminiphilus sp.
CCTAGGGTTTCACCGGGCGTCGCCCAAAAGTCTTTGCGGCCGTACAGCCTCTGATCGGAACTCCAGGTGATTGCAATGTTGAAAAACTTGTTTATCTCTTCGACCTGCTCTTCAACGCTGGCGGTTTGCAACGAATTTAGAGTGTTGATCCAGGCGCCGCCACGTTTTTGTGCTCTTGCTCCATACTGTTTGCCAAGTGTCGATAAAAACAGTGGGAAATTGTGTTGGTTTTTTGGGATTTGGCCGTTTGAGGCAACTCCCAGGAACAACAAGATGAGCGCAAGAGCACGGATAAATTTATAAAAGCCGGAGCATTGTTTGTCGGACCGTTGCACTCGCTTCATTTTGCTGGCGTGCATTCCTGTCGTAAAGATTGCATTTATAGCTCGAACAATAGCTTTATTGGCTGTCTCGGGCTACTCTTTATCCCCATTTAATAGAGGTTCGGGGTTGATGGTGAACAATAAAAAGATCGCGATAGCGGCGCTAGTTACAGTGCAATGCATGGGGGCATCGGCAGAAATTGAAACTTTTGGCCAAGCGCTTGAGTCAGCGCTAGATAACAATCCATCGTTGGCGCGTACCTATTTTGATTTTGCTGCCTCGCGCGAACGCGTTGATGTTGTGTCGGGTCAGCTAAAACCTTCGCTTGATGCTCAAGCCATTCGCGGGAGGGAGGATCGTCTGACTCCCACTAATGACTTTGGCAAATATAATCGCAGTGACGTGAGATTCACGGCAACGCAGCTATTATTTGATGGTTATGCAACGCGCGACAGAGTAAAAGCAGCCGACTTTGAAGCGCGAAGAGACTTACAGGGACACATCCGAGCCTCCGAAAACGCGGCCCTTGAACTGACACGCGCATACCTTGAAGTGGCATTGTTTCAGCGGCTAAAGGATCTCGCTGACCGCAATTATGTGGAGCATCGTAAAATCCGAGAGCGGATTCAGTCGAGGGTTGAGCAAAAAATTGAAAAAATTGGCAATGCCGAGCAAGTCGAGTCGCGTCTTGCCCTGGCTGAAGCAAACGTATTGACTGAGGCTGCCAATTTACATGACACCAAGGCAGAGCTTCAGCGGATTACCGGAGAGCGTATTGGTAGCGACAAACTCCCCATGCCCATTATTCCTCCCGCGCTTAGCGGCCAAAGTCGAACAGAAGTATTAAGCAGCGCACTGGACCAAAGCCCACGAGTTCGGCAGGCAACAGAGGAAATGCTGGCTGTAAGCGCGCAACGAGATGGCACTCGCGGTGCCTTTTTCCCGCGCATTGACCTCCGGTATCGAAATGAACAATCCAGCAATATAGAAGGCATTCGAGGCGATTTTGATACCGAAGCCATTGAACTGGTTTTTAACTTCAATTTTTATCGTGGTGGGAGTGACGAGGCGCAAAGACGCGAGCTGAATCAGCGCTACTACGCGGCATTGGAGGCCCGCAAACAGGCCTGTTGGGATACGCGCAGGGAAGTGTTGGTGGCGTATAACGAGGCACAGATTCTAGAGCGACAAATTGCGATATTAGAAGCACAGTTAAAGTCACAGGAAGTGGTTCGAGTTGCTTATGATGGCGAGTACGAACTTGGGGGCCGTACGCTTCTAGATTTGCTAGATAGCCAGAATGAGTTGTTTGATGCGCAAAGGGCGCTCATTCGCGCTAAGACTGAACTCATTGCGGCGAGAGCCGCAGCGTTGGCCGAGGCTGGCTCCTTATTGTCTGTATTTGGTGTTTCGATGACGCGTCCGGATGCTGAGGAATGGGCATGGGATGCGTCGCTAAGCAGTGCGTATGCAGTGTGTCCAGATGAGCCCACCGAATCGATAGCCGTCGATTTTGATGCTGTCTACGATCGAGTGCAAAAGTCACTCGCACAATAGAGGCACTAGCCGTACGACGGTATTTAACCCTTTTTAAGTGCGCCGGACGCCTCTCTAAGAATTTGGGCAGGCAGGTTTTGCACAAGACATATTTTTAGCCGGATGTGAGCTTCTGCGTGGACTTCCGGGTAGATTCACGTTTCGCCGTGTGTGGGACTAAAATTAAAGTTGCCCTGCGCTCTGTGAAATTCGCTTATTTTTCTATTAAGCTAGCGACGTCGATGCCATGGCACTTATTACTAAAGGGTCTCTGAGGTGACAGCAAGATCACTTTTAATTCGAGTCGCTATCTCTCTTGGTCTTTTCTTCGCTGCCGTTGCTGCCTTAGTAATGTCCATTAACTACCAATACTTCAGTGCGCAAACTGCGTACTTGGAAGCGAGCAAGCAAACTCTTTTGCTGTCTGGGAAAATGGAACAAGTCGCCCAGTCAATTGCCCTTGGCGAGTCCGCATCGGATCTGCAAGATCAACTAGAGATGTTAGCTACTCGGTCATTACCTTTTGACTGTTGTCGTACTGAATATGAGATATACCTTGCCGTAATTTCCGAGGCTTCTGCGAGCGAATGGTCGAATAGTGCAAACTATCGTGTCTCAAAGGCATCTGAAGAGTTTTTGCGCGAGTTGTATCAACGGTTAATCGAAAGAGGCGAGGAGCTTGACACCCGCAGAAGAGCTCGAGATCTGGTTGTCCCATTATTGGTCCTTGCTTTAGTAATCGTGGGGATGGTGACAGCATTCAACGCGCTAAACCGTCGCATCATTATGCCCATGAGGGCGTTGACTGAGGTTGTAAAGAGTGGGTTTAGGGGGGCAGTACCGGAGGCTATCAAGGGGATAGGGCCTACGGTATCAGAGATGCATTATTTGCATCAGTCCATGGAGTCATTTATCGCCGGTTACCGCGAGAGTCTCCTGAATAGAGGGCAGAAAGCGACGGAGATGGCGCAAACGTCCGATGCACTTGAGCGACAGTTTCAAACACTTATAGAGACATCCGAAAAACCGACCTTCACGCTCGATGCTGCTGGTGCTATCAGAACGTGGAACAAGCATATGGTTGCGATTACCGGGATTTCTAAATCGCAAGCTAGCCGTTTGATGTTTAGTGAGCAAGTCTTAGCCGGTAACTCCGCAACACTTTTTAACGATGCATTTAGGGCTGCTAGAGGAGGTGAAACACCTGATGAATTAGAATGCCGGCTAACATTAGCAGGTGGAAGAGAGAGTTCCTTGCGATTGAAGCTGAGTCCCCAAATAGAATCCGCCCTTGGCGTTAACCGCGTCTTAATTGTGGTTGAAACGGCCGTGGGTGATGACGGCCATTCTATGAAAGGCGGTCTTACGTTGCAGCAATCTAGAGAAGCCCTATTTACTGAGTTGACGGCCTCGTTGGAATCGCTCCTTGAGACTGAAGGAGTGGTTACCCAACACCAAGTTACTCGCCAGACAGTAGCGCTAGTCGAAGCAATTGACTGGATAAGTGGAGAGAAATACGTTCGCGAGCAGTCAATTTTGAACCTGAGTGAGCTCGTCACTCATTTTGAGAGTACTTTTCGACCGAGGCTCATTGACCGGGACATTGATATCGACCTGAGCGTCTCGGTAGAGGGTATCTCCGGACGAGATTACTTAATGGTGCGTGGTAATGCGGGAGCAATACTGCTCGCGTTAGAGAAGGTAAGTCAAAATGCGATCGAGGCGATCGAGCAGAAATTACCAAAGCGCGGGCAGATAACAATACGATTATCCTTGGTTGGCAGCGCGTTGGCTCGCATCGCGATAGCTGACAATGGTGGTGGTATTTTGGTGGGGCAGGGGGAAAGGATTTTTGAACCATTTTTCACCACCAAGGCCTCTAACGGGCAGGCTGGGTTGGGGTTGACACACACCAGAGATCTTATCCAACACATGTCGGGACAGATTTTTGCGGTAGAAGACTCAGGGGAGAGGGGGCTGGAAATGATTATTGAGCTCCCAGTCATTGGGTGATGAGTGTTTTACCTGCTGGCGTCACGTCAAATAAAACGGTAACCATTGTATCGCTAATTATCCTGACCGTAGTCGCGGCTTCGCTTGGTGCACCCATAAGTCTTGGTTATCTCGATCTAGCAATTTATCAATGTCCCGCTTTTCTTTTACTACGATATGTTAGTGCTGTTCGCCTCGGACTTGCCACAGTCTCGTTTATCACTTTACTTAGCTTCTCCATTGAATTTCCTGCAGGAGTTTGGGCGGAAGCTATAAGTTTTACTGTGCTCATGCTGGCGCTTGATTGGCAGGCAAATTCTGGCCGCGCTGAGCATCGCCTACTCGTAACTTTTTTGTCCCTTCCACTGGTTTGCGCCCCGATTTATGCTTTTATCCTTCACAGCGCTCATGGTCAGGAAGGATTCTTGGATCTCGTCTTGGCACATGCATCTACTTTTGTATTTTCCACTGTATTTTCGATTGTGCTCGCTGAAGTGTGCTGGGCGATATCGACAGTGGCGCTGTTCGGCTTTTTTCAAAAAATGTCACGTCATGAGATGGGGGGACTCGCTTCAATTCGATCTCTGGGTACTGTGTTCATCTCACTATTGGTGGCCATGATTTTTTTCGTGTTCTTGCTGATTTGGTCTGCGCGATGGAGCGAAATTCTAACCTCGACCACCAAAGATTTAGTTGATCAGTCAGCCCTGTTGCAACTAAACAATGATTTGCACCAACTGGAATTGGAGATCCGCTCCGCCAGAGTGCGGTTTCAAGATCATAAAAGCCCTTGGCTGTTTATTGACGAAAGGTATGTGTTTTTGGGGTTGGATCCGGATGCGCGCGGCAGTCCGGTCGAGCCTCCCCAACTTATTGGCAGTGAGAGAATCGGTGACTCAAATGAGTTGATGAGCTCAGTGAATAGGCAGCTTTCAAAGTTGCAGTACCGAGCAAGCATGGGGCCAGAGTTTGCACGATTAGACTCGCCCTTATTTATCAACCATAACGATAAAAAACTGCCTGTATACACCAATACAATAGCCCCTCATGCGGGTAAGACCTTCAGTTCTTTTATGATGTTTTTGGAGGAGCGAAATCAACCCGTCCACATCAGTGATGTGGTGGTTACTTCAAATGGTGCAGACGGCTCGCAGCCTGCTGCCACCCGATCTTTCCTAGCCGACTTTTCTGAGGGAGAGTTTGACGGTGCAACTGTGGACACGAATGGTGAGATCTTCACGTTTACAGGTGAAGACTGGGCCGGATGGGCAAATAATGCGGCCATCTATCCGCTCACTTTTCCCGTCGATGGGTCAGTAACATTTACGGCCTCGGCCGAAGTCCCCACCCATGTTTACTTCAAGTTCGAATACGCCCCATACCCTGAGACCAAACCGGAGTTCGTTACGAAGAGGGTACTCGTTGATAGCCCTGTGCCCACTGAATATTCAGTAACCTTTGGTGAGCAAATACTTTTTATTATCGATACTTCACCCTTAGGTCTGGGTGGCGATCAGAAAGACAGTCAGACTGAGATTGCGTTTCAACGAATTAGCGGGACCAAATTCGACGAAGTGGCTTATGGTGTTCCACCAGATCAAATCATTGATACGGACTGGATGGGAGGTGTGTTGTGGACTCCTGTCTCCATGAATCCCAATGCTGTGTCTAGGCTTGGTGCGTTGAGCCAATTGGCAATGTTGACGGTGCCAATTTCAGAAAGTCAGGTGTCTGCATTTGAATTACAGCTGGCGCCTCACGAGGGTTTGGTGGCTAATCTTGAAGTTTGGCCTCGGTTAACGCCATTCTTTGTCGCCGTTCGTATCATGGCGCTATTTTTAACATGTGCCCTATTAGTAACATCTTTTTTAACCATGGTTTTGGTTGGGCGACTTATTAAGCCTATCAACCGGTTGCTACATGGACTTGAAGAGCTCAAGCAGGTTCACACGCAAGTCAGGGTGTCCAACACGCCTATCGAGCCAATAACAATTGAATCACAAGCGGTTTCAGCAGAACTGAATACTTTACAAAGCTCGATCGTTTGGTTTTCCAATGAGGTTGCTGCGGCAGATCATCAGTTACGGTCTGCTGTCAGTGGCTATGAAACGCTGTTGAGTTCGCTGCCACTTGGGGTGATGGAAATAGATCGCGATTATCAATTACGCTTCAGAAACGACGCGATGTCTCAGATCACTGGCGACAGCGCTGAGGCGTCTTACGGACTGCGTCAGAGAGCGGAAAAATTATTCGAATCTGGCGAGACTCTTGATGAGTACGCGCTATCTTTAGATGGCCAGCCGCAGAGAAATTTACTCTTGGCGATAACACCCAGAAGAGACGAAGCGGGCGAGGAGTCAGGTTTTTGGCTGTTGGTCACCGATCTCACAAAACAGAAAGCAATGGACTCTCAGCTCCTCCAGACGGCCAAGCTGGCGACTCTGGGCGAGATGTCTACTGGCATGGCCCATGAACTCAACCAGCCTCTGAATATTATCAAACTTGCACTTAGTAACCTGAAAAATAGTTTCAAGAAAGGGCGCGCAACGGAAGAGTCAATTGGAAGTCGCCTCGAGCGTATCGACTCTGCAGTTGAGCGCGCGTCAACCATTATTGACCATATGAGAGCATTTGGACGCGTGGCCGGAGAGGATTACACGCCATTTATTATTTCCTCCTCCATTTCTGCTGCCTCTGACTTGGTTCGCGAACCGATGACTGCCAAGGGCATTTCACTGTTTCTGGATATGGAGACCGAGGCTTGCGTGCTAGGTAATACCATCCAGTTTGAACAGGTGTTAATCAACATGATTAATAATGCTCGGGATGCAATTCTCGCTAATGGAACGAGCGGCTCCATAACGATACGGCAGATGGTTGATGCAGAATTTGTCACTATAGCGATACAAGATACGGGTGGGGGTATTCCCGCGGACGCTCTTCCGCATATTTTCGAGCCTTTTTACACGACAAAGCCTGTGGGGAAGGGCACGGGTTTGGGCGGTTCCATAAGCTACGGGATAATACAAGATATGCAAGGTAGTATTTGGGCTGAAAATGTTGCTGGGGGAGCTAGAATTTCCATTCGCCTACCACTCCATAAACCTGGTGACGAACATGAGGCTGAGATGAAAGTATGAACGCCCTAAAATTACTAGTCGTTGATGACGAGCCTGACATCCGACTTGAGTTACAAGACTTCGTTGATGAGCTTGGCTTCGAGTGCGTACTGGCTGCCAACGGACAGGAAGCCCTGACGATATTTAAGAGTGACAGTGATATCCATATTGTGCTGTCAGACTTAACAATGCCTGGAATGACAGGTCTTGAACTTCTAGAACGCATTGTTCGTGATGACGACACAAAAAAACGTATTCGCCGCTTTGTATTTATGACTGGAAATGGTGATACGCGCGCAGTAATTGACGCGATGCGTCTCGGTGCCTCTGAGTTTATGCTGAAGCCCATGGACTTAGATCTGCTGGAAAATATTCTTTTCGAGGCGCGGGAGTATGTCGTCGCGGAGCGTTTCCGGCAGCTTCATGAGCAAGCGCGGGAGGCCGAGTTAGCCGCTAACGAGGTCGAGATAGACGCGCTAAATCGGGATATTAAAAAGGCCTACTCGGAATCTTTGGCGTGTTTGGCAAGAGCCGCTGAATACAAAGACCCTGAGACGGGCGCGCACATTCTCCGGATAGGGGCTTATGCTGCCCGCTTGGCTGCTGAATTGGGTTGGTCCAAGGAGGAGTGCGAGATGCTTCGCATGGCTGCACCGCTTCATGATGTTGGCAAAGTTGCAACTCCTGACGCCATACTTCTCAAAGACGGACCTTTAACCGATGAGGAGTTTGCAGTGATGCGCCAGCATCCGACTTTTGGGCATGAGGTACTATCTATGTCTGATTATCCTGTAATGGCAATGGCAGCGCGTATTGCACTAAATCATCACGAGCGATGGAACGGTGGTGGTTATCCAAGAGGCCTTGAAGGCAGTGAAATTCCCGTCGAGGCATCAATTACTACGCTTGTGGACGTGTATGATGCCCTTCGATCAGAGCGACCCTACAAGGCTGCCATGACGCATGAGCAAGCGATGCAGGTTATTCTAGAGGGCGATGGTCGAACGGATCCGAAACACTTTAGACCCGAGGTGTTAGATGCTTTTAAGAGAGCGGATCAGGCAATGGCTCATATTTTTGAGGCGATGAAGGATTGATTTTGGCTAGGTGCAGGGGGGGTAAGATATGAAGGCTTTGATCGTTGAAGACAGCACAACCCTTTGCGCTATTTACGAGGCCTATCTTGCCGGTCTCGGACTTGAGATTCATATTGCAACGACGCTGGAAGATGCTCGAGTTGCGTTGAGTCGCCTAACTCCGGATTTTGTATTACTCGATATTGAGCTCCCTGACGGGAATGGACTTGAATTACTTGCCGACTTGGAGGGAATAACCCCTAGGCCTGTCAGTGTCGTTATGACGGGGCACGGGGCTGATTGGGCCGAGCGAGCACTCCAAGAGGGAGCAGCCGATTTCCTCGCTAAACCGTTTGATTCAATTCGCTTGCGCGTGACCGTGCAAAACGCTATGCGACGAAAAGAGCTCAATGACCAAATTGACTCGCTCTCATACCTGCGTGATCAGCTCGGTGGTTTAATGGGTTCGTCGCCGCCAATGCGCGCGGTTTACGACGCCGTGGAACGGATTGCTGCTGCTGATGGAACGGTCCTTGTTTTAGGTGAGAGTGGAACGGGTAAGGAGCTTGCGGCGCGTGCAGTGCATGATTTATCTGCGCGCGCCCCCGATCCATTCATTGTTGTTGACTGCGCAGCAATATCAGTCGCGAATTTCGAACGAGAATTTTTTGGTGAGGATTCTCGGCAGGGTGGTGCTGGTTGGATCCATCGAGGAATGGTTTCGCGCGCCGAGGGCGGTAGCCTCTTTCTCGACGAGGTCGCGGAGTTGGATTATCCAGCTCAGTCATCGTTATTGCGATTCATAGATAGTGGCGTCTTTCGAACGCTGGGTGCTGACACAGAGATGTCCGCGAATGTGCGCGTTATCGCCTCTTCCAATCGCGATCTTTTGGAAGAGGTCAGGGCGGGACGGTTGCGAGAGGATTTGTATTACCGACTGCAAGTGCTTCCTATTCGATTACCACCATTAAGAGAACGGCTAGATGACATTCCCGGGCTTGCAGCCACGATTCTAGACCGACTTGCGGTTGAGACAGGTAGAAAGTTAGAGGCGTTGTCGAAGGAGTGTGAAGCTCGTCTCTTGAGTTATGCATGGCCTGGCAATGTTCGCCAGTTGGAAAATATGCTGCGTTGGATTGCTACGATGCTGATCGGGTCCGAAATTAGCCTCGATATTATAGATGAGGCAATCGCACAATTTGACAGTCAGCCTGAGGGTTCCCCCCCTGCAATCGGTTCTTCAAATTCAGCCGGCGCCGGTGCTGATGGGGTAAGGCCCTTGTGGATAGTCGAGAAAGAGGCGATTCAGCACGCGATAGATGTTAGCGAGGGCAATATCAATCGTGCGGCGATCTTGCTTGAAGTTGCTCCCTCTACCATTTATCGAAAAGTTCAAGCGTGGAAGAAGGATTAACTCAGCGAGAAATCATTAGGTAATTTGCGGGAGGTAGATCAATGTATGGTGTTATTAACAAATCCCTCAGAGATATGGTGACCGAGGGACACGGCGACGCGGTATGGCAGCAGGTACTCGCAAAAGCTGGAGTGCCCAGCGACAGCTTTCTTGCAATGCGCAGTTATGACGACGAAATCACCTTTCGGCTTGCGGTAGCAGCCTCAGATGCGCTAGGAATTGATGTGGATACGGCGCTTCACGCTTTTGGTCAACATTGGGTAAGCCACACCTTGGTAAGAGACTACGACGCTTTAGTTCGCTCTACCGGGAGTTCAATGCTTGAGTTCTTAGAAAATCTGAACGAATTACACGATCGTATCAGCACTACATTTCTTGATTATGAACCCCCCGAATTTCGTGTTAGCGAGCTCGAGAACGACAAAATGGAAGTAGAGTACATAAGTCATAGAGAGGGCTTAAATAGCTTTGTCTCGGGTTTGCTGGTCGCACTCAGTGCACGTTTCAACGAACCCATGTCAATCGAGGCGGTTGAAGATTTGTCGCCTAGTGAGGGAACACATACGAAGTTCCACTTGTTGATGGAGCGCTAAGGCGGGGCAATGTCTCAGTGGGATCTGTTGTCAGGTTTCTTTACCGTTCTCATCGAAATTAGTGAGGATGGCACTACCCAACGCGTTTCACCTTTTGTCAAAGAACGGCTCAAACGTGGTGAAAAAATTGACTTCCGCTTCTTTGATGATTTCCAGTTTAAGCGGCCCGCTCGTTTCCGAGGCGGCCCCAAAGAAGCGCTGGCCACTCCGGGCCGTCTTTTTTTAGCTTTTAGCGAGCAGTTAAGGCTAGCGGTAAGAGGCCAGATTATTTCCTCAGACAACGAAGCGGGTGGAATACTTTTTGTAGGTGTTCCATGGATGGCGTGGATGAGCGAGAAGTATCCCGAGTCTGAGCCACAGTTCGATGATTTTCCCGTTCATGACTCACAAATGGACCAGTTGCTGTTGCTTTCCTCACAGCAAAAGATGCTTGAAGATTTACAGAAACTTTATGCTGACTTAGAAAGTGCGAAGCTGGAGGTAGAGGGGCAAGGTGAGGTTCGCCAGCAGTTCTTCAACCGTATAAGTCACGAAGTCAGGACGCCTTTAATGGGGGTTAGCAGTGCGTTGACCTTGCTCTCGGACAAAATAAAGGAACCACAGGCGCGGGATCTTTTATCGATGGCCGAAGCCAGCATGGATCGCGCTACCGAGGTGATCAATTTTGCTCTCGGTGAGGCGGCCAATAAAGATGCCCGGACAGAGCAATTCAAGGTGGCAACGGATTTGAGACACCTTGGTAAATCACTCCGTAAGCTTTTTTTGGCAACGGCAACAGAGAAAGGACTCGAGCTCACGGTTACTGTGAGTGATGATATGCATGCTCAGTACTGGTGCGCGGACTTACTGCTTAAAGAGGTGCTAATTAACCTTCTTAGCAATGCGGTTAAGTTCACGGCTGAAGGGGCAGTTCGCCTAGAAATATCGCGGGCTGACGGTTCGCAAGACGAGGGTCACAACGTTGTTTTTCAAGTTTCTGATTCTGGCCCCGGGATTCCTGAAAGTCTCCGTAGACAGGTATTCTCACCGTTTGAGACTGGGGTGAGTTCAGCAACGCAAGGGCACGTCGGGACAGGCTTGGGACTTAGTATGAGTGAGGCTCACGTCAGGACAATGGGCGGTGAGATCACAGTTGGAGAGTCGGACTCTGGGGGGGCGCTATTTACCGTTTCTTTGCCCTTAGCCCCGTGTGCACATGCAGACGCAATCGATGATCCTGTGAAGATGGCCCCAAGCTCTACTTTTGACAAGCGGCTTTTGTTGCTGGACGACTCAATTACCAACCTTACTCTCAACGCGCAGTTGTTGCGGAGTTTAGGATTCGAAGTGGTTACTGCTATGGCAGGCGGTGAGGCGATTGAGCTCGCTAAGCAAAGTGATATCTCTTTTGACGTGGCGCTCTTGGATATCAATCTTCCTGATATGACCGGGTATGAGGTGGCAGAGCGTCTCGGCACACTACCGCAATGTGCTAACACCCTACTTTTGGCACTCAGTGCCTACTCTCAGGAAGAGGAAAAACAGAAAGCGCTCGCGAGCGGCATGGTTGGCTTTATTACCAAACCTTTCAAGCGCGACGCCATTGCGGGCGAATTCGATAGCCTCTTTAATAGCCATGCTGAGAACACCGAACCTGTCGAGGTGGCAACACAGACGAGCTCGCCAATTTTTGACCAGAGTCGAAGCGATGAGAT
The DNA here is from genome assembly GCA_965662305.1 of Luminiphilus sp. GTDB lineage: Bacteria > Pseudomonadota > Gammaproteobacteria > Pseudomonadales > Halieaceae > Luminiphilus. Next base: position 11,749 of record CBFIHK010000052.1, read on the forward strand.
GATCTTGCTTCTTGGAGCCGAGGTGGTTCGGGGGTTAATCGATAGTTTGAAAAACGAGGGTCAGGAAAATCTATCAGCCTTAGAGATGGCTCTTGCGCAGCAAAGCTTTGAGGCGGGCGAGCGTGCTGCTCATACATTGAAGAGCAGCAGTAAAGCCCTGGGTTTATTGGCTCTCAGTGAATCTATGGCTTCGATTGAGAGGCAATTTGCGGGTGGTAAAGTGCCGCAGGTTGAGAGCCTTAAGTATTCGAACGCAGTATTTGAGGAAGGTCTAGCGTTGCTTACAGAGCACTTATCTCTCGCATAATGTTTCTCGGTAACAAGCCGGTGTCGCTTGTTCATTGCCCTAGTATCTAATCCATCTAAGCCACTTCTTTGAGGAAATTTATGCGCGCTCTCGTATGCCACGATATCTCCGATGATTTTTCGGGTGTGTCCGTTATGGATTTGCCGCTGCCTGAGCCCGGCTCGGGGGAAGTAAGGCTTCGCATTAAGGCGGCCAGCCTCAATTTTCCAGATCTTCTACTTTGCCAGGGCAAATACCAATTGAAGCTCGATCCACCTTTCACGCCTGGGATGGATACCTCAGGTGAAATAGATGCAATCGGCGAAGGTGTTTCTGGGTTTGATATTGGAGATGCTGTCGTCGCGGGCATGCGTTTTGGGGGGCTGTCTGAGTATGTATGTGTTTCTGTTGAGGGGCTCCGCAAAAAGCCTAGCAATATGAGTTTCGCCGAGGCGGCCTCGTATCAGGTGGCTTACCTAACCGCATATGTCGCGCTGGTCCGAAGAGGTAACTTACAAGCGGGCGAGACGCTGCTAGTACACGGAGCAAGCGGGGGTGTGGGTATGGCTGCAGTCGATATCGGTAAACTATTGGGTGCGACCGTGATTGCGACCGGGGGAAGTGACGAGAAGCTTGAGCGTGTCAAAGCGCAGGGTGCAGATCACGTCATCAATACCGAGGGTGGGTTTCGTGAAGAGGTGAAGGTACTCACTCAAGGGCGAGGGGCGGATGTTATTTATGATCCTGTTGGCGGTGATGTTTTTGACGAAAGCATCCGCTGCATCAATTTTGATGGCCGACTACTCGTAATCGGATTTACCAGCGGTCGGATCGCCTCAGTCCCCTCGAATATGCCCCTTATAAAAGGTTTCTCGGTGGTGGGGGTGCGCGCGGGTGAGTACGGCCGCAAATTTCCCGAAAAGGGCGAAGAAAACCTCAATACGATCTGGCAATGGGCTGAGGAGGGCAGGACAAGGCCTTATGTTCATGATGAGATGCCTCTGTCCGAGACGCTTGAGGGCTTTCGGCGGCTGGAAAATCGACAGGTCATTGGGAAGTTGATTATTCGGCCGGATCAGTGATGACATAAGCGAGAGATCCTTATGAGATCTCGGTTCCAAACAGATCTTGGTTCAAAACAGAGCTAGATTCCGGACAGATAAAGTATCGTGACTCACTCCTGCGGTGCTGAAGCTGGCCAAATGATTATTTCATTTTACGTAGGGGTCACGCCGTTAGTTGCGCTTGCATAAGGTTTGAGACACAAACTCTGAGAGCGCTTAACCTGAGCTCGAATGGCACTTTGGCAGTGAAAATGTTTTTACCCAACGCCTACGTCATTGACCTAGGATCTTGTCAGGTGTTAGTCGGGGCGAGATAAATGTGATCAATCCGGCCAGGCGTGCCGCTTCATACTCACTTTGAATTGCTGGACTTCCACACCCTCGCTCTTAAGACGAGACTGTGCGAGGTCTTTTCGTGGACAAGTTATATGCCCATTGTGTCCAAGCACGCGATGCCACGGTATTTCGGTATCGCTCGGCAGCTGGCTGAGAATTCTGCCAACCCAACGCGCTTTTCTGGGAAAGCCCGCAGCCTCAGCAATTCGCCCAAACGAAGAGACTCTACCCCTGGGAATCTGGCTTACGGTCAGCAACATACGGGCTTTGGCGTCAGCCTCGTTATTACTTTCCAATGCGAACGCGTCCCACACGATTGGAACTGCTCTGATGAATTAAAAGATCGCCATCGCGTGTCTTCCAGGTATGCCGAATGATGCCAATACCCGATGGCATGGCCCAGCTTTGAAACGTCTCAGTTGTCGGATCGAAGCGCACCAAAGCGTCAGGTCGCATGCCGCTCTCGTTGTACCAAACTACGTCATCGATCACCGTCATCGAGTAGGGGTGTGAACGCTCTCCACTCGGTGAGTCCCACTGAGTAATCTCACCTGTCTCGATCGCTAATTTACCGATTTTTCCGAGCGATGAATTCACGAACCAAACGTCGCCTTTGCTATCGATATCGAGTCTGCGGATGCGCGTGCGCTCATCAGGAATCGGATAGTAAGAGACCTCCAAACTATTAGCATCCATCCGGCCAATCGCATTCGTGCCGTTA
>CBFIHK010000053.1:0-13831 GCA_965662305.1 Luminiphilus sp.
AACAGAGAGTTGATTGACCTCGCTTCCAACCCAAACGACGTCACCCGAAAACTCGAGGCCGGGCACATACGGAGGCGACGCCATGTGTTGGTATTGCCCTGTCATCATGATGAAATCGACGAAAGATACCGCTGCACTTTTCGTAGCGACGATAACGTCGGTTGGCTTCAGCTTTTCGAGCTTCGGCGGATCGCACGCTTCGAGCACCAAAAGTTTATCCACCGCCTGCTCAGGCGATTTTGCAAACTCCGGTAAGACAATTCTTTTCGCGCTTTTTGGTTCCACAACAGTCTCCCGAATAAAGTAACCAGCCAAAACCAAAACCGTAGTGATGCCAAGATAATACGGGCATGGATTCAAAGCTCACAATAAAACACGAGCCTTTGGGCAACAGGTATCACTTCAGTCCCAGTTAGGCGTCTAGTGGTAGCGACAGGTCTATGAGCGAACTAATGCGGATCTCTCCGCAGATCGATACCCGCCATAATTTCTTCCCATCAAGACTTGTTCACTAAGAACTTCGTCGACCGAGCAAAGAAACGTAACTCCGCGCCAACAATAGAATTTATGGCGTGTTATGTGGGAAGGCGGATGTAGAGAAACAGCAGTACTTACCCGTCCTTGAGGAGTTAATTCATCAACGCCCGGAGCGCCAGCTTCCATGAAATCCGTAGGGGATCCTATGGTCGAGTTTTGCGTTGGCGACCGGGCCATTCTCAACGGCTTGGGCATCCAGAATGACCAGCGACGAGGTCGTTGTTTGGCTATCAAACAACGTTGCAAGTAACCAACCCTCACCCTCTTTCGCATCTTCCGATTTTTCAACGAACACAGGCTCAGACACTGCGTTACCAAAGCCCGCACCCCAGCTCTTAATATTGCCGGAGTCGTAGTCGATGTGTGTGATCTCGTGGAACAAGCCGCCATCGCCCTTGCTGCGCTGTGAAGCGGCCGCAATGTATCCATGGCGATGTCGCGAGGCGGAGAAGCGATCGTCGATTCGAGGAAACTCAGACGCGACATTCAGTGTCTGCTCACGATCAATCGCGCCCGTATTCACGTCAACGGTCCAACGTGTGAGTTTGCCTTGCGCATCCGCGTGTGCCGGGAGGTTTCCTTCCACCGTCGGGAAATTAGGTGCCATAGGGAAATCGATCGAATCAAAGGTGACGCGATTACCTTCATTCCACGCGTTCAAGTAGTGATAGACATAACAGACGGGTGCTTCTAACCATCGAATTTCCGAGACCGGGGCCCCACGCTTAAGAACACCGATGAATGCTCCCGCGGCGCTGTCAAAGGCAAACGGAAAACCAAACTTTGCGATGCGACTCATATCGCAGGTCAATGGAAAAATTGGGAAAAGCACGTAGTCACGCGTGATCACAAAGTCGTGAACCATTCCGGCATACGGCGCTTCAAAAACGTCGGACCGAAGTGTTTTTCCTGACTTATCGATCACGTGGTAAGTCATGGTGTTGCTGCCGAAATGATCGGTCATGTAACCAAAGCCGTGTAATTCGCCCGTGAGCGGGTCGATCTTGGGATGCGCGGTCATCGCACCTTTGATGCCGTCGCCATAAATTCCATACCCCTCGGACGACAGTGATCTAGGGTCGACGCTGAAGGGGTGGCTTCCCTCTTCCAGCGCTACCAAATGATCGCCATGCGCGAGGATGTGTGTGTTCGCCACACCATTTCGGCGATTACTTTCTATTTGCCCTGTTTCTTGATTGATATTGATTTCAAGATTGAGGCCGCGCCCCAACTCGACTTCTTTTTCAAACTTCGGTGTGCGCATCCATCGGTTGATGTAATCCACCCGTCCGTTCTCGATATGAAAGGCATGAACCATCCCTGCACCAAAAAACCAATGGTAGGTGCCCTCAACAAACTTTGGATTAGGTCCAATCCGATAAAGCGAACCGCAGAGATCAGCAGGAATCGTCCCCTCGACAACCAAATCACTGTAAGAGGCCTCGAAATTAATTGGGCCATAGTTTCCACGAAGTTGTGGGTGATTTGGGAGTGGTGCCGCCATGGTTGGTCATCTCAATTTGTTGAATGAATACGATACGCAACTTACGGTCCTTCGGATAGCGCCAATCCCGACCAAAATTCGGGAGCTTTGGCGAAATCACTTCACGATGATAGCCTCAAGTGAAAAGGCAGAAAACGCTGGGAATCTGTATGGCAGACCATCCTTTCGATTGGGGCACATGGGCTCGCTTAGACGCAACCGAATTGGCCAGATCGATTCGCGCGAGAGATACCAATGTAAGTGAGGTCGTCGCGCAGTTTGCCGACGCGGCCGCATTACAAAACAAAACGCTCAACGCCGTTGTTGAGATTTTTGACGAGGCAATCACCCACCCGGAATCGACCGGGGCAAATCCCAACGGACCTTTCTATGGAGTCCCCATATTGATCAAAGATATGGGCTCACGAATCGCAGGCAAGAATCAACAGATTGGGCTTGGCTTCAAGCCCCAAGACTTTGCGTCCGCGGACGACCCACTTATCAGCAACTTCCGAGATGCAGGGTTTATTGTGTGCGGACGGACAACCGTGCCCGAGAATGGAATGACATTTATCACGCACAGCATTCCTCAAGGCGACACGCACAACCCCTTCAATCTTCTGCACACCCCGGGAGGATCATCCGGCGGCTCAGCTGCTGCCGTGGCCGGGGGGGTGACACCGATCTGCTCCGCGTCCGATGGTGCTGGGTCCATCCGCTTTCCCGCAGCGTGGACAGGGTTAGTCGGGCTTAAAGGCAGCCGAGGAATCAACCCCTTACCCGTTGGTCTAAACGAATCAATACTGGCGGGCGCAGTCGAGGGCGCCTTAGTCCGCAGCGTTCGTGACTGCGCAGCTGTCACTGAACTACTTGCTCGACACCCCAAATGGGGCGGCAGTTTTATGCCACCTCACCCCGTTCCTGTGCTGACTCCTGAACTGCACAATCCGAGACAAAAGTTACGCATTGGACTGTGCACAAAACCATGGGGAACCTCAGGCTCCCTAGACCCAGATGTGGCTGCCTCAATTGATTCCTTCGCCAAACACCTCGAGGCATTAGGACACGAAATCCAACCATTGGAACCCCGAGAGATCTGTGACTTTGATGCACTTCGAAAATCATTCGCTGTATCAGAGTGGCTTTTGCCAATAAGTCGCGAACTTGCTTATTTGGTTGAGCAGTCCGACGCCACTTTGACAGACGAGAACGCCTCAACACAGCTACGGAATCACCTAAACCTCGCCGATAAATACACCTTAGACGACCTCTTCGAAGCACAGCATACGACCGATGAATTGATGCGTGAATGGGGTCAATTTTGGCGGCAAGGTCCTTGTGATGTCTTGTTGTCACCCGTGACACCCATAAGCTGTCCAGAAATAGATTCTCAGTATCGTATGGACGCTCCAAGTATGTTTGATACTTGGTTCGAAGGACTATTTGATGCCGCTTGTTTCACTATCCCTGCTAACCATATGGGTTTACCGGCATTGTCATTGCCCGCAGGGCTCGATCGAAACGACTGCCCAATAGGCGCGCAATTGATGGCCCCATGGCGACAAGAGGATGTCCTCATCAACCTAGCCGCCCATTATGAGTGTGCGCACCCCGAGGCCTTCAACATGAAAGCCGCTCACGGATTGGGTAGTCATTAGCGAAGAAAATACGATGAGCAGGGATCCGCAACAAAATGTGAAACATTTGACCGCCTGCTGGGCCTTGGCGCTTCTGGGCGCCATGCCGGTGGCAATACAGCCCTTTTTCCTGCGGGTAATGTCCGACGCTCTGAAGCTTCAATCAGATCAGATCGGTCTGCTGGCGTCTGCCGATATTTTGGGTGCTGTTATTGCAAGCTTTTCGGGTATTTGGTGGCTAAAACGTTTTGATCTAGCTAGTGTCGTCTGTATCGCCCAGGTGTCTATTGTGTTGGGCTACGTTGGTTTAATTTTCATCGACAGTTTCGAAACTGTCTTGGCTTTACGATTCCTCTCCGGTCTTTTCGGCCATGGAATCGCCTTCGCCTTGGGTACTGCTTTACTGTGCAGGACAACCAACCCCGATCGCTCGATTGCAATAAGCGTCGTAACGCAAATTGTTTTCAGCGCAGTTTTACTTTTGGCGTTGCCGCAGGTTCTAGCAGTAACAGGCGATCAAATCTCTTTCGTTTTTCTGGTCGCCATAGTGGCAATGATCCTACCGTTAATCCGTGGTCTGACCTATGAGGCGGATAAAACACCCACCTCTTACAAAGTCGCTAGCTATCAGCCAACCACAATACTTCTTGCGGCACTGATTTTTTATCAAATAGGGCTCTCTGCAATTTGGGCATTTATCGAGCCTCTCGCAAGTGAGCGCGCGTTCTCGCTTCAGGAAACGGGCTCAATGCTAGCGGTGATTCTTCCAATAAGTATGTTGGGGTCGATAGCCGCAGCGGTTCTCAACTTGCGCGTCGGCCGTTTATTACCCGCCTGCATTGCGACGCTCGGGGCGGTAATCGGGCTATTCATTCTCGAGCAGACCCACTTGCTGACTCTATTCGCAGTGGGATTTTTAGTGCATCAAGTTGCTTGGAACTTTGGGATAGCTTTTTTCTATGGCGCCGTTGCTGACACTGCCATGGATAGTGGGACTGAGATACTCGCACCGGGTTGTCAGGCGCTTGGATCTGCCCTGGGTCCAATCATTGCGGGAGTCTTCGCCGCTAACTACGGCCTTGGCTCTGTAATTTGGGTTTCCATTGCCGGGATGGTGATAGGGTCGACTATCCTGATCTGCTCACAATCAACTCATTTCAAGTAAAGTTTTTCCAAGGAATAACTTCTCTCTGAAGGTACTTGCTGGATCTCGAGCACATTACCAAAAGGGTCTTGCCCATAGGTCATCAGATATCCATCCCCCGCATCAATCGGTTCTGAATGCCAACTTACACCGTGTGCCTTCAGCAAATCATAAGCTTCGTGCACACTTTCCACCTCGAATGAAAAATGCGTTATGCCGAAGTCATTTAAGCGCCTTTTAATGGCCTTCGGAGCAGGACTATGAAACTCAAAGAGTTCAATGAATAGGTTTCCCGCCCTCAACATCGCCACGGTGGTGTCGGTGCCTTGTAACTGTGTTACCCGGTCCCCCTCAATGCTGGGGGCCAGATGTTCATGATCCACAAGTTCGAAGCCAAACGCCTCACTATAGAATTTAATTGCCTCAGTGAGACAAGGTACAGAGAGCGCGAAGTGATGTACGCCTCTTATTTTTACTGTCGAAGGTTTCGTCATATCCCTGAACTCTCCGCGGCAACTCCTAGATTTATAATGTCACGCGCAAACACATCTTCGACCGTCTCGTGCCTCTTGATGAGGCGGACTTCCCCCCTATCCACAAGCACTGAGCCAGGCCTCGGCAGCGCGTTGAAATTAGCCGCCATGGGCTCCAAATAAGCACCCGTTGGGGACAAACACAATATGTCGCCAATTGATAATTCAGGAAGAGTGGCGTCAAGAGCCAACATCTCTGCATTGCAAGTTAGTCCCACGACATCGTAGATCTGGTCAGGCGTCGAATCTGGTCTGCTGATACAAGTGAAGGTTAAAGGCCTCTCATCGGGAACGCCGTGCAAATCAAGAAAAACCTCGGAAGTATCGACCTCCGCCCAGAGTCTCTTTTGGCCCAGTTTTTCTTCTTTGAGATTCCTAACGGTGGTCAAGTGAACCCCCGTGTCACTGTGTAAGCCTCGCCCTGGTTCTATTTCGAGAACCCAGTTACTAACGGGTATAGCGGACTTACGAAATCCAGCGCGCAAACCATCACAAATAGCGCTAGCAAACTGCTTAAGCTCTGGTGTTTCACCTGATCGATCAATTACGTCTAGATCGGCGTCTAACTCGCTCGCAAAGCCACCGCCAACATTCACAACCGGATTGTTCACGCCTTTCAGGAGAGACTCGTAATCAACAACCTTTGAAGCCACTGCAGTGGCCCAAGCTTCCCAGACTGACAGCCGCTTACTGTGTCTCCCAATGTGTGCATGAAACCCCACAAGGTGGATGTGCTCCCATGAATCCCATATTTGCGCCATACGATCTAGCTCGCTATTTGGGATTCCATACTTAATGCGCTGACCTAATTCCGTAATCGTAATTTCGGGTGCGAAATCGGAAGTGGTATTGAGGTCACCGAGATCTGGCTTGAGTCGGAGCATCACAGGAGTGCTTTTTGACGCCTGTCTAGCCAAATCGTTAATAAGCGATGCCTCTCTTGGACTGTCTATGACAATCCGGACGCCAAGTTCAACGGCTTTGCGAATAATGGACTCATCTTTGATAGAGCCGTTTAACGAAATTTTAGAGGGTGCCACACCTGCTCTGATTGCCCCCTCAAACTCGCCAGGACCAAAGACATCACACCCGCAATCCAGCTCTGTCAGGAGAGCCCTAACACCGAGTAAAGGACAGGCTTTCAACGACGGCATCAAACTAAATTGGGACCACTCGGCCTCAAAGGCCAATCTAAATTCGGAGACACGACGCCGAATTGCATCACCGGAAAAAACAAAAATAGGTGTTCCGAATTGCCGGGCAATAGCTGTGAGATCTACCTGACTTGTATCGATGATATGGTCGACTGGCTTCATCTTGATACCACTCCGAAAATACCCACCTGCAATATCTTGAGCGACTATTTAACCTTCGCTAATCGCCCTGATTACACACTAATTTTGCCTTGACCTCGCCCACCACCGCAAGATTCATTTTGGCACGGCCCTCCATACCCCCTCGAACCTCGCAGGCCTGAAGCGTGTCTCGGACAATGGACTTAACAACCTCAGCGAATTCATTCGTGTCCAAGTCGACCAATTGCGCTGGCGGTAATTCCTCGGAATTGGTTGTTGGCGCCTTGTACTGTGTCGACCACGACGAAATCCACCAGCGGCCGTCCATAAAAAGTAGCGAGATACTATTAAAGCCACTGCCGTAGGCATCGCCCTCGGGTTCAGTCTTCATCTCAAATTCGCTCCACACATGGGCGATATTGCCGAATTGCTCGATCTTTCTGTCGACCTCAAACTCGAAAAACGGCGTCTCATAAGGGGTCACGATCGAAGTTTGCTCAGTTTTGAAGTCGTGCTGCTGTATCGTGCCATCCAAAAAAAACTTCGTGATCACGGCGTCCGGCGCATGAATGTTTTCGTCTCGCTCGGCGTCATAAACAAAACCAACCGGACCCGAGATGACCTCGTAGTAAGCATCAATGATGGCATTCACTGACACCGTATCTTCTGCTAACGATGCCGAACTAAGCAACGCGGAAACCGTCAACCCAAAAAATTTTGAAAATCGCATAAGCAATCCACTCTCTCGATGCGAGTAAGGCGGACCCGCAACTGTATGGCGGGTAGTCGGTGTATTGATACTAGAGGAAGTGTATTGCGATTGTATTGGGCAAGCTAGGCGGCATCTACAGTCCAGCTCAGTAGCATCTGCAATTTATTCAGGCGGCATCCATAACGGAGCAGTCAGCCGACGCCGCCCGTCCGACGCGATAACTGCATCATCGCTATCGAGAGATGCGCGGTCCCAAAGTTCGCAAGTTACCTGTTTGTGCTTCTGATCAAGCCCCTCGCAATAGTTGCTATAGCGGCAAAGCATGACCTCGGTACCGTACCCAAAGCGAACCTTCTCGAACCAGTCCGGATCCGCGAGCGCCTGCCGAGCAAACGCAACAATATCCGTCTTTTCCTCGGCCAGAAGACGCTCTGCTTGCTCAAAACTAAAAATGCCTCCGGCGGTAATGAACGGGGTGCTGTGCCCCTCGTCACGAACCGCTGATCGGATTCTAGATGAGGGTTCAACGTTGCGTTCGTAGGGCCCCTGCTGATCGGATAGATATTGCGGCATGCATTCGTAGCCGCTCCTTCCCGTGTAAGGATAAGCGGCCCAACCCACCTTGGGCTGTTTGGCGTCATCAAACTTTCCACCGCGCGAAAGACTGATGAAATCCATGCCCGCTTTTGCGAACTCGGTGGCGAAAAAGACGGCATCGTCGACGCGACTGCCGCCGTCAACAATCTCGTCACTTAGCATCCGACAGCCCACGACAAAATCGTCCTTCACAGCGGCACGAACTGCCTCAAAAACAGCCAAGGGTAATCGGGCTCTACTCTCTTTATCACCGCCGTAACCGTCACTACGCGTATTAAGCGTCGATAAAAAAGATGCCATCGTGTACGCATGCGCATAGTGAAGTTCCAAACCATCAAATCCAGCGAGCTCGGCGCGTTTTGCAGCCTGGGCAAAGAGTGCGGGCAGCGTTTCTGGAAGCTCGGCAATACTTGGGTCGTCGATATCAGTGACACGCTGACGCGACCCAAACCTTAGATCCTCCAGTTCGCGTGGTGTCAATACTGCTTCGAGTTCGTCATCTGTTAGCGCTGTGAGTCTCTCCCTTACGGCATCCTCGGCGGCATCAAGCATGTTGAGTGCGGATCTGTGCACCTCAGTCACTCTCAAAAAACGCTGGAAGTATTTTTGCGCATCCGGGCGGCGTCTAATCGGTAAGAAATCAATGAGTTGTAGGAAAATCTTTGTCTTCCCACCACTCTCTTTTCGCACGATATCGACAAGCGATTTGAGCGCGGGGATATATCGGTCGTTTGAGATTCTGAGTAACGGGCCGCTTGGAATGTCGCGGATGCCTGTCGCCTCCAGTACGATGGCACCCGGCTTACCACGCGCAAACCGGCGGTACCAATCGATGACGTCTGGTGTTACTTCACCCGCTTCATTAGAGCGCCAGGGCACCATTGCCGGTACCCAGGTTCGCGATTGCAAGGAGAGTCGCCTAGTTTCCAGTGGCGAGTAAAGTCTGCTTGCTTGCGCCTCATCGGCGCTGGGCCAGTGATCGCAGCGGGTCACGTATTTGATGCGCTCGCTTGGCTTCCACATTAGCGATCGTCACCCTGTTCCGAGATACCACGTTTTAATACGGCGAGGGCGCGCATCAGGGCGCTGTGATCCTCGGACGAGAGTTCCCCCAACAAGTCGTTGAGCCATTCCTCATGTCGCGCAGCCATTTCCGCAAACCGTTTAGTACCCAAAGGTGTAAGGGTGACGATGTACGTACGCCGATTATTTGGCTCAACATCACGTTGTATCCAACCCATTTGTTCAAGGTGTGAAGCGATCCCCGAGACATTCCCCCCCGAGACCATCATTCGCTGTGAGATCTCGCCCATCGATAATCCCTCTGGAGCGCGCTGAAGTTGAGCAAGAAAATCAAATCTAGGGAGTGTTGTGGAGAACTCTTCGCGCATCTTGGAGCGCAAGGTTGATTCAATGAGATTGGTACAGGTCAACATTCGCAGCCACAGCCTTGTGGTGGCGTGGTCATCATCTATCAAGCGCGATTCTTGATCGAACTCTGTCATATCACCCCTCCAATCTTAACGCCTACTCCCAATTTCTCAGCGTCTTGCTTTCACTCTTATTCCGAGTGCAGCCACTATTCAAAGTGCAGCAACATCAACCGCTGGGACGCCAAAGACATGCGTGTCTTGGGCCTAAAACCTCTGCTCCCGACAACCGACGCTTGAATATGAGTAAGCGCTTAAAACACCTCTCCTCCACTCACGTCTTGCTTCTCGTCTTGCAGCTAATCACTTGCCCGATTCGCGTCTAGATATTAACACTTTAAACTTAAAATGTTTATTCTATACTCGGATAACGGGTTCAATTGAGCGCATGCCAAATGACAGAAAATAATCAGCAAATCGCGGAACGCCATTCCACAGGATTAAAAATTGCCTGCATTGGTGGCGGCCCAGCAGGCCTGTATTTGGGAATTAGCCTAAAGCTCAGAAATCCAAACCACCAAGTCGACGTCTACGAGCGCAACCGGCCTGACGATACTTTTGGCTGGGGTGTCGTCTTCTCAGATCAGACTGTCGATAACCTTCGTGCCAATGACCCGGTGAGTGCCGAGACCATCGTTAATGAATTTATTCATTGGGATCTCATCGATTGCTTCGTCAATGGTGAGGTAGAGCGATCGGGGGGCCATGGCTTCATTGGTCTCGGCCGCAAGCGCATGCTGCAACTGCTCCATGCACGCGCCTCAGAACTCGGTGTCAATCTGCACTTCGAGCACGAGTTCCACTTGGACGACATTGACGGCAAGTTTGCTGACGCTGATCTGATCGTTGCGAGCGACGGATTGAACTCAAAGATCCGCAATTCTGATCATCAGACCTTTGGCTGCTCTGTTGAGATGCGCCAAAACAAATTCGTGTGGCTAGGTACCAAGCAAACCTTCAGTGATGCTTTTACCTTCATCTTTGAAAAGACCGAGCACGGTTGGATATGGGCACACGCTTACCAATTTGATCAAGACACCTCAACGTTTATCGTGGAAACCACACCTGAGGTATACGATGCGCTGGGCTTTGAAACCATGTCCCACGAAGACAGCGCTGAGACCTGTCGCAAGATTTTTGAGCGTTATCTAGATGGTCATCCGCTACTGACCAATTCAGCGCACATCCGGGGCTCTGCCTGGATCAATTTCCCTGCGGTGTACTGTGATAACTGGATCAAGGATGATCGAATTGTACTGATTGGTGACGCCGCACACACAGCCCACTTTTCGATAGGCTCAGGAACCAAGCTGGGTCTCGAGGATGCCATCTCGCTCGCTAAACACCTTGACCAAGGAGACTCCATTCCTGAGGCGCTCCACGCTTATCAAGAAGAGCGAAAAATCGACGTGCTCCGACTGCAGAACAGTGCGAGAAACGCCATGATTTGGTTTGAAAATGTTCCGCGCTATATCGAAGCCTTTGATCTCAAACAGTTCAATTATTCGATGCTGACGCGCTCACAACGGGTCAGCCATGAAAACCTTCGGCTCCGCGACGCTGAGTGGTTGGAAACGCTGGAGCAACACCTCACAGCACGATATACCGGCGTCAGTGCCGACACGGCCATTCCACCGATGTTTCTTCCTTTTCAGCTCGGCGACATGCCTTTGAAGAATCGGGTTTGTGTCTCACCCATGTGCATGTATAGCGCTTCTAACGGGTTGCCCGACGACTGGCATCTTGTCCACTACGGAAGTCTCGCCAAGGGTGGCGCAGGCTTGATATTCACTGAAATGACAAACGTAAGCCCCGAGGGTCGAATTACCCCAAGTTGCACAGGCATCTGGAGTGATCAACATACCGCAGCATGGAAGCGGATCGTCGACTTCGTCCATACGCAGAGCTCAGCGAAGTTTGCTATGCAAATCGGGCATGCGGGCGCTAAGGGCGCGACACTTGAACCCTGGAAGTGGCAAGCCAATATTCTCGATGAGCCACTGCCTGCGGATCAGCAGTGGCCGCTGCTCAGTGCAAGTGCTACGGGATTCGACAGTTACAGTCCCATACCAAAGGCAATGATGCGTGAGGATATGGACGAGGTCCTCGAACAACACATTGCAGCTGTCGCACGTGCAGAGGCCGCAGGCTTTGACATGATCGAGATGCACGCGGCCCACGGTTACTTGCTATCGTCATTCATCACCCCTGTGATGAATAAGCGCGATGACGAATACGGAGGTTCACTCGAAAATAGGATGCGTTATCCACTGGAAGTTTGTCGCGCAATGCGTGCGGCATGGCCGGCGCAAAAACCCATGTCCGTTCGAATTTCAGCGCACGATTGGATGGGTGAGAACGGGATCACAGACAGCGACGCGGTTTACATCGCTAGCGCCTTTAAAAGTGCTGGTGCCGATATTGTCAATGTCTCCACCGGCCAGACGAGCCACGACGCGAAACCACAACCAGGTCGTATGTTCCAGACACCCCTGTCAGACTTGATCAGAAATGAAGGCGGACTTCCCACACTTGCAGTTGGCAACATCTACGAAGTTGACCATGTAAACAGCATCATTGCGGCCGGTCGTGCTGATCTTGTTTGTATGGCACGTCCACACCTTGCCAATCCCAATTGGACACTGCATGCCGCGGCGGAGGTGGGCTATCAAGGGCCCGGAGTTGACGAGCCGCACCAGTATTTCTTGGGCTATCGGCAGCTCCACACCAACGCTCAACGCAATCGGGAGGCTAGCGCATGATCCCGCATGCGGTAGTGACCGGTGCCGGATCGGGCATCGGAAAATCGATTGCGGAGGCACTCGCTCAAGAGGGCTATGCGGTGTCGTTAATGGGAAGACGCGAGGCACCTCTTCAGGCGCTTGAGCAACAACTAGGCGAGCGCGTTGCAGCCATTTCTTGCGATGTAACCAGTGAATCAGCCGTTTCGGAGGCTTTCAATGCGGCACGAGACAAGTTTGGCCCTATCTCAGTGCTCGTGAACTGTGCCGGCGCTGCTCCCACAGCCCCCTTCCATAAACTCGACTACGCGTCGTGGCGGAGCACCTTAGACGTCAATCTGAATGGTGTCTTTCTGTGTACCCGAGCGGTCATCGATGAGATGCGCGCGAGTCAAAGTGGCAGAATCATCAACATTGCCAGCACGGCCTCACTCAAGGGTTATGCCTACGTGTCAGCTTACACCGCAGCCAAGCACGGAGTGTTAGGTCTAACCAGAGCACTAGCGCTTGAAGTCGCAACAACCGGCATTACGGTCAATGCCGTGTGCCCCGGCTACACCGACACCGACATCATTGGAAACGCCGTCGATACGATTATCAGTAAAACAGGCAAAAACAAGGCTGACGCCCTGAGCAGTTTTACCGCAACCAACCCGCAAAAGCGTTTAATCGATCCCTCGGAGGTTGCAGCAACGGTCATTTGGTTGTGTGGCGAGGGTGCAAAAGGTATCAATGGAGAGAGTATTTCCATTAGTGGCGGGGAAATCTAAGGAGAATAAAAAAATGGACGTTGCACAGTACGCAGATTACGAGGCTCAGCACTTCCTTTGGGAAGCAGAAAATGGCGTTGGCACCATCACTCTTAATCGGCCCGAGCGGAAAAACCCTTTGACCTTCGAGTCCTATGCTGAGCTTCGAGATTTGTTTCGTGGCCTTTTATACGCAGAGGATATCCATGCCGTTGTGGTAAGGGGTGCCGGCGGTAACTTCTGCTCCGGCGGCGATGTGCACGAAATCATTGGTCCCTTGACCCAGATGAATATGAAGCAACTGCTCGCGTTTACGCGCATGACCGGTGATTTAGTAAAAGCCATGCGTGCATGTCCTCAACCTATAATCAGTGCAGTCGATGGTATTTGTGCCGGCGCCGGCGCCATCATCGCAATGGCATCTGATCTACGTATCGCCAGTGACGACGCAAAGGTTGCCTTCCTATTTAATCGTGTCGGTTTGGCCGGCTGCGATATGGGCGCCTGTAGCATTTTGCCCCGCATCATTGGTCAGGGACGCGCCAGTGAACTGCTTTATCTGGGCCGCTCGATGTCTGCCGCTGAAGGCGAGCGTTGGGGCTTCTTCAACAGCATCGAAGAGAACACGGCCGATGCGGCTAACGCCATGGCGAGTCGCATTGTCGCTGGGCCAACTTTCGCTAATGGCATCACCAAAAACGCGCTACATCATCAGTGGAACTTCTCAGTTGACCAAGCCATTGAGGCCGAAGCGCAAGCGCAAGCAATTTGCATGCAAACCAGCGACTTCCATCGCGCCTACAATGCATTCGTTGACAAAACAAAGCCCGAGTTCGCAGGCGATTAAAGCGCGGCCGTCTCAATGAACCAATTAATTGAAGGATTAAATAAGGGCAAAGCACGGGTAATGAGAGGTAACGAGTATGAGTGATCAGAGCTTTCTACATTGGCCTTTCTTCGAGGATTCACATCG
>CBFIHK010000054.1:0-13683 GCA_965662305.1 Luminiphilus sp.
TAGGCAGCCCTACGTAAGGCGAGGTGACCATTCGGCTGAGTAGTTGCCACGACAACCATGCCATCTTGTAGGCAATCGTCATTGGCTTACCGATCAACATAGCCTCGAGCGTTGTTGTACCTGACGCACACAGGACAGCATCCGATGCCATCATTGCCAGACGACTCTGCCCCTCAATCACCATAAATCGATCGTCCTCTATGGGCATCAGACGATTAATTTGATCTAACCTCTGCTCCGATGCCGCCGGTAAAATAACCCGCATCTCTGTATCAGTGGCGAGCAAGCGCATAATGACTTGCGTAAACGTAGGGCCTATGTGCTCGATCTCGCCCGCACGACTACCAGGAAGACAGGCGAGCACGGGGGCACCTTGCGGGAGGCCCAAATATGTTCTGGCCGTTGCCTGATTTGGAAGCGCTGAAAACTCCTCAATCAGTGGGTGGCCAACACAGACAGCATCGACGCCGTGCTGCTCGTAAAAGTCCTTCTCAAACGGCAGTAAACAGAGCATTAGATCAACTGCCTTTTTAATCTTTTTGATTCGCCCGGGACGCCATGCCCAAACCGAGGGACTCACAAGGTGAGCCGTTTTTATGCCGCGAGCGCGTAGCTGTTGTTCTAGTGTTAAGTTGAAATCAGGGCTATCGACGCCAAGAAATACGTCGGGGCGCTCGGTCAACATATGCTGTCTCACAGCACTTCGAATCGATAAGAGTTCGGGTAGCCGCTTAAGTGGCTCGACAAAACCGAAGACAGCAAGCCGATCCATATCGAAAAGGCTCTCCAGTCCATGGAGTGCCATAGCCTCACCCCCAATTCCAGATACCCGTAAAGCTGGATTTCGGCATTTGAGTTCACGTAATACAGAACCGGCGAGGATATCGCCGCTCTTTTCACCCGCTAGGGCACCAAAATGCGGCGCGTTCGACATCAGCGGACAATACCGCGCTCGGAGGTCTTTAATGATTCTATTAGGGGAAGAATTTCAGGCGTCTCTGCCGACATAGCCTCAAGTCTTTCCATCGCAACATCGAGGGTCAGGCCCTGACGGTATATTAGTTTAAATGCTCGGCGGAGCTCGGACAGTGTTGTATCTGAGAAGCCTCTGCGTCGTAGTCCTTCGGCATTAATGGTTCTAGCCTCGGCCGGGCTACCTGAAACCGTGACATAGGCAGGCACATCCTTACCAATCGCCGTACCCATCCCACTGAAGCTGTGTGCGCCAATTTTGCAAAATTGATGCACGAGTGTGTAGCCGGACAAAATCGCCCAGTCGTCGACGACGACATGCCCTGCCAACGCCGTATTGTTTACAAGAATTGTATTGTTGCTCACGACGCTGTCATGCCCGATGTGAACGTAGCACATGATCAGGTTGCTGTTGCCCACATAGGTGTCTCCGCGGTCTTGTACTGTGCCACGATGTATCGTGACGCTCTCGCGAATGACATTGTCATCGCCAATTGTCAGCGTTGTCGGCTCGCCCCGATATTTCAAATCAGGAGTTGCCTCACCAATCGAGCTAAACTGAAAAATATGGTTGCGAGCACCAATCGTGGTGGGGCCCTTGATAACGACGTGCGATTCGATAATCGTGTCTGCACCTATAACGACACCGGGACCAATGATCGAGTAAGGTCCAACACTGACCGACGAGTGAAGGTCAGCTTGAGAATCGACAATGGCGGTTGGGTGAATCATCGCTTACCGGTCGGCGCATAGGATCGTGGCTGAGGCAGCAGTCTGTCCCTCTACTGAGGCACGCACATCAAACTTCCAGATACCGCGCTTCTCACTGACGATGGAAGCTTCAAGCTTGACACAGTCGCCCGGAACACAAGGCCGCTTGAAGCGCAGTTTATCAGTGCCTACTAAGTAGTAGATCGAGCCATCCTCCGGAGTTTTGCCCATGGTCACAAAACCAAGTATTCCAGCGGCCTGGGCCATCGCCTCCACCAGAAGCACGCCAGGAAATACTGGGTTACCCGGAAAGTGGCCGTCGAAATAGGGCTCGTTAATACTCAAATTTTTGTAGGCCTCGATAGACACACCAGGCTCAAGAGCAACAACCCTATCCACAAATAGAAAGGGGTATCGGTGAGGCAAGTGTTTTCTTATTCCCTCAATATCCATCATCTTTGCTTCCCCTAATCTCCTTCACTACCTTTTTCAGACAAGCGCTTTTCCAGTGCGTCGATACGCTTTGCTAAATCCGTCAGCTTTTCATAGCGGGCGGCGTTTCGCGCCCAGTCTCTTACAGTCATCAAAGACGTACCCGACGCGTAGTGGCCAGCTTCACTTACATCTCTGGAAACTCTTCCCTGGCCGCCAATATGAACGTCATTGGCAATGCTTAGGTGTCCTGCAAAGCCCGCTTGCCCACCCACCGTGCATCTCTCACCAAGTTCGGTTCCGCCAGCAAAGCCCACCTGCCCAGCAATAGCCGACCCTCTCCCCACCTTAACCCCGTGGGCGATATGCACCAGATTATCAATAATCACATCGTCTGCAATCTGGGTGTCCTCGAGCGCACCGCGATCAATGGCACAAGCGGCACCGATCTCCACACGATCGCCTATCATGACGCTGCCTAGCTGGAGAATCTTCTCCCATCCCTCTCGTATGGGCGCAAACCCAAAGCCATCGGAGCCGATCACTGTATTAGCATGGATAAGGCAGTCACGGCCAATTTTGACGTCATGGTAAATCGCCACTCCTGCTCTCAATTGCGTGGCGGCACCGATAACCGCACCATCGCCAATCCAGACGTTGGGGCCAATCCACGCATTGTCTCCAACCACAACGCCATGCGCTAGCACTGCCCCAGCCTCGATTGTGACGTTGGCTCCTAGCTCAGCGGTCTCAGCGACGGCAGCACTACCGTCCACGCGCCCTGACCGCTCCGGTCGATTATCAAATAGCCGCGTAGCACGCGCGAAATCTGCATAGGGGTCCTCACTAAAGAGAACCGCACCACGGAAATCGCCCACCCAGTCTTTAGGACAAATCACGGCTGAGGCTTCTGAGTCCGCCAGTGATTTGACAAATTTTTTTTGAGCAATAAAGGAAAGGTCCCCCACCCCTGCTCGAGAGATGGGCGCTAGGCGATTCAGTGCTACTGAGGGGTCTCCACGGAAAGGTAGACCCAACACCTCAGCCGCGTCGCCCAAAGTCGGCATTGTTACTCTTGTGGGAGTTGGTTGAGTTTGTCGGTTACCTTCGCAGTAATATTGTAGCCGAGGTCGGCATGGATGACCGACTGTGCTTGGAGTAATAGGCCAATCTGGTCAGTCTCGATCACTTCCCCTAACACCTGACGGGCTGCCGGAACCAATTCCTGAAAGACTCGCTGTGCATTTTGCTGCTGAAGGGTTTGGAGTTTCTTGGCCACATACTCAAGATCTGCATTCTTACTTGCCAGCTTCTGACGCGCCGCAACCTGATCATCGTCGCTCATAGCCGCCTGATCGCGTTGGAAATCTTGTAATAGCTTATCTAATTCAGCCTTCAAATTATCGAACTCAGCTTTATCTTCTGCGAAGGCCTCACCAGCTTCGAAATCACGCAAACGCTGCTGCGCGTAGTCAGTCTGCAAAATTGCCTCCTCCAAATTTACAACAGCAATTCGACCTTGAGCGTGCGCTACAGTCGATGCAACCAACAGTGCCAAAACGGCGACGATGCGGAACAACATTTGAGTTAACCTCCTGGTTAGTTTTTAGAATCCACGCCCCAGCGTGAACTGAAATACTTCGGTCCGGTCAGTGTCGCTAGCATTTAAGGGCTTCGCAAGTGCAAATGTCAGCGGGCCGAAGCCACTCAACCAAGTCACACCAACACCAACTGAATAGCGCAACTCGTTGGCATCCACACCAAAGCAGTTGAGCTGATTTTGCCTACAATTAGTATTGAACACGTTACCAGCATCCAAAAAGAATGCGGATCTTATAGAACTGCGGTCTTTTACGAAAGGCATTGGAAAGAGAACTTCAGCCGAGCCTTCGATGACAACATTTCCGCCAAATGGATCTGCGCGACGCCGCCCCGTAAATACCTGCTGCGTCTCAATGCGCCCAGTCTCGGGATTCACGATGTAGCCAAAGCCCAAACCATCGGGCCCACCAATTTCTGTGGGAACACCGTCTTCATCGACGCCTGTAGTCGCGAGGCCTGTCTGATAAAGAATGGGCGGCGTGCTTCGCGGTCCCAATGTGTTTGCCTCAAAGCCTCTTACACTGCCGAAACCACCCGAGAAGAAGTGTTCGTAGAAAGGAAGCTCAGTGGTGTCTCCATAACCATCGCCGTACCCCACCTCGCCCCGTAGATGGAAAGTGAATTCGCCATATATGGGCAGGTACATCTCACCGCGGTAATTGACCTTGAAAAATTCAAGGTCAGAGCCCGGCAAGGAAAGCTGTGCCGACAGAGAATTTGAGACACCCCGGGTGGCCAACTGACCTCTGTTCAGGGTTGACTGAATCCACGAACCAGTGATCGACCAGTTGGTGAAACTTGTCCCGTTTTGATCTAAGAAGCCGTCATTGTTGAGATTAACGAACGCCTCAGGAGGTAGATCTGTTATCGGAAACAGCTCTTCAGGTCCGGAAAAAGTGCCGTCGGGCTGCCGTGTAGATACATAGTATTGGTCAATACCCTCGAGAAGTCTTGGGCTTGTTCGGATTTCCTGTACGGCAAAGCGGCCAGAGGTAATGTCAGTATCCGTAATACCCACATTGAAGCCCAAGCGCTGCGTCTCGCTAATAGGGTAACCAAAGGACATGGTTGCGCCTACAGTGTTTGTTGTGTAGCTGGCGACATTAATTTCAGAGAGGTCTGACTTGCGATAAAACAGGCTGAAGCCCCTACTAACGCCGTCTTCTGTAAAGTAGGGGTTGTTGTAGTTAATGCTCGCCACGCTCTGCCAACGCGATGAATTCAAATTTAGGCCAACCTGCCGTCCAGTTCCAAGGAAGTTATTTTGCTGAAGGTTCAACCCAACAATGAGCCCAGCAAACTGGGAATATCCAAGGCTGCCGCCAATTGAGCCAAAGCTCTGTTCCTCCACAGAAAAATCGATATCCACGAGGTCGTCGTACCCCGGGAGCTCAACTGTCTCCACCTCAGCAGAACTGAAAAACCCGAGTCGTTGGAGGCGAATCCTTGACTGCTCAATCGCGGCAGCGGACGCAGGGGCTGCTTCCATTTGCCGCATTTCTCTGCGCAAAACCTCGTCCGCCGTTCGCGTGTTGCCCTTGAAGTTGATGCGCCGGACATAAGTCCTTCTACCGGGATCAATAAAGAACTTGATCGCAACCTCTGCATCGCCCTCTCCAACCTCAGGGATACCTGTGACCTTGGCAAAGTTATATCCCTCGTTACCCAAGCGACGCGTCAGATACTCCTCGGTGCTTGTGACTAACTGCTGCGAGAACACCTGGCCGGGCCCTACCAAAAGGAATCGGGACAGGTCCTCCTCAGGCAAAACCAAATCACCGGAGAGATCTACATCGGTCACCGTAAATCGATCCCCCTCAGCAACGTTCGCTGTAATGAAAACCGAATCCTTCGTTGGCGATACCGCAACTTGCGTGGACTCAATTTCGAATTGCAGATAACCCCTGTCTTGATAATAGCTAGTGAGGGTCTCCAGATCGGACTCCAGCTTCTCCTTGCTATATTTGTCCGCGCTCGAAAAGAAGGAGAACATGCCGCCCACTTGTAACTCAAACAGCTCAAGCAAGGTTTCATCATCAAACACTTCGTTACCAACGACATTAATATGCTTAATTTTTGAGACGGTTCCCTCGTCGATCTCGATGCTTATGGAAACGCGGTTTCTTGGCTCAGGAATCACTTCTGTATCAATCGAGGAGTCGTACCGCCCCTGAATGACGTATTGGCGTCTAAGCTCCCCTTGCATGCCCTCAAGAGTTGATCGTTGAAAAACCTGCCCAACTGCGAGACCGGCGCCCTTTAAGCCATCCAGCAAGGCCTCAGTCTCGATCGCTTTATTTCCCTCGATCGTTATTTCACTGATACTGGGTCGCTCCGCCACCGTAAGCACGAGAACATTGCCGTCCCGCCCAACCGAAATGTCGTCAAAGTTTCCAGTGTAAAAGAGATTGCGGGATATGCTCCGAATAGCGAGCTCGTCCACAACATCGCCGACGCTGACCGGCAAGGCCGCAAATACGCTCCCGGGGGCAATTCGTTGCAAACCTTCAACACGGATATCCGCAACAACAAAGGGATCAGTTTGCGCAAATGCGTTTGACACTCCGCCCACTAGAGACAGGAAAACAACCGTCGTCCGGACGGCAGACGCTCTGGCTTTTGATAAGTTCCAGCAAGCCCAGTCGCTTATTTTTTTGAGGACTAATTTCACGTGTTTTGTCTTCAGTTATCGTTGGTTACCACATAGCGCGGAGGAGTATCTCATAGTCGAGCCACATCGTTGTAGATGGCAAACATCATTAGTGTAAAAACAGCGACTAAACCAACCTGAAAACTCATCACTTGAATCTGCTCAGGCACTGGTCTACCCAATATGCCCTCGAGGGCGTGAAAAACAATATGGCCTCCATCGAGCACTGGAATTGGCAATAAATTAATCGCGCCCAGTGAAATGGACAGTAACGCGAGAAAAGATAACCAGGTAGTGAACCCGCTCTCGGCCGTGCTAGCCGCAACCTGCGCAATCGAGATGGGTCCAGACAGGTTTTTGGTCGAGATAAGTCCCTGCAGCATTTTCCACATCGATTCGAAGGTGAAAGCAGTCAACGAATAGGTTCGATCAACAGCAGCAGAAAAGGCCTCCAAAGGTCCGCGATTTTGTCGCCTAATCCGAGTTTCAGGGATCTCAGGGACCGCGACGCCCATACCTACAACGCCGATTGCATTACTTCTGTCAGGCATCACACTCAACGTGACTTGACCGCCCGCTCGGCTCACCAAGACCTCGAATCGCTCAACAGGGTGCGCGCGCACAAAATCAACCCACTGTGTCCATTGATCAATCCGCTCACCGGCGGCCTCGATAATAACGTCTCCTACCCGGAACCCCGCTCGAGTCGCAGCACCATCCTCTGATAAAGAACCCACCTCGGGTTTCACGGGAAGAATTCCAAGTGTCAGACCAAGGGCTCCCACCGGATCTGGCGCCTCCTCAGTGCCTAACCAATTTGAGATTGGAAGCGAGTATCTTTGATTAATGTCGCTGAGCTCATTGCCCACGCTTAATTCAATCTGGCCGGTATCACCCAAACGCTTGAGCAATTGAAACCTGACCGCCGAGACAGTCTTCGTCGATTGACCATCGACAGCGATAATTTCTTGTCCGACAGCGAGACCACTTTGCGCAGCGACAGAATCCACATCCACAGCTTCAACAACAGGTGCCAGCCCCGTCTCACCGCGTAAAAAGAGGCCAAATAGCACAAGGATGGCCAACAAAAAGTTCGCGGCAGGACCCGCAGCCACGATGGCAAGTTTGTTCCTAACGGGCTGAGCGTTGAAAGACTCGAAACGGTTTGCTTTTGTAACCACAACTTCGCTATCGCGCTCGTCAAGCATCTTTACGTAGCCGCCAAGCGGGATTGCACAAAGCGCGAACTCTGTTCCGTCCCGGCCTTGCCAGCTCATAAGTGTACGCCCAAAGCCGATAGCGAACTTTAGCACCCGAACACCGCAGCGACGCGCAACCCAATAATGACCAAACTCGTGGATCGTTACCAAAACCCCGAGAGTGACTATTGCCATGACAATGGAAAATAAAACTTGCATGCCTATGTCGTTACTACCTGTGCGGATTATCCGAAATAAACGCCGCCGCAGCCTCTCGGGCAGCGCGATCTAGAGATTGGACCTCACTCAGGGTCGTTGGTTCCGCCAAACTGATAGTTTCGAGTGTTGCCTCTATCGTCCTATCGATATCGGTAAACCTGATCGTCTCGGATAGAAACGCATCAACCGCAATTTCATTTGCCGCGCTAAAAGCACACATACCGCCGGGGATGTTTATTGCCTCATAAGCAAGACGCAGACATGGGAAAGCCTCGAGATCCGGTGACTCAAAGTCGAGTCGACCTGTTTTTACTAGGTCCAAAGTGTCGACACCGGCGTCTACTCGATCTGGCCACGACAAACTATAAGCAATTGGCGTTCGCATATCGGGTTGACCGAGCTGTGCTAAAACGGAGCCGTCTACATATCTGATAAGCGAGTGAATAATCGATTGCGGGTGAACCACAACTTCTATTTCGGACGGCTTGCGGTCGAATAGCCAACAGGCCTCGGCCAACTCCAGGCCTTTATTCACCAAAGACGCTGAGTCCACGGAGATCTTTCGACCCATGGACCAGTTTGGGTGCGCACAAGCCTCATCGGGCGTCACATTATGCAGCGACGCACGCGATCGCCCCCTGAACGGGCCACCGGAGGCGGTTAATAAGATTTTTTCGACGCGCTCCATTTGCGGTATTGCCCAAGTGTCACTTGGCAAGCACTGAAACATTGCATTGTGTTCACTATCGACCGGCAGTAGCAACGCGCCGCCCTCGCGGACAGCGTTCATGAACAACCCGCCAGCACTTACTAACGCTTCTTTGTTGGCAAGCAGAAGTCTTTTCCCCGCTTTTGCGGCCGCCAGTGCTGCAGACAGTCCCGCAAATCCAACAATCGCGGCCATCACCGTATCGATCTCCTCGCTCCGCGCGAAATCAACCATGGGTTGCTCGCCTGAATGGACCAAAGTGTCGACCCGACCCTTTAAGCGACTCTCTAAATCCGAAGCTGCATCGGAAGAAAACATGACTGCATGCGCAGGCGTGTGCTCTAAACAAAGAGCCTCCATCTGATCGACAGATCGATTAGCAGTCAGGACCTGCGCGCGATATTTATCGGGATGTCTACCAATGACGTCGAGGGTGCTAAGTCCAATTGACCCAGTTGCACCGAGCACCATGACGCGCTGCATCAGGCGTATCCCACAAGGATAAGTGAGAGCGCAAAGAATGGCGCTGCACCACAAATGGAATCTAGGCGGTCGAGAAGACCGCCGTGCCCGGGCAGTATAGTGCCAGAGTCCTTAAAGCCACTCTCACGCTTGAACATGCTTATGGTTAGATCGCCTAGCACCGAGGCCCCGCAACAGAACAGCCCAATCAGGAAGATTTCTACAGGGTGAATGTGCGAATATTCTGGGGGCAACGCCCATAAAACTGCGCCGGCAAGCGTCAAAACAACGATTAGACCACCCCAAAAGCCTTCAACGGTTTTTTTGGGACTAACCTCTGGAGCGAGTGGATTACGCCCAAGGGAGCTCCCGACAAAATAGGCTCCCACATCTGAAGCCGCTACGATGACGATGAAAAGCGTGGTAAGAACCCAGCCATTCGGTAGCGCAACCATGTAGGATAGCGATAGCCAGCCGGCGCCCAGCACAAAGAGTCCAATAAACGATTTCGTAATTCGCCCACGCCATAAAAAGGACAACTTGGGATAGCTCTCCACCAAAAGTGCCGTAGCAAGCCATGCAAAGCATGCAACACCCAAGACAGGTCGAATGTCAGACGAATTGCTGATGAGACTGCTGTAGCCACTGACGTTAAAGCCCAGACATAGTCCTACAAAACCCAGAGAAAAAATCACCTTCGCCAAGCGTGCCGTCCAACCAGATAGCCCCGCCCATTCCCATGCGCCTGCCGCAAAAACGATTGCGATCAGCACCGACATTGCTTTGGATTGCAACTGAGTTACGGCCATCAGAAAAACGGCCATTAGAATTATCGCCGTATATACGCGCTGGGCTAACACTCGGAACGCTCCTCATCAGGACGAGCACCATAACGTCGCTCCCTCCCACGAAAGTGTTCCAGCGCCACATCTAATTCACTGACACTAAAATCAGGCCAAAGCGTGTCGGTAAACCATAGCTCCGCATAGGCAAACTGCCATAATAAAAAGTTGGATAGGCGCCACTCACCACCAGTTCTAATACAGAGATCAGGGGCGGGATGGTCTGCCAGCGCCATCCGGGAACTCAGTAAATTTTCGTCAATGTCTTCAGCCGCCAAAACGCCAGACGCTACATCGCGAGCGAGCGAAGACGCCGCGGCACTCACGTCCCATCTGCCACCGTAGTCTAGGGCCAACACAAGTGTAGCGTCAGTGTTATGCCGAGTGGCACGTTCGGAATCCTCAAGCAATTTTGCGATTCGAGGACTAAGACGATCGCGTCGACCGATGAACTGCATCCGCACACCATCGGCAGCGAGTTCTTTTATCTCTCGCCGTAGATAACGAGAGAGCAACGCCATAAGTGCGCGCACCTCGGGCTCCGGACGCTGCCAATTCTCACTGGAAAATGCGAACAATGTGAGCGTTTTGATGCCACGATCGCGGCAAGCGTACATGAGCGGTTTAACAACATCGGCACCGGCTCGATGGCCTACAGGCCCGGGAACGCCACGCTTTTTGGCCCAACGATTATTGCCATCCATGATGATGGCAATATGCTGGGGGACAGCCCCTGTGGTGCTGGCAGGAAGGTTCACTTCGCCATTAATCCGCTATCAGATTTCCATTAAGTCGGCTTCTTTCACACCGAGAGCCGCATCGACCTTAGCGACAAACGCATCAGTCAGCTTCTGAATCTGATCTTGCCCTCGACGCTCCTCGTCCTCTGAAATCTCTTTTTCTTTGACAAGATCTTTAAGCATGCCGTTTGCATCGCGCCGTGCATTTCGAATTGAAACCCGTGCTGACTCAGCCTCAGCACGTGCCTGCTTGATATAACCTTTGCGCGTTTCTTCCGTGAGCATAGGCATTGGGATCCGAATGACATCTCCCGCTGTTGAGGGGTTCAAACCCAGATCGCTCTTCATGATCGCCTTCTCGACATCTGGGGTTATCGACTTATCGAACACGCTCACAGCCAGCGTTCTTGCGTCCTCGACATTAATACTCGCCATTTGCTTGAGCGGCGTTTCAGCACCGTAATAATCAATACGTATACCGTCGAGGATACTCGGATGAGCGCGGCCTGTTCGGATCTTATTGAAGTTCTGCCCCAAAGCCTCGAGTGACTTCTCCATACGCTCTTCAGCATCGCCTTGTATATCGTCAATCATTTATTCGATCTCCCCATCGGCAGCTCGGTCGGTCCCCCAACTTCTTCTACCGAATCAATGTCCCCTCAGACCCGCCTCGTACAATACTCAATAACGCGCCTTTCATCGACATATTAAATACACGCACCGGCATTTGGTGGTCGCGAACCAGACATATTGCCGTAAGGTCCATCACGCCCAGCTTCTTATCGAGGACCTCATCGTATGTTAGCGACTCATATTTAACAGCTGTCGCATCTTTCATCGGATCGGCGTTGTAGACACCATTGACCTTAGTCGCCTTGAGAACGACATCTGCTTCGACCTCAATACCGCGAAGGCAGGCCGATGAATCTGTGGTGAAGAATGGGTTACCTGTCCCGGCCGAGAAGATCACCACGTCGCCCTGTGACATAGCGCGGATTGCCTTTCTTCGATCGTAATGGTCAACGACACCACTCATCGGGATGGCTGACATTACCTGTGTGGCAATATTCGAGCGCTCAAGAGCATCGCGAAGCGCCAACGCATTCATAACCGTAGCCAGCATACCCATATGATCACCGGTCACGCGATCAAGCCCTGCTGACTGTAAAGCTGCGCCTCTAAAAAGATTACCGCCACCAACAACCAACCCGACTTGGACACCGATACCAACCAGCTGCCCAATCTCTAACGCCATCTGGTCAAGCACCTTTGGATCAATACCGAACGATTCATCGCCGGTAAGAGCCTCACCACTGAGTTTGAGTAAGATGCGCTTGTAGACTTTTTCGGTTGCCATACCTATCTCCCAGAGCCCTTCCACCGTCATAGCAACAGCGGTACTTTTTGATTAGCTTATTAGTAATGAGCTAATTAGCGCTGTTTATCAGCGGCGGTAAAAAGGCACCCCAGCTCCAATCTAAAACTGCCGCATCACGCCAAACTCGAGTACGCAAGCACCTTACCGAGCCTGATAGCACTCCCAAGTCTCCGTCAAATGGTGACTTGGAGTGTCTAGGGCGTTTTTCGCGACTAGTTACCCAGCTGCGCAGCCACTTCAGCAGCAAAGTCGACCTTCTCGACTTCGATACCTTCGCCAACTTCGAAGCGTGTAAACCCTGCAATGCTCGCGCCCGCAGCCTTTACCAACTTTCCAACAGTAACGTCTGGATCTTTCACAAACGCCTGCTCGGTCAAACTATTCTCAGAGAGATATTTGCGAATACGACCTTCGATCATTTTCTCAACAATCTCTGGCGGCTTACCTGAATCAGCCGCCTGCGCAGTGTAGATTTCTCGCTCTTTCTGCAACTGCTCCTCTGGCATATCAGCTGGAGCTACAACGGCAGGGTTAACCGCGGCCACGTGCATAGCCACATCTTTCGCCAACGCTTCATCACCGCCGGCAAGCTCTACGAGCACCGCAATGCGGTTATTACCGTGGACGTATCCGCCAACAACACCATCAGCCGCAGATACGACTCCGATGCGACGTACCGAAATGTTCTCACCGATTTTCTGAACCAACGCCTGACGTGCATCTTCGACATCACCACCGGCGATAGCCGCAACGTCATCAGTTTGAAGCTCTACCGCTTTGTCCATGACCTGAGAGACAAAACCAGCAAAATTCTCATCGCGAGCTACGAAGTCTGTTTCACTGTTTACTTCACCGATGACGCCGGATTTACCATCTTCAGCAATCCTTATGGCAACGACACCATCCGCCGCAGTACGACCGGCTTTTTTCGCAGCCTTCATACCACTTGATTTACGAAGCTCTTCGATCGCAACCTCGATATCCCCACCTGCAGCTGCGAGTGCTTTCTTACACTCAAGCAAGCCCAAGCCTGTTCGTTCGCGCAATTCTTTTACTAATGCAGCAGACATTTTCTTACCCTTTTAACGACTTAAAACAGTCCCGCGATAACTACGGGACAACACTTAAAAAAAAGCCGCGCTAGGCGCGGCCTATCAATATTTACTCGGCGTCGCCAGTGGCCTCGGCGGGCGCCTCTGCTTCTTCTGTCTCGACCACTTCCATGAACTCGTCGACGACAGGCGCTTCAGAGCTTGCACCTTTACCAGCCATAACTGCGTCTGCGACCGCTGTCACGTACAGCTTGATAGCACGAATCGCATCGTCGTTACCTGGAATAATGTAATCAACGCCATCGGGATCACTGTTTGTATCCACGATGCCGATAACAGGGATACCTAGCTTGTTTGCCTCGGTGATCGCGATACGCTCGTGATCAACGTCAACGACGAACAAAGCGTCGGGCAAACCACCCATGTCTTTGATACCGCCAATGGAGCGATCAAGCTTGTCTTTGCTACGGGAGCGCATCAGCGCTTCTTTCTTTGTCAACTTGTCGAATGTGCCATCCTGCTCTTGAGTCTCAAGATCGCGAAGGCGCTTGATAGAAGAGCGAATGGTTTTGTAGTTGGTCAACATGCCGCCCAACCATCGGTGGCTGACGAAGGGCATACCGCAACGCTCAGCCTGCTCCTGAATAATTTTACCTGCGGCACGCTTGGTACCAACGAACATAATTTGGTTCTTGTTCTCTGCCAATCGCTGGAT
>CBFIHK010000055.1:0-13173 GCA_965662305.1 Luminiphilus sp.
CACCAGCTCACCAGCTCACCAGCTCACCAGCTCACCAGCTCACCAGCTCACCAGCTCACCAGCTCACCAGCTCACCAGCTCACCAAACAAGGAGCGCCTTATATGGGGATTTTATGGACTGTAAAACCGGCTCAGATCAGAAGTATGAGCGATAGGAGATGAGTAATTTCCGATTTCGGAGCCTGTCAGAGTCTAATTCCTGAGCGTTGCACAACCGATTCCATCACGGGGTAGCTCTTGGACTCCTGTACGTTAGGAAGCTGGAGCAGCGAGCCGGCTAGAAGGTCCTTGTAATGGGTCATGTCCTTTACCCGCGCTTTGACTAGGAAGTCGAACTCACCAGAGACGAGGTGGCACTCCTCAACCTCTGGGATCAGCTCGATTGCGTCAGTAAAGGTTTTAAACGCGTCGCCTGCCGTGCGCTGGAGCGTGACTTGAACGAAAACAACCAAACCTGCATCCAGTTTGGTGGGGGACAAACGCGCGTGGTAGCCCGTTATTACCCCCTGACTTTCCAGTCGTTTAATGCGATCGGCGCAAGGAGATGCGGTTAGACCCACGCGACGACCAATCTCAGCCACACTCATCCTGCCGTCTTTTTGAAGCAACGACAGAATCTTCCTGTCAGTTTTTGAAACGGTTTCCATCACCAATTCTCATGCAGTGGTTTCATGAAAAATATCGCACTAAAAAAGTGGATTCCACTTTAAATTGAGCAAATTTAAAACAAATAAATTCGGAAATTGGCCTTAATATCGCGAGATCGCCTGCTTATAACTGAGGCCTAATTCGACAAAAAAGGTCAACCGCTATGCTTATCGGAGTTCCGAAGGAAATCAAAAACCACGAGTACCGTGTAGGCCTACCACCTGCGGGTGTTGTTGAGCTGGTCAACCATGGTCATAAGGTCATGATTGAGACGCATGCGGGCGAGGGCGCAGGCTTTTCCAATGAGGATTATGTTGCTGCAGGAGCGACCATTGTTGACGCGCCGGAAACAATTTTTGCCAAGTGCGACCTGATTGTGAAGGTTAAAGAGCCTCAGCCTGACGAGTGCAGGCAACTACGCCCTGGCCAGTTGTTATTCACCTATCTTCACTTAGCCGCTGATCGCCAGCAAACCGATTTATTGATGGCGAGCGGAGCGACCTGTGTAGCGTACGAAACGGTGGAGGGTGTAAATGGTGGTTTGCCACTCTTAGCACCTATGTCAGAGATCGCAGGTCGTCTGGCAGCTCAGGCGGGGGGAGAATTTCTCAAAAAGTGTGCTGGAGGGCGCGGCGTTTTGCTCGGGGGAGTTCCGGGTGTCGCACCCGCGAAAGTCGTGGTTATTGGCGGGGGTGTCGTGGGCACGAACGCGGCTCGTGTCGCGCAAGGCATGGGCGCTCGTGTTGTGGTGCTTGACCGTTCGCTCGATCGGCTTCGTTATCTCGACGATATCTTTATGGGGCGCGTCGAGACTGTATGGTCTAGCGCTGCAGCACTCGAAGAGCAGGTGATGGACGCGGATCTCATCATCGGTGCGGTGTTAATTCCCGGTGCAGCTGCGCCAAAATTGGTCACCCGTGAGCTCGTCTCCAAACTTCAAAAAGGCAGTGTGATGGTGGATGTCGCCATCGATCAGGGTGGATGTTTTGAGACGTCTAGGGCCACCTCTTACCAAGATCCAACCTATGAGATCGACGGTGTTGTGCACTACTGCGTCGCGAATATGCCAGGGGGTGTCGCGCGAACAGCAACTTTGGCACTGACTAACGCAACGTTGCCATATGTTGTTCGACTCGCAGACAACGGTCTCGATGCATTTAGGGTGGATCCCAAATTTGCGCTGGGGCTCAATGTGCATGAGGGCAAACTGACGCATGCCGGTGTCGCAGAAGCGTTCAACTTGCCTGTTGTGTCACCGGCGGAAGCACTGACTTTATAGACGGATTCGCTATAGTTGCGCGGGTCCATCTTAGACGGCGCGACATGAATACAGCCACACTACAACCTTCCTCTAAATTACCTTCACATCTCGCGGGAGAAATGCGTTCGAATCATGCAGGTGAGACTGGCGCTGTTTGGATTTATAAAGGCGTGTTAGCGCTGTCGCGTGACGCTGAGATAAGGGCCTTTGCAGAGCACCACCTCGAAACCGAGCAAAACCACCTGGGGTTCTTTGAGGAATGGCTTACTTCACGGGAGAAGAGTCTTTTACTGCCGCTGTGGCGTCTCTCGGGGTTTGTGCTGGGGGCGGTGTCCGCAATTGGCGGCCGAAACTGGGTCTATGGGTCAATCGAGGCGGTTGAAACGTTTGTTGTCCAACACTACGAGTCTCAGTATGGGGCGCTCGAGGCCTATGGTGATGCGACGCTGACAACGGCGATCCATCGATTTTGTAACGACGAAGCTGATCATCGCGATGAGGCTGGGGGCGAGGCCAAGCGTCAATCAGCACTTTTAAAAGCATGGTGCTGGGTTGTCGGTTTTGGATCGGAACAAGCGGTTAAAATCGCCCGGCGAATCTGACGCTAGTTACGGAAACCGCGCCTGCATTAAGTGGCTTTAGCCGGACAGGTGGCTACGTTTCGTTTTATGATCCCTGCTATGAATAGGCTGTTGAATGTGCACCGCCATCCAGGTTGCTGTCGATGGCCGCGGGCAGAGGAAGATAAAAATAATGAGTGCTGATCTCGTCAGGGCGCGCATCGATGAAGGACCAGTCGTCCCGCTCATGTGGCTTGTTGTCTGCCTCGGTTTTCTACTTAACCTCGCCGATGGAATAGATGTTGTTGCCATGTCGGTAACGGCACCGAGTGTTGCGGCCTCATGGGGCCTAGACCGTGCAGCGCTGGGGCCCCTTTTCAGTTCAGCACTC
Source organism: Luminiphilus sp. (assembly GCA_965662305.1). Lineage (GTDB taxonomy): Bacteria > Pseudomonadota > Gammaproteobacteria > Pseudomonadales > Halieaceae > Luminiphilus. The sequence goes on from CBFIHK010000055.1 coordinate 2,861, forward strand.
TTCGGTATGGCGATTGGTGCCGCTGGTTTGGCGCCGCTGTCAGATCAATTTGGTCGGCGCCTGCTACTGGTCTTGGCCATGTTTCTGGTGGGGCTCAGTATGCTCGCCGTTAGTTTGATTGCGGGTAGCGAGTCGGTAGCAATCTTCGCTGCACTGCGGTTCATCTCAGGTCTGGGCATCGGCGTTATTTTCGGCAGTGCGCCAACGCTGGCTTCAGAATTCATGCCAACGCGATACCGAAGCTTGGCGGTGTCCTTGGTGATCATGGGCTATCCCGTGGGGGCTGTGCTTGCTGGCCCAATGGCTAATTACCTAATACCCAGTCATGGCTGGGCAGCCGTATTCACGGCAGGTGGGGTACTCACGTTGCTGATAGGTGTCCTTACTTGGGCGCTGCTACCAGAGTCACCTGAGTTTCTTGCGGGACGGCAAGGAAACCGACCGGAGCGTGAGTCCGAGGTGAACCACCTTTTGGCGCGCATGCACCGAGAGTCGGTGGATGGTTTGAGCAGTGAAGTCAGAAGATTACGCTCGGTACCTGTCGCACAAATTTTAACCCCCGAGCGACGTCTTAAGACATTGGTACTGTGGGCTATTTATTTCATGGGTTTTCTCACCATGTATTTTATGCTGTCATGGATACCGACACTCTTTATCGATTCAGGCTACACACGAGTTCAGGGCATCGAGGCGTTAACGATATTTAACCTTGGTGCCATTCCCAGTATTTTGGTGTTAGCACTCCTGACCACCCGATTGCCACTTGTATCGTTGCTATCTTTTTTCTTACTTGCTGCTGGCGGTGTGTTGGCATACACAGGACTCACCGAGTCCACAGATCTAGCGCTTCTGACCGGCCTAATGTTTATTGGAGGACTCTTTCTACACGGTGGTTTTACTGGCTTGTATGCGCTTGCAACCCGGGTATATCCCAGTGATATCCGTGCTGCTGGCGTTGGCTGGGCTGCTGGGCTGGGTCGCACCGGTGCGATTGTCTCTCCACTGCTCGCCGCGTCGTTAATTTCTGCCGGGTGGGGCATGTATTCGCTGTTCTTGGTTTTTGCATTGCCACTACTCGCGGGTGGCCTCTTATTGGGGGTGTTCGCTAATGAAAGCTAAGTCCGTCGAGTGGTTTCCGAGCCTTGAGCAACAAGAACATGCCACTGCTTTGGTAGACGGCGATCGCACAATCTCTTTTGAGGATCTCAATCACTTAGTGAAGCGGGTGATCGCAGGACTGTTAGACGGTGAAGACTCATTGAACGAGGAGAGGGTGGCCTTTCTCTACCCTGCGAGCTTTGAGTACGCCTCACTCATTATCGGAATCGTTGCGGCGGGTGGTATAGCCGTTCCGTTGAGTGTTCATGCGAGTGCGGATGAGCTGTCGCATTGTCTCTCCGTTGCCGGTGTGAAGCGCTTGCTCCTGCCCGAATCGCTCCGCTCGGACAGTCTAGACAGAGTATGCGAGCAGCTCTCGGTGGTGCAGCTTTCCGGAGCGGACTTACCCGATGCGGCAAGTCCCGCGAGCTTGCCGATTACCCGAGAGCAGGGCGCCTTGATTGTCTTTACTAGCGGCACTACGGGTAAGCCCAAAGCAGTGGTTCATACCGTTGAGAGTGTGTCAGCGATGGTGACGTCGCTGATAGAAGCTTGGGGCTGGGTTGATACCGATGTGATACCGCTCTTTCTGCCTCTCCACCACGTCCACGGCATCGTTAATATTCTTCTCTGTGCGCTTTGGCGCGGGGCAACCGCTGATCTATTTGCACGCTTTGATGCCGAGCAAGTCTGTGAAAAGGTGGCCGCTGGGCGGTACTCCGTGTTCATGGCAGTGCCCACCATTTACGTCAAGCTTATCGCTTATTTGAAAACACTCGATATCGAAGCACAAAAGCAAATCACGCAAGGGTTTGCTGCCATGCGGCTGAATGTTTCAGGGTCGGCTGCTTGCCCTGTGCCACTCTTTGATGAGTGGGAAGCGCTGACTTCACAACGCTTTCTCGAACGCTATGGCATGACTGAATTAGGCATGGTGCTATCAAACCCCTATGAAGGAGAGCGCCGTCCCGGGCATGTGGGTCAGCCGCTACCGGGCGTTTGTATAAAACGTGTCGATGAGAGTGGTAATGAAGTGTCCGATGCGTCGACTCCTGGAGAGTTGGCGGTGAAGAGCCCAACCGCATTTCGAGAGTATTGGGGTAACCCTGAATCGACCGCTAAAGCGTTTGCCGACGGCTGGTTTTTAACGGGCGACATTGCCGTCATTGACGAGGGGGCGTATCGGATACTCGGTCGCGCTTCTATCGATATTATAAAGTCAGGGGGCTATAAGCTCTCTGCACTCGAGATTGAGGCCACCCTGCTTGAGCATCCCAATGTGAGTGAGGTGGCCGTTATTGGGGTCCCCGATGATGAATGGGGCGAGTTGGTCGCTTGTGCGCTCGTTGTCATTCAGCCAGCCTCGGAGGATGAACTCACTCGGTGGGCGCGCGAGCGAATGAGCGGTTATAAAGTGCCTAGAAGGTGGCACTTCACTGATGCCTTACCGCGAAATGCGCTGGGGAAAGTGACTAAGCCCTCGCTGAAATCCTTGTTCTAAAGAGCGAGGTTTATTGAGGGTAAGCGCATGGCAGTGGATCGAAGGGTGAAGTAAGCAACGGATGCATCGCAAAATAATCCACATCGACGCTGATTGCTTCTACGCTGCCATCGAGATGCGCGATGACCCAAAGCTTCGCGGAATTCCAATGGCTGTCGGCGGTAGTGCGGAGCGTAGAGGCGTTCTCACCACCGCAAATTATGACGCGCGCAAATTTGGGGTTCGCTCGGCAATGTCCACTGCTCACGCGATGCGACTCTGCCCACATTTGACGGTAGTGCCCCCTCAGTTCATGAAATATCGTGAGGCCTCAAAGGCGATGCGTGCGATCTTCGAGGAATACACGGAGATCATTGAGCCGCTGTCGTTGGATGAGGCCTACTTGGATGTGACTGAGTCGAGTGGCGAGAGTTTAACCGCAACAAAGATTGCCAAGGAAATTCGGGCCAAGGTTGAGAGAGAGCTCGCGATCACGGTTTCCGCCGGCGTCTCGGTCAACAAATTCATTGCCAAGGTTGCCTCCGATTGGAAAAAGCCAGACGGCCTCACTGTCGTGACACCAGAGCAAGTTGATGCTTTTGTCGGCGCCTTACCGGTGAAGAAAATCCCGGGAGTGGGTGCTGTGACGGCCGAGAAAATGCATCGTTACGGCCTAAAAACCTGCGCCGATGTCAGAGCCTGGGATCTTCATGATCTCATTCGCAGGTTCGGTAAGTTTGGTGTCGTGCTGCACGAGCGCTCGCGGGGTAAGGATGAGAGACCCGTGCAACCTAGCCGGATTCGGAAGTCGATCAGTGTGGAAACAACCTTCGGTGAGGATCTCTCAGGGCCCAGTGTTTGGGAGCCCTATGTCGATAAGCTTTATGAGCAATTGTTGGGCCGCATTGACTCAGCAAACGCTACGGAAAGCATCCATAAGGCCTTCGTTAAATTGAAATTCTCCGACTTCAGTAGCACCACGGTGGAGCGAGTCGGCACTGCCGCGGTTGATTCTGACTATCGCCAATTGCTCATCGAGGGCTGGCAACGTCGAGAGATGCCAGTGAGGTTGATCGGTATCGGGGTGCGGTTGCAGGATGGTTGGGAGCACGCATCGCACAGGCTTCCCTTCGAGCAGGACGATGCTGGTCAGGAGTTTGACAGCACTGATAGTGATCACGCCGTTGATGACGAGACGCACAGTCAGGAAGATGAGACACGCTTGGGTTAATGAGGGTGGCCAAGTATTCTTATGCCTCTCGCGGCGAATACAAGCCTAAGCAAAAACACGTACAAGGATAGGCAGCATGTCCCGAATGATTTCTAAGCTCGACTCGGTCGTAATCGGCGTTAATGATCTCGATGCGGCCGCGGCAGATTACTCGGCCTTGGTGGGCACAGCAGGTGAGCAAGGTGCCTTCCGCGGAGCTGAGTCTGTCAGCTTTCAGTTGGCCAATACCTATCTGCGATTAGTGGGAACGACTGAGCGGCAGGGTATGAAGCAGCTGGTTTTTGGCAGTCCTGACCTCGTTTCGGCAGCGAGAAGACTCTCGAACGTGGGTATCGACGTTCTCGAGAGTGATTCGGATGACAACTTTCTTGCCCTGAATCCAGAGACCACTCGGAGCGTGAATCTAGCGATAACAAAAGAACGCGCGGTGGCTCCTAAGGACCTGCCCAGCGAGGGTGCCTTAGCGGGCCTAGACCACGCTGTGGTGGCTAGTGGTGACGGTGATTTCACCTCTGCACTTCTCAGCGGTCGTCTCCAGCTTGATATGCGCCTTGATCTCACCAATGAAGATTGGGATTCACGCCTCATGTTTTTTCGTTGCGGAGACCTGATAGTCGAGGTCTACCAGTCGCTGTCTAAACCGCTGCCGTCCGAGCGCGATCGATTTTTCGGCTTGAGCTGGCGCACCAATAACATCGAAGCGACCAACAGCGAACTTCGCGAAAAAGGGTTTGATGTCTCAGACATTCGTACGGGTAGACGCCCCGGCACACGAGTTTGCACGGTGCGAGATAAAACACACGGTGTACCTACACTGATTCTCGGTAGGGACTGATTGCGACTAGACCGACTCGCGGAGCAGCACAGCCCGTGGGAGAAGACTTCGTCACTACAACGTAATAAGGCGAGAGCTTAGCGGGGGTATTCTTATCTGCGTCCTGGTGCTTACCGGCATAAAGGCGAATAGAGCCTGACCTAACAGGCATCTCGATAAATTCGACAGGCGCCAGTCAATCACCCAGTGTTATTTAACGTCGCCGCTGAGGTCCATTCAGGCGCCAAATGCGGCCGCAATCGCTTTCATCGCCGCGTCCGCATGCGCATGGTAATCAGTGTCGACCGCCGCCGGCGCATTGCTGTGCATCGATATCACCACGTCATTCTTTGGGTCGATAAAAATGAACTGACCAAAGATACCTGCGGCCATGTAGGTGCCGCCGCCCTCAAGCCACCACTTATATCCATAACCGGCAAAGCCTTTGGAGGGTGTGGTTGCCTCCTCCATCCAGCCGTCGGGAACAATGGATTCACCTGCCGCATTGACCGCACCGTTTTTCACGAAAATACCGAGGCGTGCGTAATCACGGATGGATGCGCTGATGCAGCAGCCACCGGTTTCGCCGGCAAAGGGTGCTGATTGCATCCAGTTGCCCCAATGCTCCATCCCAAAACCCTGCCAGACCTTTGCATTCATGTAATCAGTGGCTGAATTGCCGACACCGGCTCTAAGCACCTCACCTAGAAGATTGCTTTCGGCTGTGTTGTAGTTAAAAACGGTACCCGGTTTGTGTTTCTGGGGCAGGTTTCCCAAATAGTCTGTAAGTTGCGTGCCTTGGAAGGTGCCGGCTTTTGCGACATCAGAATCCGGGTCAGCATAGTTCTCATTCCACGCTATCCCCGAGGACATCTGAAGGATGTTTTTGATCGATACTGCGCCGTAGTCAGTCCCTTTGAGTATCGGCAGGTAGGTCTCTACCGTGTCATCAACGCTCTTGATGAACCCGTCCTTGATGGCGGCACCAATAAGGGTCGATGTAAACGATTTGGTGACGGAAAACGAAACCCAAACGGACTCGGGACTGTGATCCTTCGCATAGTGCTCAAGCTTGATGGTGTCGCCCTTGACGACCGCCATGCCCATTAAGGGTTCGCGCTTCAGAAAATCCGCCACGGTGAATGACTCACCACCCACTTCATACTTCACATTTTCCAGATCACCGTCGATCTCGGTTGCCAGTGCGTAGGGCGTTTCTGAGGGAAACAGCGGGCGCGTGGGCATCCATGCGTTAGTGTGAGCAAACGCGATGCGGCGATCTGCCGTAGGGTAGAGCAGCACATTGGCATCAAGGTCGCCAGACTTTAGTCGCTCGAGCAGGCCTTCGACTTCTTGTTTTGTGGCGGCGCTGGCGGGTAGTGCCAGAGCACTGAGTGTCATTACGCTCAGAGTAAGGGCGTTCAAGAGTGATCGCATGGGTTTACCTTCTTAACAGTTGTTTTGGTTTTTTGTTATTGAATTGTTGTTACTCGGGTTTTGATGTTTGGGTGCAACCTACTTGACAGCGCCTTCCTGTTTATCGCCCGCATCGTCTCGGTAGCGCTCAAACCACGCCAGGATGTTGCTCACCTTGGCGATGAGATTTGAGGGGCGTGCATAGATGCTGTGACTCGCACCGGGGATTCTAACCATTAGCGTGTCGACCCCCCGATGTTTGAGCGCCTGATAGTACTGCTCGGTCTCGCTCATCGGTGTTCGATAGTCCGCCTCGCCAGTAAGTAGCATGGTAGGCGTCGATACATTACCCACTAAAGACAGAGGAGAACGTTTCCAATAGCCCTCGTAGTCTTCCCACGGAGGCGCGTCGAACCATGTGGTCGCAAAGTAATAGTTGAGGTCCGCCGTTAGAACGAAACTCGCCCAGTTGATCACGGGCTTGGCAACCACAGCCGCGCGGAATCGGTCAGTTTTACCGACGATCCACGCAGTCAGAACACCACCACCTGAGCCACCGGTGACGTATAGCTGATCTGAGTCGACGTAGCCCCGTTCGATCAGTGCGTCGACACCTGACATCAAGTCATCGTAGTCATAGCCCGGGTAGGCAAGATCGATAGTATTGGCAAATTCCTCGCCATAACTCGTGCTGCCGCGCGGGTTGGTATAGAAGACGACATAGCCTGCCGCGGCGTAAAGCTGAGCCTCGGTGGAGTAGTTAGGTCCATAGGCCGAATGTGGACCGCCGTGGATTTCCAAGATCATGGGATAGGTCTTTTCAGGATCGAAACCGGGCGGTTTCATCACCCATCCCTCGATTTCGAGGCCATCGTGAGAGGATTCCCAGGTCATCCGCTCGACGCGGGCCATCTCACGCTGACCCATGAGGTCACTGTTGAGATCGGTCAAAATAAGAGGGTCTTTACCCGCGCGCAGCAAGGCGAGATCTGCCGGTCGATCATCACGACCCAGGGTGAAGGCAAGCTGGTTCTTGCCACCCACAGAGAATCCGCCGCTGGTGTAAGGACGACCGAGCGCAGTTCCGCCAAGGACAACGTCGGATTGCTTGAGTTTTCCTTTCAGATCCAATTCCGCGACTCGATTCATGCCGAGGTCGTTGTAGCTGATCCAAAGGCTTTTACTATCGGATGCCCACTGAATATCGGATACCGATCGATCGAGGTTGGCTGTCAGCGAACGGCTCTCACCGGTTCTTAAGTCCTTAACTCTGAGATCTGCAGGGTTATAACCCTGCCGAGTGTCAGAAGCGGATGTGTACGCCAAATAGCGCCCGTTGGGCGAGACCGCTGGATTACCCTCGGGCCCCGCATGATCTGTCATTTGCGTGATTTCGCCATTCTCGAGGGAGGCCGCAAACAGGTCGTTTTGACGAGGCTGGTACTCGACATTCTCACGCCGATTGCTGGAGAAAATAATCGACTGACTGTCTGGCATCCACGAGACCGATCCGCTGATAGGGTAATCCCCAAACGTCATTTGTCGCGGTGTCCCACCGTCTGCTGGTACAACGAAGACCTGATTATTGCCGGTGGGCAAATAGCCGCCGCCATCACGTCGGAAGGTCATGCGATCGACAACGGTTGCGGGTTCTGCCCATTCAGCGCCCTTTGGCTTTGCAGGCATCGCCGCCAATGTCGGTGGTTTTGCGGGTACGAAGCGTGTGAAGGCAATATGCGTCCCGTCAGGCGACCAGACAATACTGCGTGGCGATTGTGGCAGGGTGGTGACTTTTGCGGTCTCGCCGCCGTCTAGCCATTGAACAAATAACTGCGTTTTACCGTCGCGGTTGGACAAAAAAGCCAGCCGATCACCCGAGGGTGACCATCGAGGCGAACTGAAATTACCCGAGCCACTGATCAGCGGGCGATGGTTGCCGCCGTCGGTATCCACCACCCAGATAGTCCGGCGTCCACGGTCCGTCATGATATCCATCGACGTTCGCACATAGGCGACGCGTGCGCCATCGGGTGACACCTGCGGATCGTTGGCGTACTCCATTTCAAAAACATCTTCTGCCGTAAAGACGGGAAGGTCCGAGGCCATCGCAGCCTGTCCGCTGAATCCGAGGACAGCAAGTAGCGCGCTTAACAGTAGATAAGATCGAGCGAGAGGTTTTAGTGTCAGTGTCATACCAGCCTGCATTTATCGGTGTTGTTTACCAAGAGTATTACCGAAGGTGGATCGGGCGAAAAGGGGAGATTTAACATCTGCTACCAACTTTTGATCCCCAGACGTATTAGCGTAGTTCTACTGCGGGACACAATGATTTGGCGAGCGCGTTAAACGTCGAGTCTCTGCAAATGAATAGAGATTCATCGTCTACGTTAGAGGAGCAGAGGGACGCGCCGCTCTTTTGGGAATTTCGTGCCAAGCAAGTGTTTTGGGCCCTTTCATAACCGGTTAGTTACAGAGTAGTAGTTAGGGGATAGTAGTAGTTAGGGGATAAAGGTCGCTTTATACGAGGTTGATCCTCGAAAATAGGGGGTGGTCGTAATAAGCTGGCTACATCGAAGTCTGAGCAATTTGGCATGCGAAACCTATTTTGTTGCTTACTAATTACCTCGGTGCTTAGCGCGTGTGCCACGCCTGAGGAGCGAGAGGTCGCTGCGCTGGAAAAAGAGCTCGGCTTGGACGACGCGCCTTATTTCCCGAAATGCTTGAGCGAGGAAGTGTCACCGCGCGCCGCAGTGAGAGCCGGTGATTACAACATCGCCCACACGGTGAATAACCCCCAGGGCGATGTGGCGATCGATAAATGTGCGCGATGGGAAACCGACGAGCCAGCGGGTAATAAAAAGGAAGCGCCTCAAAAGCTCGACTTCCGGTATCCGGATGAGAGCAAATCAGACACCGAAGCGCCATAATCTTCCAAGCAGGGCGCTACTGGTCTTTAGCACTCACCCAAATCGGTGAACTCCAGGCCATCTCCGTGACTGTGGCTGGGACGTCCGTTGGAGGCGCAAGCCCAAGGCGCAAACTGTCATAGCTTGTCCAGCGGCAGGTGGGAATCTGGAGAACGCGCGCGTAGTAGAACGCGTTGTGCGTCGCATTGTAATCAGGGTCTACCCAGTCAGCTCGGAGTTCAGGCGCTCCCGCCGTTTCTGACCAAGCGCAATTGCTCAGATCAACCGGAGCCTCGGTTGAAAGACAATCTCCGTTCGCATCGGCCTCTGCGCACGCAATGTCAAAGACCTTCTCCTTAGCTTCACCGTTCTCTAGCCAGCCCTTGATAATCTGGATTTTTGCCAGCGGTGCGTTGTCGGGGTCTTGCGTTGCCCACACAAATAGTCTCGGTGCGGTGGCATTTTCGGCGCCTGCATACCCCGTCCCCGCATAGAGAGTACCGCCCATAGGGACACCGGTGGCGTAAGCAGCCTCGAGATCTCCCGTCCCAACAAGATCTTCAGCCAGATCAGCACCGCCAAAAAACCTTAGTGACATACGCGTGCCGCTAGTTGCGTAAACCTCGCGACGACTCATCGCATCAAATAGTGCGTCGCGCGTGTTCTCGGGTGCCCAGACCGCCGCCAAGCCGCCCGGATTGGTCACCTTTGGTTGTCGCAGCCCGTCTTGAAGTCGATTTGAAGCAGGAGAGCCCATGTAGGCATTGGCCCCCCGGTAGTCCCATTCTTCAGCATCACCGGGGTTTGAGTTGTGCGTATCGGTTGAGGCCATAAGACCAAACTTCATGGGGTTAAAACCAAGCTCTTCCTCGAGCACCAAGCCCTTTTTCAAACCATCGCGCGCCATTGACGTCGGGTGAATACACAGGGTGACCTGCCCCTCCTCGCAGACAGGAAAGAACTGCTCAAACCCGCACTCTTCGTCGGTTGCGCCGAAGCCCAGTACACATTCTGAGTTGCCTTTTATCTGGAACATTTCGACAAGCGGTTCGAATTTCCGGCGCAAAAGCCAGTCGTCGCGCGTGTAAGGAACGCCGTCAATGGTCTCGCTCGCAAAGGCCAAGCCCCAGCTTTTGTTGGGGTTGTGGGGAATGGTCAGAAACTCACAACCCTCGGTGCACGTGGCGTCCAGTTGTTTCCATAGATCAATTTCAGAGTCCGCATCGTAGGCCGAGACAGCGTAGTCGGGCGTCGTACTGCCGCGGAAAATGACGTTGCGGTGGTGTTTACCGCGATCGACCATAGCGGGGGAGTACTCGTAGGCAGCAAAGGTTGTGAAGACGCCGGGTTCGTTGTGCCGCTCAGCCG
>CBFIHK010000056.1:0-12951 GCA_965662305.1 Luminiphilus sp.
CCGCTGCTTGCCGAAACAGGAGCCAAGCCTGTCGGTACGATGGTGATCGGAACAGTGAAAGGCGATATCCACGATATCGGCAAGAACCTTGTTGCGATGATGATGGAAGGCGCGGGCTTCGAGGTCTACGACATTGGTATCAACAATGCCGTTGAAGACTACGTCGCTGCTCTAGAACGTCACAAGCCTGACATTCTCGGTATGTCGGCACTCCTGACGACAACCATGCCGTATATGAAGGTTGTTATTGATGCGCTCAAAGAGCAAGGCATACGCGATGATTACATCGTGATGGTAGGTGGAGCGCCGCTGAACGAGGAGTTTGGCGAAGCGGTTGGTGCTGATGCGTACTGTCGCGATGCGGCAGAGGCGGCAGTCACCGCAGTTCGGCTCGTCGAAGAGCGTCGCGTCGCTCAAGGCTAACGAACTTGTCGCGCGTCTTGATCATCGGCTGCGGCGCGCTCGCCGCCGAGATCACCGCACTCAAAAAGGCTAATCATTGGTCCGGCGTCGATGTTCAGTGCCTAGATGCCGCCTTACACAATCGCCCTGAGTGGATTGCAGAGCAGCTCGAGCAAGCGCTGGATGAGCGCCATTCCGATTACGAAAAAATTGTCATTGCCTATGCTGACTGCGGCACAGGTGGTGGTGTCGATCGCGTGGCAAAACGTTTCGGGGCTGAGCGACTGCCAGGTGCTCATTGCTACGAATTCTTCGCAACCAGCGAGGTGTTTCGAGAGCTCGCCGACGCCGAGCCCGGAACGTTTTATCTCACCGATTTTCTCGCACGTCATTTCGAACGCTTAGTCATCAACGATATGAAGCTTGATGCCCATCCTGAGCTAGAAAATATGATGTTTGGTCATTACCGCAAAGTGGTATATCTCGCTCAAACGGTTGACGCTACATTGCGCTGCGCCGCGGAGGCGGCTGCGGATCGGTTGGGTCTTCCGCTCGAAATAATCGACACGGGTTATGGTTTGCTCGCCTCGAGTCTAGAGGAACAGGTCGTGACGGTTTTGTGAGGTCGAGCGAGGGTTTAGGTGAAGGTATAGGTGAGGGAGTAATAGGTGCAACGAATAGACGTTTATTGGCGAGATATTCCCTCGCAGGTTCTGATCAAGCGAGGTCGAGAGCGCGGGAAGTATCTTTTGGAGCATCGCTTCCAGGCTGCGATAGATAGGGCAGCAATGCGCGCAGGTAAAGGTGGAAGCGACGCTTACCTCGAAGAATGGCGGCGCGTAACAACCACGATAGAGTCGGATCAGAGCGCGCAAGATCTCGCCGCCCAGATCGGTAAAGGCATTGAGTCGGAGGTGACTGATGAGATGCTCGCGAACTGGGTAAAAAACAAGGGATTTGACGCGGCAAATTAGCTTGCATCCCGAGCGCTGAGGCGTTACAAAACGCGCCTCAAAAACACCTTGGTATTGGGTCGAGCGGTAGGTAACCGATTACCGGGATATTTTTAATAATAAGGCGTGCACAACCATTAAAATCGTGCAGCGGAGACACTCATGACGACTACTATTATCAGCTCGGCCACCAAAGAAGTTCGCATCGGTTTTGATCAACCTTTCGTTGTTATTGGTGAGCGCATCAACCCCACTGGCCGCAAGATTCTTGCGGAAGAAATGAAGAACGGTGATTACAGTCGCGTTGAAGCAGACGCGCTTGCGCAGGTGGCTGCGGGTGCGCATATGTTGGACGTGAACGCGGGCATTCCACTGGCTGATGAGCCTCGTATTCTCGCAGAGGCCGTGCAACTTGTTCAGTCAGTCACTGACGTCCCGTTGAGTATTGATTCTTCCATTGTGGAAGCGTTGGAGTCGGGTCTTTCGGTTTATCAGGGTAAAGCCTTAGTGAACTCTGTTACCGGTGAGGACGAAGTTCTTGAGCGTGTACTGCCACTTGTCGCTAAGTACGGAGCGGCTGTGGTCGCGATTTCAAATGATGAGACCGGTATCTCTGAGGATCCGAACGAGCGATTCAAGGTCGCCAAGAAGATTGTTGAGCGTGCAGCCGATTATGGTATCTCGCATGAAGACGTCGTGGTTGACCCACTTGTTATGCCAATTGGCGCTATTAACCAGGCGGGCGTCCAGGTGATGGAGTTGGTCCGTCGTCTGCGCACAGAGCTGAAGGTCAATACCACGTGTGGCGCGTCGAATGTGAGCTTTGGTCTCCCTAATCGAAATGGAATCAACGCAGCATTCCTTACCATGGCCATGGGTGCGGGTATGACGTCTGCAATTACGAGTCCACTGCACGCTGAAGTTATGCAGGCTGTTAGAGGTGGTGACGTGATGATGGGGCACGACCCCGATTGCGCTAATTGGATTAAGGCTTATCGCGAGCCTGCTCCTGAAGGTGCTGGCGCACGTCGCGGTCGTTCAGGTCGCCGAAGAGGCTAACGCACAGCGGTGTCTGCCCAGCAGGTCAAAGTTCTCTTTTTACCATCGGGAAAGCGGGGCGAGTTTCCAAAACACACCCGCCTGCTCGAAGCCGCCCGAACGCTGGGCGTAGATATCGACTCGGTCTGCGGTGGCCGCGGACTCTGCGGTCGCTGTCAGATCGCCTGTATGTCGGGCACTTTTCAAAAGCACGAGATGACCTCAAGTCCCGAGCATCTGTCCCCCCTCGTTGCAACCGAAGTTAAATTTAATGAGAGAAAAGGCCCACTCCCGGAGGGTCGGCGCCTGAGTTGTCACGCGGAATTGCTCGACGACGTCATTATCGACGTGCCTCCTGAGAGTCAGGTGCATCGTCAAATTATTCGTAAAGACGCTGAACATCGGGATATCAAGCTGAACACAGCAACCCGCTTGTATTTTGTGTCGCTACCAGAGTCGACACTCGAGGATGCACGGGGCGAGTCAAAGCTCCTACTCGAGGCACTGTCGAAAGATTGGGAACTAACTGATCTCACCATAGAAACGTCTGAGCTTATAAAGCTGCAAGCGGCCCTTGCGTCGGGCGATCGTGGTGTGACCGTTGCAGTCTTTGAGTCCAGAAAAGTAATAGGTATCTGGTCGGGGCTATTTGAATCACCACGAGGCGTTGCGGTCGATGTGGGGTCTACGACGGTTGCTGCGCATCTGTGTGACCTCGCTACGGGTGATGTGCTCTCCTCAGCGAGTGTAATGAACCCGCAGATTCCCTTCGGCGAAGACTTAATGAGTCGCGTCAGTTACATCATGATGCACCCCGAGGGTGCAGAGGCCATGAGCGCTGTGATTCAGGCAGCACTCAGCAAGCTGTTTGTAGAACTCACGGATCAGTTGGGCGAGAGCACCGATAATATTTTGGAGATCTCACTTGTTGCCAATCCCATCATGCACCATTTGGTTCTGGGTATTAACCCGATCAACTTGGGAGGCGCGCCGTTTGCGCTGACAGTCGATGAGGCGGTCACCCTAAAAGCGCGTGATTTGGGATTGGACACCCATAACCAAGCGCGGCTGTTTGTCTTACCGTGTATCGCTGGTCACGTGGGTGCGGACACCGCAGGTGTGATTCTTGCTGAAAGTCCTGACACTGACGACGCAATGAGCCTGATTGTGGATGTGGGCACGAACGCAGAAATTGTTCTCGGTAACAAAGACCGACTCCTCGTTTGTTCAAGTCCCACAGGACCCGCGTTTGAGGGCGGCGAAATTAGCGCCGGACAGCGCGCGACTGCAGGGGCAATCGAACGTGTACGAATAGATCGTGAGACTTTAGAGCCGAAGTTCAGAGTGATTGGATCAGAGCTCTGGTCTACCGATCCTGAATTTAGTGAATCGACTCAAGATCTGAATATCACTGGTATCTGCGGCTCCGGCATTATTGAAGTCATCGCTGAAATGTTCCTCGCGGGCATTATCTCTGAGGACGGTATCGTTGATGGAGCGTTTGCGGAGCGTACGTCGCGTGTGCGCGCCCATGGCCGAACCTGGTCCTATGTACTGCACTTTGCTGAGGATGAGTCTCAGCGTGATATCGTCGTGACACAAAACGATGTCCGTCAGATCCAACTCGCGAAAGCTGCGCTATACGCCGGTATCAAATTGCTGATGGACAAGATGGGCGTGTCTGCAGTGGACCGCATCCGCCTTGCCGGTGCCTTTGGTAGCCACATCAGCGTCGAACACGCCATGGTGCTCGGATTAATCCCCGATTGCTCGCTGGATCATGTCTCGTCCGCAGGTAATGCCGCGGGTGTTGGTGCCCGAATCGCGCTTCTGAACCAGAATGCTCGCGATGATATCCAGCGCACGGTTAACAAGGCTGAGCGTATCGAGACGGCAACCGAGACAGATTTTCAGGATTACTTTGTCGCCGCCATGGCATTTCCGCATAAGTCAGACCCTTTCTCGCATCTATTTTCCGTTATCGAGCGGCCTGCACCGAAGGCGTCTGATGCGCTTGAGGCGCCTCGCAGACGACGCCGTCGCGGTTAGCTAAACCTTCTTACAGAGGACTCGGCTGTATGAATAAAGAGCATCCACTTCCTTTTCCAGCCGGTCGTCCCGATCCCTACAAGCCGCTTGTCGATGAACCTATTTTCGATCCGGCTAAACACCTTGCCTTAGGTTCGCCTGAAGAGACATTTAAGTTGGGTGAATTGGGCTATCGAGAAAGTGATGTAGAAGGCTTTGCTTCTGATTTCGCCTATAGCTCGGCCTTCCGTATCTTGTCTGATGAAGGTGTTGAGGCAATGCGGCATGTCTGCGAGCAAATTTACGATAACCGCAACGCCAGTGCGGGTACGGGGGCAAACCGCTTGGGAAGCTACGCGCGAGGTGCGGGCTATCGCTCGACGTTCATCCGCGATTTTTGTGACTCCCGTGAACTAGCCGCCCATCTTTCAGAGATTGCAGGCACTCGACTTGGCAGACATTCCGTGCCTGCGGTTGCCTGCGGTATTAACTACGCACCCGAGGACATCACACGCGCTGTCGATACCTGGCATGTGGATTCGGTGGGCTTTGATATCGTTATGATGGTCACCGACCCGCATGTCCTTAAGGGAGGCGAATTCCAAGTCTTCCAGGGGACAAAGCAAGAGGGGCAAGCATTACTCGGTATTGAGGGAGAGGAGGGCCGTGACGCCCAACTGCCGTCAGAGCGCGTAACGACGATTCCGTTTCCTGACGCTGGCTATGGTTTTTTACAACAGGGGACGATGATCTTTCACCGCGCATGCCGTCTGCTCGAGCGAGCAAGCCGCATCACAATGATTCCCTCTTTTGAAGCACTTCCCGCTTCTGCACACGATTCGACCAACACGCTGAATATGGCTGACTGGGAAGACCCTGCCATTCGTCCCGAGTTGGCACGTCACGAGCTGTGGCGAACATCGGCGCGCTTGGACGCATTATTGAACGAAGTCCAGCTCTCCGATGACCCCGAAGCGCTGGGCGAGAGAATGGCTGAAGCCGTCGCAAGTTTGATCGCCTTCAGCGAAAAGTTACGGAGCCAGTCGACATGAGTCATGCGCATTTATTAACGGGAAAATCAGTTTTAGTCACTGGCGCCGCAGGCTGCATCGGTGCGTGGGTAGTGAAGATGTTGCACGAGGCGGGTGCAAAGCCCGTGGTTTTCGACATTGTTGAAAACCGCCAGCGGCTCGACCTGATTATGGCAGATGCCGACGCTGTGACGTGGGAGTGCGGCGACATTACGGATTACGAGCGGTTGAGATCTGTATGCGCACAGTATTCAGTGGCGGCGATCATCCATCTTGCTGCCCTACAGGTGCCTTTTTGTAAGGCCGATCCCGTTGGTAGCACCCAGATCAACGTCATGGGCAGTATCAATATTCTCGAAGTGGCGAGGCAGCAATCCATATCTAGACTCAGTTATGCCAGTTCGATTGCCGCACCTGCCATGACCTCTGACTACGCCTTATCCACCCTTTATGGCGCGCATAAAGTCTGTGGTGAGCAGATGGCAGCGGTTTACTGGCAGGATTGGGGCGTTCCCAGCGTTGGCATTCGCCCGGGCATTATCTACGGACCGGGTCGCGATCAAGGGATGAGTGCCGCACCGACGATAGCCATGCTCGCTGCGTCAGCAGGTCGGGACTACGAGACGCCCTTTACGGGCGATGTGGCGTTTGTTCACGTTGAGGACGCAGCCCAACGATTTATTGCCGCCGCAGCAAAGAACTACGAGGGCGCGCACGTCTTTGACATGAATGGCACACCAGCCTCAGTTGATCAGGTCTTGGATCTCGTCAGAGGCCATACTTCCAGCATGGCGTTAACTGTCTCGGGTGAGCCTATGCCGTTTCCCGCTGACGACGACGATGGCGCGTTGGACGCCTTGCTTGAGATCGAAACCTACCGCTCCATCGAGCGCGGTGTTCAGGATACGATGGCCTCTTTTGAGGCGGCGCGCTCCCGTGGTATTTCGCTTGATGCACTATTCAGTCAAATAATGGAGAAGCACGCATGAAATTGGTAAGAGCCGGCGAGTTGGGAAGCGAGAAACCGGGCGTTATCGATGACGCGGGTATTATTCGTGATCTCAGCGCGTTAATCCCTGATTGGGACTACCGAAGTCTCGTGCCCTCGGTGATCGAGCAAGTCCGATCGCTTGATCTGAGCACGTTTCCTGCGCTTGATGCACATACACGATTAGGCGCGCCTGTCTTCCGCCCTGGAAAAATTGTCGGCTGCGCCCTGACCTACGGCAAGCATGCGGCGGAAGCGGGTATGGAGCCGCCCGCTGAACCCATGTTCATGCTGACCGCGGCGAGTGCCATCACGGGGCCTACTGACCCCATAGTGATGCCTGAAGGCGGCACGCAACTCGATTGGGAAGCTGAGTTGGCAGTGGTTCTATGCCAAGCGGGGAAAAATATTCCCGTCGCTGAAGCCATGAATTACGTTGCGGGTTTTTGTACGAGTAACGATGTGTCTGAGCGTGTTTTCCAGCTAGAGCGTGGCTCGCAGTGGACCAAAGGTAAGAGCGCCGACACGCTCAAGCCGCTGGGTCCATGGCTTGTCACAAAGGATGAGGTAGGAGACCCGAATCAGCTGGATATAAGTTGCCAGGTTAACGGCAAGACAATGCAGTCCAGCAATACCTCGGACATGATGTACAGCATTGCTGAACTGGTATCGATTTTATCCAACTACGTGAGTTGGCAGCCGGGTGATGTACTAATGACCGGAACACCTCCGGGTGTTGGATACGGTATGTCTCCCCAGCAATACCTGAAGCCGGGCGATGTGGTCGAGGTCGTTATCGACAAACTTGGCAGTCAGCGTAGCGTGGTCACGAGTCCACAAAACAATTACTCAGCGCCTGTTCCATTCGTATGAGTGCCTCACGGATTGTCGTCGTCACGGGTGCTGCGCAAAACATCGGTGCAGCGATTGCGGAGCGCTTCCTGAAGGCAGGTGATACCGTCATCTGCGCCGATTTGAATGCGCCCAAAAATTCGAACGTTGCCTTTATCAAAACCAATGTTGCTGATGAGGCAAGTGTCTCGGCTTTGATGGCGCAGGTTGAACAACAGCACGGACACTTGGATGTTCTCGTGAATAACGCAGGAATTTGCGTGGAGACGCCGATCCATGAGCTCGCTGAGCAAGACTGGGATCGTGTGATGGCGGTCAATGTGAAGAGCACATTCCTGACAACCAAGCACGCACGACAACTCATGACCAACCCAGGCGCAACTGCGCCGGCAATCGTAAATATCAGTTCGATTGAGTGGTTGGGCGCAAATCCACTGCACAGCGTTTATGCAGCATCAAAGGCGGCCGTTGCCGCCTTTACTCACAATACTGCGCTCGAATACGGCCCGTTGGGCATTCGCTGCAATAGTGTTGCACCCGGTTGGATCAATACACCGTTTAATGAGCAGCTGCTGGCAGCCTATCCTGATCGCCAGGCGGTTGATGAGGCGATCGAAGCGCTTCATCCGGTGGGTCGCCTAGGGCTTCCTGAAGATGTGGCCAATACCGTATTTTGGCTGGCGAGCAGTGAGTCAGGTTTTGTCAGCGGGCAGGAGTTCGTTGTCGACGGTGGGCGACTGGCTAAGCTGCCGCTCCCTAACCTCTAGAAAGGGCGTTACGGGAGAGATTCCATGGAGGCGCGATAATGAGTCAACGGCGGATAGCGATTATTAGCGGCGCGGGAAGCGGTGTTGGTGCCGCCTGTGCCAAAGAGTTAGCAGCGCGCGGGGCGGATTGTGTGTTGATTGGGCGCAATAGAGAGAAGCTGGAGTTCACGGCTGCAGATCTGCCCTTGCAGCAAGGTGCCGAAACGCTAATTTGCGCGGGTGACATCACTGACTCGGCGTTTTCTGAGAACGTTTTATCCATGGTGGTAGAACAGTTTGGTAGACGACCCATCGACTTAGTGAATTCCGCGGGTGTCATCGCCAGAAAAGCGGCCGAGTCGACCACTGATGAAGAGTGGCGCCGTGTTATGGCAACGAACGTGGATGGTGTTTTTTATCTGAGCCGCGCTGTGGCGAAAGTAGCACCCCCGGGTAGCTCGATGGTGAACGTCTCTTCAACCTGTGGTCAGGTTGGTGCCGCGGGTTTAGCGGCTTACTGCGCAAGCAAAGGCGCTGTCGATCAATTGACCCGCACGATGGCACTCGAATTGGCGTCGAGAGACATCACTGTAAATGCGGTAGCACCGGGGGCGATCAATTCTCCGATGCTTTTCTCCGAACACGACGATCCCTCAATGGAAACATCCGTTGTAGCGCGGAATGAGGCCAGCATTCCCATGGGACGTGTTGCTGAGCCTGAAGAGGTTGCTGCAGCGATCGTCTTTTTATCTACCCAACGTCACATCACAGGCACCGTGCTCTCTGTAGACGGCGGATACGTCGCGCAATAGGACGTTTATGAAGCTTAAGAAAATCAGCATTTATCAGCATGATCTGCCGGTTAAGAATGGGCCGTATCGGATGGCAAATGCCTCAGTCTATGAACTTGATACAACGCTGGTAAGGTTGGAGAGCGAGTGTGGCACTGTCGGGTGGGGTGAGACCTGTCCGGTGGGACCCACGTACGCGCCGAGTCATGCCGCAGGTGCACGAGCCGCGTTGATTGAGATGGCACCCGCTCTGATTGGGGTGAGGCTCGATGAGCCTCTGATGCTTCATCGTCACATGAACTCCCTCCTCAATGGTCATCGTTATGCGAAAGCTGCGGTTGATATCGCTGCTTTTGATGCGCTGGGTAAAAAGACCGGCAGATCTGTTGCTTCGCTCCTCGGCGGTGCTGCTGTCGATCGCGTCCCTTCGTATTACGCGAGTGGGGTTGGGACGCCTGACGAGATAGCAAAAATTGCTGAGGAGAAGGTCGCAGAGGGTTACCCCAGAATGCAGATAAAGATCGGCGGCAGGCCTGTTGCTGAGGATATTGCTGTTGTTCGAAGAGTTTGGGAGACCGTTGGTAGCCGCATGCGACTCGCCGTCGATGGTAACCGAGGGCTAACAACCGCTGACGCAATTACCTTGAGTCAGGCCTGTTCCGATATTCCCTTTGTATTGGAGCAGCCTTGCGACTCTCTCGAGGAAATAACCAATGTAAAGCCAATGCTCAATCACCCGGTATTTGTCGATGAGTCGGCTGTTGATATGGCAACGGTGTTGCGTGCCGCAGGCTCAGGTGTTGCTGACGGCTTCAGCATGAAAGTAACGCGTATTGGCGGTTTACAGCCAATGTCTGTGTTCAGGGATATCTGTGAGGCGCGCAATTTGCCTCACACCTCCGATGACTCGTGGGGTGGGGATATTATCGCCGCAGCCTGTGTACATCTTGGTGCGACGGTGGCACCCAATCGCCTGCAGGGCGTTTGGTTGGCACAGCCCTACATTGAAGGCCATTACGATTCTAGGAATGGCATTGTGATTCGTGGAGGACACATAGATCTACCTGCAGGTCCTGGCCTTGGTGTCGTGCCAGACGAGGGCTTGTTTGCTAACGAGGTTGCTTCGTTCTGATTTGGCTCGCCTGGCGGCAAAAGTCATTGCTACGGGAATGAAGTAGGGGCCGAAAAAAGTTTACGAAAAATGTGCGAGACAAGAGGAACGCGACTATTAGAGGCCTCGAATGTCAGCAAGATGGCTCAAGGTAATCTGAAGCGAAAAATAAGCCCAACAGAAAACCGAGAAAAAATATAAACGGAAAACGGAAACCAAAAGCAGATAAAAAGAAGTAGCCATAGGCCCCTTTTTTAATGTGAGTCGCTGACAGCGGTTTTAGCTCTTTGGACGCTCGTTTGTTGGGTCCAAAAGTGCACCGTAGCCTACCTTCATTACCTCAGCCTCGTAGTGCTCGCCGAAGTACTCAATAAGTACAATGTCGCCTTCCTTTGCCTTGTCGGCAGGTAGGTAACCCATTGCGATGTTTAACCCAAGACTGGGTCCAAAGGACATACTCGTGGTGTATGAGCGCCGACCATGCGAATCGATGAGGGTTTCTTTCGACTCGGGGTCAAGGATTGGCCAGTTACCAATTGGGTAGCGCACAACACCATTCCTATCCGTTGTGTCCTTGAGAACGAAGGTGCAAAGATAGGCCGCTTGCTCTTCGAGTTCCCGCTGCTGCACGTACGCTTCTTTACCGTGGAAGTCCGCGGCTTTGACTTTAGGTCGTGCGAGTGCAGCCTCGTAAAGGTTGTAGTCCGTCTCGAGGTCGGCGTTTTGTAGACGTAAGCTCTTCTCAAGACGCCGGCTGTTAGCGTAGGTCTCGATGCCGACAGGGGTCACACCCAGTTCGAACAACGCATCCCAGATCGCGAGGCCGTCGGAGAATGGGAAGTAAAGCTCCCACCCTTGCTCACCTACGTAGCTGATGCGGAAGGCCCACACCTTTACGCCGCAGACCGTGATTTCCTTGGTTGTCGCGAAGGGGAAAGCCTCGTTGGAGATGCTTTCAGGGTCATCCATCAACTTAGCGAGCGTGACGCGCGCCTCGGGGCCCCACAAACCCAAAGTTGAAAGTTCCTCACTGCGATCATGGAAGGTGACATTGTTAAAGCCCTTACGCCCACTCATGTCGCGCATCCAGACATAATCGCGATTGCCCGTGTCTCCACCACAGACCACCCTGAAACAGTCGTCCGCGAGTCGGATGATGGTCAAATCGGAGCGGATACCGCCTGCTTGATCGAGGAAGTGGGTGTAGACACCTTTTCCAATGGCAGTGTCAGCGCCGACTTTTGCCACAGAGAGGTATTCCATAAGGGCTTCAGCGTCAGCACCTTCAACATCGAAGATGGCGAAGTGTGAAAGGTTGATCATGCCGACGCCATCGCTCATGGCGAGCTGTTCCGCGTTGGAGACTTCCCAGAAGTGACGGTTATCCCACTCGGCTTCTCTCACGGGCACCTGATCACGATACTTCGTGAGCAAGGTTTCCTCATTCGCGGCGTATCCGTGCGCTCGCTCCCAACCGGCGACTTCCATGAAGTAACCGCCAAGTGCAACTTCGCGTTCGTAGAATGGGCTAACGCGCATGCCGCGAGATGTTGCGAACGGCTCACGCGGGTGTACCGCAGGTGTGTAGATTTTCTGGGATGATTCATAGCAGTGACCGCGAATGTACGCGTCGGTCTTTTGGATGGGGTAGTGACGGGCAGGATCGATGCTGTGTGGATCTATGCTTGTGCGTCCATGCGTCATCCATTCGGCCAAAAGCTTTGCAGCGCCGGGGCCGTCTTTAACCCAAACCGCCTCGCAGAGCCACAGATTCTTTGTTTCAACGGACTCACCGATAATAGAGCCGCTGTCCACAGTCACCGATAGTAGGCCATTGAACGATCGACGCTCTTCCCAGCCAAGCTCGCCCAAAATTGGCGTGAGTTCGATGGCCCGCTCAAACGCGTCCATTACCTGATCAAGCGTCATGTCGCGCATGGACGGTGAAAGACGCGCTTCACCGGGTTCGGCAATATCACGTGCTTCTACAAGTCGCGGTTCGAATTGCTCGTAGTAACCCCACTCTAGGAGCCCCCCCTCGGGTGTCGTTGGGTCTCCCGTATCACGCACATAGGCCGAATTGCCCTGGTCGCGAAGCAAAGGATAGACGATGTCTTTGCCCGTACCTTTGAGGTCTTCCCAAGGTCCAAAGAACAACAGGGGGTGCTCGAGCGGCATCAGCGGTAACTTCACATTGGCCGTCTCAGAAATGAGAGAACCCCAAATACCGGCACACAGCACGATATGGTCCGCCATGATCGTGCCCTTGGGTGTCTCGACACCGACGGCAACACCATCTTCGACCAAAATTTTGTTGGCGGGGGTGTACGCAAAGGCTTTGAGCTTGCCGGTAGCCACGGCCTCATCGACCAGGTCACCTGCTACTTTTTGAGACCGAGGTGTTACCAGACCTGCTTCAGGGTCCCACATAGCGCCCTGGATCTGATCCTCCTCAAGAAGTGGGAATTTTTCTTTCGCTTCAGCTGCCGAGATCATATGAGCCTTGGTGCCAAATGCCTTACCAGAACCCACCTTGCGAATGAGTTCCAGCATGCGGTCGTCATCGTCCTTACGAGCGACTTCCAGGCCGCCAATTTCAATGTAGTTCCCACGCTTTTTGTAGAACTCACGGCTGTACTGACTCGTCCACACAGTAAGCTTGTCGTGCGCGGTCATGTAGCAGAAATCAGATGCATGCGACGTCGATCCAATGTCTGTTGGGATGGCTGATTTTTCTAGCCCTACGATGTCATCCCAGCCTTCTTCGATGAGGTGATGAACGACGGATGCGCCGACAATACCGCCCTGCCCGATGACAACAACTCGCGCGTGTTTTGGTAGGTCTGCCATGAATGTCTCCTCTGGCAAGCTTATTGTTCTAAAGCTGGCGAGTGTATTAGTAGGTGAGGCGAAACGAAATAGAATTCACCACGATTTACGGGTACTTTTTAGGGCGATTCTCGCGACTACCCCCGACGTGGTAGCGAGCGGTTTACAAGGCACTTTTGTTG
>CBFIHK010000057.1:0-12519 GCA_965662305.1 Luminiphilus sp.
GTATGGCGTGATTCTTACGCCTTCAGTCTCAGAAGACGAAAACCTTGCTGAGGCCCTTAGATCGGTCGGTTGCGCGTATATTCGTATCGCTTCAATTGCTCTTGATATGGAGAGCAGAATGATCGTGACCAATGATCGCGTTGGCGGTAAGTATTTAGCAGATCACCTTGTTGGACTCGGTCACAAGCGAATTGCCTGGGTCGAGGGTAGGCGCAGCTTCCGCTCGTCTACCGAGCGCATAGCGGGTTTCAAGGACGGACTTGCCGACCACGGGATTTCTGTACCGACCCACTATCAATTGCGCGGCGACTACACATTTGAGAGCGGCATTGCCATTGGCGCTGATCTCTTAGATCTAGATCCGCCACCGACAGCGGTGTTTGCAGCGAATGATGAAATGGCAGCAGGGATCCTACAGGCACTGCATGTTGCGGGCCATACCCCACCAGAGTCTTTGTCCGTGGTCGGTTATGACGACTTTGAGACAGCAACAAGAGTGTGGCCCCGGTTAACTACTGCACGTACGCCAGCGAGAAAAATTGGACGATTGGCTGCGGAGCGTTTATTCGAGTTTCACGATGAGGGTAGGGAGGGCCAACGCGAGAACGAGACATGGCCAATCCTGATTGAGCGCGATTCGACGCGCCGGCCAAAATAAAATTCTTACGTTTTACCGTTGGCGGAGTCATTCATTATGGGTACGCTTTTTGACTTAACTGGGAAGGTTGCT
The DNA here is from genome assembly GCA_965662305.1 of Luminiphilus sp. Classification (GTDB taxonomy): domain Bacteria; phylum Pseudomonadota; class Gammaproteobacteria; order Pseudomonadales; family Halieaceae; genus Luminiphilus. Next base: position 731 of record CBFIHK010000057.1, read on the forward strand.
GCAGTAACCGGTGCAAATACCGGTCTCGGTCAAGCTATGGCATTGGCGTTAGCTCACGCTGGTGCAAGTGTCGCTCTGATCGGAAGGACTTCACCCGATCAGACGATAGAGATGATCAGTGCTGCGGGGGCGAGGTATGCGGTGATCATGGCTGATCTCTCTGACGCTGAGTCAGCTGCGCGGACAATCGAGGGCGCTGAAAACGCACTTGGCCCTATCGATATTCTGGTTAATAACGCTGGGATCATTCGGCGGGCTGACGCTCTCGATTTTTCCGAGGACGATTGGGATGAGGTTATGTCGACTAACCTCAAATCACCTTTTTTCATGGCGCAGGCCGCTGCTCGATCGATGGTGGCGACCAATCGGCCGGGTAAAATAATCAATATTGCGTCTCTTTTATCCTTGCAGGGCGGTATTCGCGTTGCCTCTTACACGGCGAGTAAGAGTGGCCTTGCTGGGCTTACTCGCTTACTAGCTAATGAGTGGGCTGGGCGGTCTATAAACGTTAACGCGATTGTTCCAGGCTACTTTGCAACCAACAACACTGAGGCTTTGAGACAAGACGAAGTCCGGAATAGTCAGATTCTTGACCGGATTCCTGCAGGCCGTTGGGGTAAGCCCGATGATTTGGCAGGCGCGATTGTGTTTTTGGCTTCATCGGCATCTGATTATGTTCATGGTGCGCTGATCCCTGTTGATGGTGGATGGTTAGCGCGGTGATCGCACGGCGATCTATTTTATTGGCGCCATTACTACTAACTGCCTGCAGTAAACGACGAGGCGCAAGACCTCTGTTCGCAGCAGAATCTCAGCCGGCTGATTACCCCACAACTCAAGGTTTATATGCCGTAGACCGTTTTTTGGACGAGACCACGAACGGTGAAATGCGAGTCCGCGTGTACCCCGGCGGACAGTTGGGTTCAGAGGAGGCTACTCTGGAGCTTGCGGTGTTCGGTGGTGTTGATCTCACCCGCGTCAACCTAGGTCCCTTGACGTCGATTGCGCCGCTGGCATCTGTGCTAGCGCTGCCATTTCTATTCCGCTCGATATTTCACGCGCGATCAGTATTTGATGGTCCAATGGGTCGTACAGTGCTCGATAGTCTGGAAGCTTACGGACTCCGAGGCTTGTGTTTCTACGACTCGGGGGCTCGCTCATTCTACAATACGCGGCATCCTATCCGTGTGCCCGAGGATATGGCAGGGATGAAATTAAGGGTGCCAAATTCCGATATCTACGTCGAAATGGTCCGTGCATTGGGTGCAAACCCGACACCTATTCCCTTCGGAGAGGTTTACCAGTCTCTGGTGCAAGGCGTAGTTGATGGTGCTGAAAATAACTTCCCCTCCTATGAAAGCACACGCCATTTTGAGGCGGCCCCGTTCTATAGTCTCACGCAACACGTCATGGCTCCCGAGGTGCTCGTAGCGTCGGGGGCTACCTGGGCAAAGTTGTGCGTCGAAGAGCGGCAATTTTTGCAGGCTGCAGCCAATCATTCAGTACCTGTAATGCGAACCAACTGGGATGCTCGCGTTGAAACAGCGACACGTCGTATTGCAGCTGCCGGCGTGAACATTGTCGAAGAGCTTGATCAGTCTGCCTTTGAGAAGGCAATGGCACCGGTTTGGGAGAGATTTATAACATCTCCTCAGATGTCGTCTTTGGTTGATCAAATAACGCAATGGCAGCCACCACGCTCAGCGGGAGACTCACAGAGTGAATAAAATGTGTCAGAAACTGAGTGAATTCGCTAGGTATTTCAGTGGCACGGCTCTCGTGTTGATGACGCTTATTATCACTGTGCAGGTATTTGGCCGATACGTGCTGAATGCAAGTCCTGTGTGGGCCGAGCAAGCTGCCTTATTAATGCTTATCTGGTGCGTATTCATTGCTGCTGCTGCGGGGATGCGGGAAGGATTTCACATTCGTATCTCGGTCATGGTTGATCGCCTTCCGAATAAATTGAGAGGGCTAAGCAATCTGGTTTCAAATGCCGTAGTTGCTTTCTTTGGCCTGGCCATGATCGTTTTTGGCATCGAGCTCGCCTTAGCAACATGGCATCACGTAATTCCAACCTTAGGTATCCCCCGAGGGTTCGCTTACATTCCGATTTCGATCTCAGGATTGTTGATCACGCTGTTTTCAATTGAGCGCCAGTTTACACCGCCTCGAGCGGAGGAGCGGCAGATATGGAGCTAGCACTCCTGCTGGGAGCATTGCTCGTGCTTATGGCAATTGGTGTGCCTGTGGCGATCGCACTTGGGGCTTCATCGTTGTTAACCTTCTTTGTACTGGATATCCCTTTAGTTGTTGGTTTCCAGCGGATGGCCGCGAGTATGAATATCTTCGCTCTGATGGCGATCCCCTTTTTTGTATTTGCTGGTGATCTTATGCATCGTGCTGGCATTGCCGAGAGGTTAATCAGGCTTGCGGAGGCAACCCTTGGCCAGGGTAGGGGCGGGCTAGGGCAGGTGGGTGTTGGGTCTTCAATGATGTTTGGCGCGGTGTCTGGTTCGGCGATCGCAAGCGCATCTGCTATCGGATCGGCGCTCGGTCCTATCATGCAGGAAAAAAACTACGATCGTGATTATATCGTCAACGTTACCGCGACATCTGCCGTGACAGGCTTACTGATTCCGCCCTCGCACAACATGATCATATACGCGGCAGCCGCTGGGGTGAGCATCTCTCTTGCTGACCTCTTTCTGGCTGGCGTTTTCCCAGGGATTCTGACGGGTGCTCTCTTGATGATAGCTAGCTATTGTGTCGCAAGAAGTCGAAAATATCCGCCGGGAAATTTTCCTGGTTGGTCGGCGCTTCTCATAAGTGCTTTGGGGGCTGTACCGGGATTAATCGCAGCATTAATCATTGTGGTCGGTGTTATCTCAGGCGTGTTTACGCCTACGGAATCGGCCGCGGTAGCTGTGGTCTACACCCTGATCGTTGGACTACTTATCTACCGGTCATTGTCTTGGCAGCAGTTTATATCGGCGGTTACCTCATCAGTAAAAACCACCGCAATGGTAATGTTTATTATCGGTGCAGCGGGTGCATTTGGTTGGTTATTGGCACTGCTCGAGGCACCTCTTCATCTTGCCAATCTCCTTCAAGGGATAACTGAAAATCCCTTAGTTCTTCTGCTATTGATCAATGTGGTCTTGCTAATACTCGGCACCTTTATGGATATGGCACCACTCATCATAATTTCTACGCCAATTTTTTTGCCCCTTGCCAACCAGCTTGGCATGGATCCCATACAGTTTGGTGTGATGTTGATACTTAACCTTGGCATCGGTTTGGTTACACCGCCTATCGGCGCCGTACTCTTTGTCGCCTGTGCCATTGGCAAGCTGTCGGTTGAGGAGACAGTTAAGACAATCTGGCCGTTTTACTGCGCATTGCTGGTGGCTCTTATGGCGGTAATCTACCTGCCGGCATTGACTTTATGGTTGCCTAGCTTCTTTGGGTAGATTTTAGGATTTCTTTTTTTGCAAGCGAAGTGGTGGCGCAAATTTACCTCCCGTGATGACGCATTTTTTGAGCATCTGCGATCTTCTAATTCGCTTTCCTTAACGACGGGGATGCTGACTACGGGGCACAGTGTTGCGCCTGTTGCCCTCTCCGCGTGGGAATACTTGCAAGCTTATTACTCAGGCGCTGAGTTGCAGGTAGCTTAAGCATGTTGTCTCGTTAGCGTGCGCTGATAGCCTAGTTAGTTAAATGAGCGGCGGGCTCTCACTCCCTTCTGCGGTCCTAGCATTGATAGCGATTAGTTAGTACCGCGTTCTAGCGCCGCACCTTCATTTGCTCTAGAGAGAATCGTTCTCGACTTGCCATGGTTTTACTCTTTAGTGCCTCAAATAACCTGGCTTCCTCTGCCGAAATCAGTTTTGCAAGAATTCGCTCGAAGTGGTGGTGCATAGCTTGTCTTGCAGCCGCCGCATCTTGCATCTTGATCGCCGTGAAGATCGCCTCATGTTCCTCATATCTCGCCGCACTGTCGGTTTCGCAAATGGCTTGATAGGCATTATGAATGCTGGTGTTGTTGTTTCTTATTTGCCAGAGATCGCTAATCATTCCTTTTATCAGCGGATTGTGTGTCGCATCAGCAATGATTTGGTGGAAATGTTTATCGGCTTGCTCTGAGAGTAACTCTCCGTTTTGGGATTCGTTCTTTAACTCAAGAAGTGCCTTTTCAAGTGCTTTCAGTTGTTCAGGCGTGATCATTCGAGCGGCTAGGGCTGCCGCCTCACCTTCGAGGGCCGCTCGTGCTTCTGTGAGTTCAAATGCGCTTCCATCGCGCATTGCTCCCTGGCCTGTTGCGTGATTGTCGCCAACGTTTGGTGAGAGCACGTACACCCCTGAACCACTCTTTATCCGCACAAGCCCCTTAGCCTCAAGGGCGATAATTGCCTCGCGTATGGTAGGGCGGCTTACCGAAAATTGTTCGGCCAATTCTCGCTCAGGGGGTAGCCGCCCGCCCGCAGGGTAAGTGCCTGAACTGATCATCGCCAGCATCCTATCGGCTACGTCTCGGTAAAGTCGATTTCCTTTGGACATAAGTCACACAACATTGTCAAAACGTTGATGGTAGCAAATCTGAAAAATTTTGGTAATAACTTTATTCTGCCAAACGTTCAGGCGATATGTCTGCCTCTACTGAGTTTTTACTAAACATCTTCATGGATTTTTCATTTGTTATTTAATTGACCATCGCCCTTGCAATGTATGACAAAAATGGGTTTACTGGTAATCGAACACATCTCAAATTGTATGACCAAATTTCAGATAAAAATTAAATTGGTATGACCATTTTTGTTTAAAGGTGTGGTTGAGAATCTACAAGACGTTGTTAGGGGCGCAGGTTCTTAATAAGCAATTTCTTACTAAAAATCGCGACGCTCTTGTTAGAGCGGCGTGAGAACGCCTCAATGGAGGCGAGCCTAGCTAGCCGAATACGGGTGGTGGATTTGAAAAAGGAGTTCAGTTAATGAGTCACAAAGTCCTTTTAGTTTCGTTGTTATCAGCTTTTATCGTTGGTTGTGGTAGTGGGCGGAGTAGCATCGACCCCGTTGCCGGCTCCAATGGTTCTGCGAGCATTTCCGGGGAAACAGTTGTTGGGCAGATGTTGTCCGCTTCTGTGTCTGACCCAGATGGCGTAGAAGCCGGGACTGACACCTACCAGTGGTATTCCAATGGTGCGGCGATAAGCGGGGCGACGTCGGCAACGTACACACTAACCGCCGATCAAGGCGGTGAAACGGTAAGTGTAGTTGTTCGATACACCGATTCAGCGGGTCTTCGCGAAACCGTCGAGTCGGCAGGGGTGTCCATTCAAGCTGCGTTCTCGCTGGGTGCGGCGTTTGTACATGCTCTGGTCGACGGGGCGGCTTGTGATATTTCTGCAGTCGGAGCCGATGGTGCAGCCGGATCGGCGCTTGCATCCGGCGTAACTAGCAACGGTCTTGTGACATTTGATGGGCTGGTTCCTGTGAACGGCGGGGCTTTACTTTCGTGTGCCGGTGGTGCCTACGTTGATGAGGCGTCCGGAGATACTTTGGCAGCTCCGCTTAGTCGTGCGGTGGTAGATGTCACAGGCGATGCGATATTCACAGTTTCGCCGTTAACCGAGATCGCTACTGCACTTGCCGAGCAGGCGGGTGACTTGAATCAAGCGCTTTCTCAGTTCAACGGATCTGTCGGAATCAACTTTGGTGTCTCAGCGAATATCACCGAAATAACGCCGTCAGACATAGCAGCAGCAGCTTTGGCTAATGACGAGCCAGGTAAATACGCAACCGCGCTTGCATTGATTTCACAGTTAGACGCGACAGATGCGACTAAAACTGCGGCTGAGGTCATTGCTGCTATTGTTGTCGATCTTGCTGATGGCGTTCTTTCGCAAGAGACTATTGATGCGTTTAATCAAGCTGCGAACGACATTACATCCTCGCCCGTAGGCGGCAACTTGAATGCCGATGCGCTCTCTCAGGTGTCAGGTGCGGTAAATAATGTGCCTGAGCCGGCGACATTTGAAGGACTCAGTGCGTCTATTCCAAATGATCAAGTGGCGCCTCTGACCGGCACAGTGACCGTCAATGACGTTAACTTCGGCGAAGATACGGTCGTACCGCAGACGGATGTAGCTACCACCTACGGTATTTTTTCGATTGCCGAGACGGGCGACTGGTCTTACACACTCGACACCACGAACGGCGACGTTGCCGGGCTTGAGGTGGGAGAGTCGGTCAGCGACGTAATTCCAATCACCTCCGCTGATGGCACAGGTGCAGCGCTTGTGATCCGTGTAGCTGCCTTAACTCAGGTCGCGGAAATTACCAACACGATTAACGGTGATACGGGTGAACTCCGTTTAGATTTAGACCCGCACCAATACGCAGGAAAGCTCAAGTTCTCTTTCTTGAAAACGGAAGCACTGGCTGATGACGGTAATCAGAAGGACGCCTACGTCACTTTGTACGGTGCGTCAGGTAGTTCATCTGAATCATTGGTCGACCTGCGTATTCAGGGTTCGGCGACTAATGACGACGGCAGTACTCGTGATCCTCGTTTCCTCGTGAGGAATACAGATAACGCGTCTTATCCGGGTGAAACGATTGAGGCGCCATTTACGCCTAACGAATGGTATGACATCGAGATTATCTGGGATATGGCCGAAGAGAAGCAGATCACTATTCTGATCAATGGTGAAGCTCTCGGAGGTGGCCCGTTCTCCACAGCCGCGGTTGTTGATGGTGACTTTACCGATCTAAACCAATGGTTTGCTGAGGGTGTTCAGCGTGTGCAGTGGCGTTTCGGTGACAACGGCACCGTTATTCCGTTTGGCTCATATTTAATTGATAACGTCGAGATCTACTCAGATACCGCAGGCACGGCGTTGGCATTTGCTGACGACTTTGAGGGCTACGGTGTTGGTGACGTTTTTGCCGGTTCGCAGACTTACCCTAATTCTGTCGACGCGTCAGTCGTCATATTTGATCGAAGCGACGAGAGCGCATCGACGCCCGCCGCATTCTTTAATCTCGTTGGTGCGGTGAACAGCGACAGTGCCGAGGCGATCACGGGTGCGATTACAGTAATCGATCCCGATCAGGGTGAGGCTGCACTTGTTGAGGAGATCAATGTATCCACAACCTACGGTCGTGTTTCGATTCTTGCTTCAGGAGAGTGGGAGTACACGCTAGATACTGCGGATCCCGCTATTGCGGCTTTAGTTCAGGGTGACCGGGTCACCGACTCCATTACGGTGACATCGGTTGATGGTTCTACAGCGGAGCTTGTTATCACCATTAATGGTGTTGGCGGTGAAGTGAATGCCGGAACAACACAAGTCGCTGTCATTGTTGATACTGATGCAGGTGATACTGGTGAGCTTCGCTATAAGCTTTCCGGCGATCCATTGGCGGCTGGACGCGTTGAACTAAAGATCAAGCGTCTCGATGATGATCTCGGAAACGGTGATGCCTTCATCACACTCTTTAACTCTGCTACCAACAATGACGGGGCCATTCTTGATTTCCGAATCAAGGACGATAGCTTCGCGGTAAGAAGCCCAAGTTCCATTGATACCTCCTCACTGCCTCACAAGCTTGATGAGTTCATGGATGTTCGCATCACTTGGGAGTATCCCGATGGGTCGACATCCGTTAACCCGTCCGTGACGATCTCCGTGGATGGCGTGAGCTTGCCATCGTTTACGCCTGAAAATAATTCGGTGGGTGGCGTGACTCATGTCTCTGTTCGGTTTGGTGACAACAGTGGCGTTCGCGAGGCTACCGGTAAGGTAAGTGTTGACGACTTCGCTATCTACTCCGATACAGCAGGCTTTGTGGAGGTTTTCTCTGACGACTTCGAGTCGTATGTCGAGGGAGACTCTCTTGATACTGACAATGCCGCATCGCCCTACAACTCGAGCACCTCGGAGGCGACTGTGGAGTCAACGGAAAGCTTGGGTGGTCCAGGAACTCCCGGCAACAAATTTGCAGGGATCGTCGATACGGACAGCGGCGACACTGGCGAACTCCGTTACAAGCTCGCTGATGACGCAGCACCGATTATCTCTGGACGTATCGAAGCGGCAGTCAAGCGACTTGACGATGAATTAGGTAACGGCGACGCCTTTATCACGCTCTTTAATTCATCGACAAATAACAGCGGCTCGATCCTCGACTTTAGAATTCGCGACGATAGCTTCGGCGTGCGCTATCCAAGCTCGACAGACACATCTTCATTGCCTCACGTACTGGATGAGTGGATGGACGTGGTGGTCACTTGGGACTATCCCGGAGGTGATACAACGCTTGCGCCCCAGGTGGTGATTGTTGTTGATGGTGTGGCGCTTGACCCGATCACGCCCGACAACTCACCGTTTGGTGGCGTGACTCACGTGGCATTCAGGTTTGGTGACAATAGCGGTGTGAGAGAAGCGACAGGTGTCTTTAGTGTCGATAACTTTGGGATCTACTCTGATACCGATGGTATGCAGAGCGTCTTCTCTGATGACTTCGAGTCTTACCTTGAGGGAGACTCTCTCGATACTGACAATGGTGCTTCTCCCTACAACTCGAGTACGTCTGAGGCGACGGTTCGTAAGGAGCCTGAGGCTGATGTTGGTGGCCCTGGCACCCCCGGTAACAAAATAGCTGAAATTATTGATACCGATGCCGGCGACACAGGTGAGCTTCGATACAAGCTTTCGGATGCAGATGCACCGCTAGCGGCTGGTCGTGTTGAAGTGGCTATCAAGCGATTGGACGACGATCTAGGCAACGGTGATGCGTTCATCACACTGTTCAATTCGGACACCAATAATAGCGGTTCGATCCTCGACTTCCGAATTAGAGATAGTAGTTTTGGGGTTCGATACCCAAGCTCAACCGATACCTCTGCGCTATCAGTGCTACTAGATACGTGGATGAATGTGGCGATCACTTGGGAGTATCCGGGGGGTGATACCACTGTTGCTCCTGAAGTAATCATCGAAGTTGATGGTGTGGCGTTGCCGGCGATTACGCCCGACAACTCACCCTTCGGTGGTGTTACTCATGTTTCGTTTAGATTTGGCGACAACAGCGGCGTGAGAGAGGCCACAGGCATCTTTAGCGTCGATGATCTGGTGATTTACTCGGATACAGCGGGTACGGCTGAGGTATTCAGCGATGACTTTGAATCTTACCTAGAAGGCGATTCGCTAGACACCGATAACGCTGCGTCTCCTTACAACTCGAGTACGTCCGAGGCAACTGTAGGAGTGGAGGAATAGTATGTTCGAGCAAAGACCCGTTAATGAGATGGTTCAAAACTGCATTAATACTGTGAGACCCAATATGTTTAAGACATCAGTTAATAACTACTCTCTGGGCGCGCCGCGCTCAGCGTTTGCCCATCTGGTCGTTGCTACTAGCTGTGCGCTTGGGCTTGCTCAAATGAGCTGGGCACAGGACGCGAGCGAGGCCGAGCAAGCGGCAGGTGGTACGATTGAAGAGGTCGTTGTTACCGGTATTCGAGAGACTGTTAAGAGCACAATTGATATCAAACGCTCGTCAGTCCAGATCGTGGACGGCCTATCCTCTGATCAAATTGGTGATATCCCAGCGCTCTCTGTTGGCGATGCGTTGGAGACGATCACGGGAGCGACCTCCCACCAGGAGAACGGCAGTGCCACAGAGCTCTCCGTTCGGGGTTTGGGCCCATTTTTGGGAACTACGGTCGTTAATGGTCGCGAGGCGACCAACGGCGGTGGCAACCGAGCTGTTAACTTCAGCATCTTTCCTTCTGAAATGTTTAACAAGATTGCGATTCACAAGTCCCAATCAGCGGAATACATTGAGGGTGCGGTGAGTGGTCAGGTCCACCTTGACACCAAAAAGCCCTTGGAACACGGCAAGCGCCTGCTGCAAGTCGATGTCAAAGCGGCACATAGCCCCGACGAGGCTGATATTGCTGATGGTCAGGATTTTGGGTCTCGTGGGACCGTTGCCTACATCGACCAGTTTGAGTTGTCGGGTGACGCAATGTTAGGTGTATCTCTGGGCATTCAAGTCAGAGACGAGTCGAATCCGGAGCAGGAGTATCAAACAACCTCAGGACAAGGCCGTCTTGAAGCGTGTGAGCTCACTTCGTTCGATTCGAATGCATTGCCTCTGGATACCTCTGGTCGTTGCCACGATAACTCTCTGAGTGTGCAAAACGATCGCATTCAAGCATTGATTGATTCAAACCCAAATTATAACTCCCCGAGCGACATTCCATTCGCTTACATTCCTCGCGACCATCGTTACCGTCAAAACACGACTGATGACGAGCGAGAGGCTGTATTCGGCAGTGTTCAATTCCAGCCAAATGATCGATTGGACATTATCTTAGATTTCCAATATTCAGAGCGCGATCAGCGCGAGATGCGTCGCGATTTACAATGGGGCAGTACGCAGGAGGATATCTCCGCTCTTACATCTAACCCCTACACGGGTATCGTGACGTCGTCGGTTTCAGAGACCACGATTCACTCTTACACAACCGACTTCCAGCGGCTTGAAGAGTACGAGGGATTTGGTTTAAACCTTGATTTCATGGTCACCGACAGACTGACTCTGAATTTGGATTACGCAGAGTCAGAAACTACACGTCGTGAAACAGATGTCGAGCTGCGCCTAGGCGCTACCGACAACAACCTTGTTTTCGGAAACCGTGACGACTTCACGGTTCAGTTAGATACCCAAAGGGGCGACGGTGTGGCGCTAGCCACGATTCTTGATGATGGTGGCAATGGTTTTGAGGTTACCGACCCTAGCTATTTCAATGCACGCGATCGTGCTCGGATTCGGGCACGCCAGATTACACGAAACAATACGCTGGATGCCTTCCGAGCCGACCTCACGTGGGATGCGGATATGGGAGCGATTCATACAATCAAGGCAGGAACGCGTTTTTCCACCTTGGAGTACTCAGAACTCGGCGGTCTGCGTAACGCGCCTGGGCAGAGTTTGTTTGAGGATGAGGATTTAGTTTCGCCCAATGGTGGCGCGAATAACGATGTGACCGACGCTGTTCTGAGCAATGTGCTTGCTTGCGCAAACAGCGAATTCCCAGAGTCAGGGTTCCTCTCGAATGTGGCAAGCGGAAATATCATTAACAATGCCAGCAGTGGATCGTCAGTCAGCGAATATGCGACGTTTGATTTCGATTGTGCGGTTGATGCATGGTTGGTGAACTACGGCGGCCAGGACGCTATTCAATTCCAAAACGGGATTACCTCGGGCACTACAGATGTCGAAGAAGACACAACAGCGTTCTACGTTCAGGCTGAGTTCGATTCGATGTGGGGTGATACGCCTATTCGAGGCAACTTTGGTGTTCGGTATGTTGATACTGAGATTACCTCTGTGGGTTATCGCGGTCCTATCACAGTTGAGGAAATAGACGGCGTTGGATTTGTCGTTACCGAGGGAGACGCGAGTGTCTCCGGCTTTGAAACTGACACGCAGACAAGCGACTACCAAGAGTGGCTACCGAGCCTAACCGTGGTTGCTGACCTGAATGACGATCTCGTATTCAGAGTGGGTGCATTCAGAGGAATGTCTCGTCCAGATCCACACGCCTACGGCAACGGCCGTGCCGTGCAGGATAACGACGAGAATAATGCCTATACCACGTTGTCCGAAGCGATTAACGGAATCAGCGCCTCTGGTAATCCTTATCTCAAGCCCATTTTGTCTAACAACCTCGACGTTGGCTTAGAGTGGTATCCCAGTGAGAGCACCATGATT
>CBFIHK010000058.1:0-12277 GCA_965662305.1 Luminiphilus sp.
TATCTCGACTTTCTCGAAAAGTATGCACAACAGCCGACGTCGGTTCAGCATGTTCTGCGGGATTCCTGGCTACCCATGATGGGCGCGGGTTGGGAAGCTGTTTCGGCTTGGGAAGCAATGATTTACTGGTTCCCCGGCACCGATGAGGTCAAGGTGAGACCCCCTGAGAAAGAGGGCGATCCCTATATTTTTAAATTCCCAGATGGCAATGCAAGCATTGCCCGCGCGCTGGTCAGAAATCTGATTCCCGAGGCCTTGCCAGGTGACACCATGGAGGATCTGGTGACTGCTAGAGCGGACTACAGCCGGTTAGACAGATCGAATAACAAGATCAGGATTCGTCTCAACAGCACTGTCGTGAGAGCACAGAACACGCCCGACGGTAAGTATGTCGATGTCGCTTACGTTAATGGTGGTAAAACCTATCGGGTGCGGGCACAGCACGCAGTTATGGCCTGCTACAACCAGATTATCCCTCACCTATGTCCCGAGGCGAGTCAGGCTCAAACCGATGCGATAGAGCAGTCCACAAAGATTCCGTTCGTTCTGGGCACGTTTGCACTCCGAAACTGGCAATCGTTCAAGGACGCTGGGCATTACATGTTCTATTCGCCCGGCGATGTGATGTTCAAATATTTGCACTTGGATTATCCGGTCAGTATTGGTGACTACGAATACGCACAAGAGACCGACAAACCGATTGTTGTAACCGCCTGGTATTCGCCAACAGCTGTGGGTCTTCCCGCTATGGATCAATATCGAGCGGGCCGTATGAAACTACTCGAGATGTCCTATCAGAATTTTGAAGACGATAACGTCAAGCACTTTGACGGGATGCTGGGGCCCCACGGGTTTGATGTAGAGCGCGATATGGCGGGCATCACGCTAAATCGATGGCCGCACGGTTACGCCTACGAGTTTGAGGGAGTTGGCATTAATCCAAACTTCAACCGAAAGAACGGGCCTCACATTGCAGGACGAGCGCAGATTGGACGTATCAGCATTGCCAATTCCGACTCAGAGGCACATGCCTATGTGGATGGGGCGGTCGATGCCGCGGATCGAGCGGTCAATGAGCAGATTATGATGGCTGGTGCTTAGCGTGAATAAGCGGGCGCGGGATTTTTAGGCGTTGGGTCGCAAGTTGAGCGGTGAGTCGATTATTGCATCGCTATTTCAGCAAGACCCATAAGCCACTTGGTGTATGAGTTGTCTTAATGCCGCGATGAAAGAGTGAGATGGGCGACTTGGCCGCGGATTACGCGAGTACTAGCGCTAAATAACAATTCAGGAGAGCGATATGACAAGGGCGAAAACAGGTACCAACGCTTGGTTGAAACTAGCAGCATGGGTGAGCTTCGTGATGCTCTCGAGCGGTGCCTTCGCTGAAGCTATTTATCCCGCCAAATTGTCGAACGCAGACCTCACTGGACAGGCCTTTGAGAATCCAAAGACAATTATCACCGAGACGCCGACCGGCAACATTCTCGATATCACCTCGCTAAAATCCTCTGACGGTAAGTTTGCTTCTGGCATGTACAAAGCCGGCAAATCGCGTTTTGAAATCACCGAGCCCTATGGCGTTGATGAATTCATGTTTTTCCTCGAAGGCAGCGTCACATTGACCTCGAGCGACGGTAGCAAGATGACCATCAACGCGGGTGAAGCAGTCACAATTCCCAAGGAGTGGACCGGGGTTTGGGAAACTGAGGGTTATCGGAAGATCTGGGTGATTTACTCCGAATCCGGCGAGGGTCTATAAAACACCTGTGCCCCCGATATCGTCTGGAGCGCTTGTGAGAGTGCTCCGCAAAAAGGTGCTCATCCTACGATCTAATTTACCGGCGACGCCTCATAGGACAAACCCAGCAATTTTGCGAAAAACGGTATCTCTAATCCGACAAGTCCAAGTGACACGGCCTCCTCATAAATGGCTTTCGCGTCGTCATAGTCGCCTCGGAGGATTGCTTCGGCCCAGTAGCGCCGGCGTTTAATACAGCTCTCGCCCTCGCTCGCAGATGCTTTTAGCGAAGTGGACGGCTCCGAAGACTCAGGTGCTAACTTGGATTTAATAATTTGCGCGAAGGCAAAATCCGTGCGGAGAGCACCTCCGGAACGCTGTTGCGCAAGTTTTGATAGCTCATCTGAAAGATCAAACGCCAGTTCCATGTCCCCCTTTGATAAAGCATCTTTTGCAAGCTCGAAGTGCGCCATTAAGGTCAGCGGGTCTCTTTCTAGCCTCGCTGCCTCAGCTAAAAAGTCTGTTTCCTTGAGAATTTTTTCAGCCAAAGGGAATTCAGCCAAAGCTTCAGGATGATAGGTCGCGACGGAGAGTAATTTAAGTCGGTTGCGAAGCTTGCGTTCAGCAAGGTATTTGTTGGTTGGGTCGCCTCGCAAGAGTTCGTCAGTAAGCTTGTCGACTTGCAAATAGAGCGAAACAGCCTTGGCTGGGTGGGCGAGCAACATGTGGGTGCCGCCGAGTGAGTAGTAGGCATTGGAGAGATTGCTTTTGTAGTCTCGGTTGAATGGGTCCAACTCGAGTGCACGTTGCGCGTGCTCAACTGCCTGAATACGGTAGGGACGCACCTCTTTGACAAAGCAGCTTTTCAGCAATGCCTCCGATGCGGTGTTCGCAAAACCGTAGGCGGCGCGAAATACCGAATGTTGGCTGGGTGCTTTTTGAATGGTTTCAAGAGTGATGGACTCAACCCGCGCAATGTTTGCCTTGAGTTCTTTATCAAAGGCGCTTTTAACCCCACTCAAATTCGCCAGCGCGGTTGTCGGAGCGTCTATTGTCTCGGAAATCAGTAGCGGATGATCAGGATGCTTAGCGAAGAGCGAGGCAATATTTTGTTGGTAGGCGTCAAAAGGCGCCTTAGCCTCTTCGTGGTTACCATCGTAGAAAAAAACGCTGCCGATGTGAAAGTCTGCAAAAGCGAGATCGATGGCTAAATCGATATTCTCAGGGTCCTCCACAGCCGCTCTTTTGAATAAACCCTTTGCTTTGCGGTAGGCGATTAGTGCAGTTTCTTTATTACCCAGCTCGTAAGAGGCAAAGGCAAAACCGTGCATTCCCCGAGCTTTTACTTCGACCGCACCCTCTATTGGAGAGTTGTTATCGATGCGTTGCACCCAATTGTTTAGTGCGCTGGCAGCCTCACTGAGCGTTTCTTTGGCGATGTAGTCTGTGCTCTGTGTCATGAGTGGCGTGAGATTGCGAACAACCTCAAACGCATCGCGTTGCTCTTTTTGGTACGCCTGATAGGAAAATACGCCCCAGCTAATTGCAGCGAGGAAGGCGATCACCAACCCGGAAATTTGTGCTGTGTGTTTTCGTCTTCGCGCCTGCTCGCGTTGCGTGAGTTGGTCTAGATTAAGATCCAATATCCCCGCGATTAACTTCAGCTTGGCCAGCGTTTTACCGTCGCCACTGTCTCTGGGATCGGCGGCGAGAGGCTCAAGTGTTTTGCCCTTCACGTCAGTGAGAAGTGGCTCGGGTAAGGCTTCGGGGCCACCCTCGACCAGCCAGCAGAAAATGCGATCGGTTTTCCCCTGCGCCTTGAAATACTCGATCTCCTTGGCAACCCAAGGTGAGGCGTAGGCGTTAGGTGAGCAGATAACAATGAGATTGTCCGACTTATCGAGCGCGTGAGTTAGATGATCGCCGAGGTTTTGACCGGTGGCGAGCTCTTCGCGGTCTCGAAATACCTTCCCGAGGCGGTGGGGCAGTTGCGTTTTAGAGGATAGACCTGCGGGTAGGCGATACACCTCAAGCGCGTGCTGCAGCCACTTCGCCCAGATGGCGTCTGCGTGCGAGTAGCTGATGAAGGCGGCGTATCGTTCACTCATATTAAGGCGTTATTGTGTTTCCGTGTTTCCGTGTTTCCGTGTTTCCGTGTTTCCGTGTTTCCGTGTTTCCGTGTTTCCGTGTTTCCGTGTTTCCGTGTTTCCGTGTTTCCGTGTTTCCGTGTTTCGGTATTGCGGGCTGTGCGCTGCAGCTGTGAGTCCGAATTGTGATTTTACTCCAGCCCTGGCTCACCTTTTTCCTTGATCTTGACACCAAGATTTTCGAGAAGCAGCTTTATCGTTATGTTCAAGGCCAGCCATGATTACGTGTATCTGAGACATCTTGTCCCCAACCGCCCAGGTTAGAAGGCTGAATATTGTGAGCCACTGCGCATTTTTGCAAACACCCCCCGAAAACCTGCCCTTTAGTCCCTATTTGACGCCTGTAGTTGGCTTATCTTTACGCGGTCGCACCGGATTGTTCTCATCGTAGCGGTGAGTGTGCGCGGACGTTTTAGTTTTTTTATCGGTAAAACGGTTGCGTAGACATCGCTCTGGGAGGGCAACATGCAACACATTTCCATTCGAGCCTTGGGTGCTTTTACCTTGCGTCTAAGCGCGGTCTCAATTTTTTCATTTGCTCTGAGCACCACAGCGTCGGCAACCAGTGTTGGTGAGATCGTGCTGGTAGGGGGTAAGTGTCCCGGTGGATTAATTCCCCTAGATGGTCGGCAGTTAGTCACTGAGGACTATCCCGAGCTTTCTTCGGTTTTGGGCGTAGACGATCAGCAGTTTATAAACCTACCTAACATCTCGGTTCAGGTGGCAAATAACCCCACACAACAGGCACCGAGTCCGGCAAACAGCCCCACAAACGGTAACGAGGGGTCTCAGCAGGAGCTGCGCTTTGTGACGTCACCCGTCGGCGGCGCTGCCGCGGCCCAAGCGACTTGTGGGAAAGCCGGTTGTATAAGTAAACCCATTCGCGGAGGTGGTAACGGCGGCGGATCTACAGCGCCTAGTCGTGGCAACGGACAAGGCCTTGGTTCGTTGACACCAACATATTGCATAGCGACAGGTGGCGATACACCGCCGTTGATTGAAGTGGGTCTCGAGTATAAGCCTGCCAGTAACGCAATGGTATTCTCGCGCGTAGACGTGAGTGGCTACGCGCCTGCAGACCTACCGGCTGATTTCTTACAGGGTAATATCGAACTAGGGCAGCTCATTGCCCAGAACCCCGACGTGGGACGCCCCAACTTATCCTTTGTGCTGGTCGGTGAAAACGTCTGCGCAGCGAAGGGGATTAATGCAGACGGCAGTGTTTTCTACTACCCGGGCGAGCTTCGTTTAAGCGGCGTGCAAATTGCCAAGCGCACCTCGGCCAATAAAGCGGATCTCAATTTTGGTGACGATTTTATCGAGCAATCGGCGCTCGTTGCAGCGGGTGATTTCTCGCAAGCCAACTTTGCCTACAACAATCAGCGTGACGAAGACGGCAACCCGGGGTTCCTGGCTGTCGATATTGTTGACGATCGTGAGTTGATCGTTGAAACCCGTAACCAAACAATTGACGAGTTCAACTACCGTGTTCAGGCGCAATGTGGAGAGCCGGGGTCGGCGTTTAATGTGTATTACGATCCGACGCTTAAGGGCAATGGTGATGGGATCGACGAGTACTAGAGTGAAGATCTCATAAAAAAAAAGGCGCCTCCGGCGCCTTTTTTATCTCAGTCTTTTTCGTAAACCGCCTGCTCAAATTCGAGTAAGGTCTCGATGGCAACGCTGTCATAAAAGGGTAATACCTGTGTGCCGAAGATACCGTAGGTACCAGCCTCTCGGTCTACCCAGTAATACGAGTTAAAGAGTCCTGCCCAAGAGCCCGCATTCGCTTCTCGCCCACCCTCGATGCCGTCTGTATGTATGAGTAATCCAAGGCCGAATGTTACTTCGTTACCAAAGCTCATATCGGCGGTGTTGCTCAGGGTCGGCATGACGGTTGCGAGCGCTACTGGCTGGATATCGCCAATGTGGTTTTGGAACATTTTGTCAACCGTTGTAGATTTGAGTAGCGTTTTTCCGTCGAGCGAGCCACCGTTTAGGAGCATCTGAAGCACCCGCCCGTAATCTTTGACTGTCGAGGAGAGACCGCCACCGCCGGAGTAATGGGGCATGCTCCCTTTTTTTACAGGGGTGGGTTGGAAGCCCGGTAGCGTTACAAGCCCCTCGGCAGCGCGTGCCATTACTGTTACCGATCGATCGAGCTTGCCTGCCGGCAATTCATAGAAAGTGTCAGTAATACCGAGCGGTGTAAAAATGTTGTCGTCAAAGTATTCAGCGAGGCGCTTACCGGACAGTCTTTCCACCAGGACCCCCAGCCAGTCCGTGTTGATGCCATACTCCCAGGCGGTGCCGGGCTGGAAGGCGAGGGGGGCTGCAAGGTAGTTCCCCTCTCCAAAAAGACTGGGAGTCACGCCGAGTTGGCCGCCCTTGAGCGCGTTCGCATTCCAAAACTCGTACACATAGCCTGCGGTATGGGTCATGAGTTCTCGCGCTGTCGGTGCACGGTTGGCTTTCTCGAAGATGGGGGTGTCGTCTGCCTCGAAACCTTTGAGGACCTGTAGTTCGTTTAGTTCAGATGCGTAGGCAGAAATTGGGGTGTCGAGATCGAGCTTGCCCTGTTCCATTAGCTGGAGCGCCGCAATCGTGGTAACCAGCTTGGTCATCGAGGCAATCTGGATAATGTTGTCGGTGCTTGCGGCCTTGGTTTTCTCCGCGTCCTGATATCCCGCAGCGTATGACCACGTCTGTCCTTCCGCGTTACCCACGGCAGCAACGGCAAAGTTGAGCTTGCCCGTAGCAATGGCTTGGTCAAGCACCGCCGCTGCTTTCGCTTGTGGTTGATGGTCATCGGCCAGCGTCAGTGAACTGAGAGACAGCGAAGCAAGGGTCGATAGGGCGGCTACGAGTTTTTTCATGGGCGTCCTCCATAAATGGATGATGTTTTTGCTTGCTTTTATCAGCAGAGGCTTTGGTTAATAGGACTTGTAGATGCGGAACAGCTCCAACGTGCCAAAGCTTTTCGCGAGGGGCACCATGCCGACAAAGTCCGCCGCAAGGTCGGCTCGTCCCTCGGCAGCAATTAGTGCGGCGGTTGCTGCTGATCCATAGACCTGATTTGCTGGGGTAATGGGCTCGATGCGTGCGGCAAGGCTGATATTGTGTCCCCAGTGGCTGGCTTTACCGGTGAGCGGGTGGGTGAGCGTTTTTACGGGAGAGGTGTGAAGCGATACGCGCATCGAGAGCGTGTCTGGCAGTCCTGCGCTTGACCACATCTTTTCTCTGCTGCCGCGCTCCATGAGTTCGCAAAGCTCAAGCGCAAAGTCAGCTCCGTGGCTTGCCTTGTCGAAGACCATAAACAGCCCGTCGCCCCAGGTGTTGAGTTCGATTGGTTTGTGGGGCGCGTTGCTTACAAGCTTTCCGACCTCCCCCAGCACACGTTCGCAGTAGCTCGCGACTTGCGAGTCGCTAAGTGCGCTAAAACCCAGAACGTCGGCAAAAAGTAGGGTGCGGCTCACCGTCTCGCCGTGGTTTGCGACTGCGGGAGGCTCAGTCTCTGAGGTGGTTGAGTCGGTTGGGCTGAGCCGCGTCCACTGCTGGCTTTGGGGAGACCAAGAGGCCACGCTCACGCCCGCCCTTTGCCAGGATTTTACGGCGGCGTGCGTACCCCCAATGGTTTGATCGTCGCCGGGTTCCATCACCGACACCCCGACGAGTTCACCGCCAAGCTCGCGTGCTTTGAGACGGGCCATGCCTAAAATGACGTCGTTGCAGTGTGCGTAATAGGGGTCCATGCCCTCGTTATCGACCGTGCTCTGGCTTGCGTGCCACAGCACCGCGCCGTCTTTCTTCCCCTCGATGAGCGCGTTAAATCGATCGGTCCATTCGTCCTCACCGGTCCCGGCTACCGCAAGGCTGGCGTCGCGAAACTGTGTTGCCGCAAACGGCATGACGACGTTGGCGGTCCTCCCGTTTGCCAGCAGGCTGTCAACGAATAACAGATCACCGCCGTTAGCTGCCGAGGAATAACCGATGTCGATGTGTTGCTCGGCCACAAACCGGGTCAGTACGTCAGCGCAGGTTGCTGCAGACTCAGGTGGAAACCGTGGCTCGATGCGATTGGGTGCGTCGATGCGATGTCCGGAAAAAAGCGCGACGCGCGCGGGTCGCAGTTTGCCGTTAATGGCGTTCCTCAAGGCGGCTGCCTGCTCTGGCCGCTTTTCTGCAAAGTAGGACAGGAGCAGCTGTGTATTTTTCCTTGCGGATTTGCGCTCCTGGAGTGTTTGACACAGCGCCTCTGCGCGCTCGTAGGATTTGAGCATAGCCATAATCTGTTCGGGCTCTGCATTGTGCTCATTCAAAAGCTCAATGAGGTCGAGCTCAGCCACCGTGGCGGCGGTCCAGAAATCAGGTCCGGTGTTCGCGTCACTGGCCTTAAGACAATCGCGTCGTACCGTTGCCAAGTGCGCGTTGATAAACGCTCGTTTGTCGAGGCAGCTTGCGATGGCAAGCGCATTGACACCAAGCCAGTAGCTTCCCTCGAATAAGGGCTCTGAAAATACGAGTTCATAAAGCGCGAGTGATTGCTCTAGCAGACCCTTTCTCACACTGCGATCAGGCTCGGCCAGCGCTTGTGATTTGATGACGCTGGCAAGGTTGCCGGTGAGCTGAAGGCTGGCAACGCTCAGTGCAGCGCGCGTCTTCTCAGCCAGTCGTCGCGCACGGGCGTAGCTGTGCAGTGCGTGCAGCACCTTAATTTTGGTGAGTAATAAATTCTCGAAGACGCCTGCCTCCAGAAGTAACGCCTCCTCGGACAGACCGGCGCGCTCTATGACTGTGAGCGCGAGCAGGTTTTCACCTTGCTTGTGCAGGTGCTCGGCCACATCGCTAAGGTAATTATCGCCCTCGGCAACGTTTTCTCGCGCTACCTGACGTTGAAAGAGTGCGCCGTAAAATGCCTGCTGATTTTCTGGTAGATCGTCGAATCGCCTGGCCAGTTCATTGGCTGACTCGGGTAACAGGCTCATGCGTTTTCTTCCACATGTGTATCTGGGTCGCAAACGGAGTGGCTATGGCCCTGAGGGCATTCCGATGTGATTCTGGGGTACTCCTTGCCGCGAACGCTCTGAGGCGCATCGGTACCGATAAAGATCTCGACAATGTCCCGGTCTAACATGCCGCGCTGCGCCTCTTCTCTCAGTATGTGGAAGGCCGCACTGTCTGGGGCGGCTTTTTTGTAAGGCCTGTCGGTGGCGGTGAGGGCGTCGTAGATATCGCAAACGGTCATCACCCGAGATTGCAACGGGATTTCGCTGGCTGAAAGACCGTCTGGATAGCCTGTACCGTCTAGCTTCTCGTGGTGGCGACCGGCGATGTCGGGAATGCCCGCAAGCTCATCAGTCCACGGAATCCTTCTCAGGAAGTTCGCTGTGTGTACAACGTGCGATTCGATTTCTTTTCGCTCTGCCAGTGTCAGACTGCCCTTGGTCATCGACAGCGCTTCAAAGTGAAGCGGTGACAGTAGTGGGCGTAGATTGCCCTCGCTGTCCGCGCACTCGAAATTCATGAGTTCGCCTAGATTTTCTCTCACATCGTCGGGTAACAACGAAGGTTCATTGGATCGAACAACAGTGGCCAGAAATTGCTCCAGGCGAGACGCTTCGTCACCTGCCTGCTGGCGAATCGCAGCGACCTTATTGGCGCTTGCCTGACCGTTTTCATAGAGTGCAATGATGCGCTCGGCGGCGTCAGCGCGAAGGGTCTGCTGTGCTAAGGCCATCCGATACTGCAGTTCCGAGAACTCCCAGTCGTAGAGCTTCTTCGCTTTCATCAAGACCTGCTCGCGTACCCCAACCTTGCCAAAGTCGTGAAGCAGTGACGCGTAGCGAAGTTCCCTCAGTTTTGCTGAGGTAGGCTCGAAACGTTTTAAGTCACTGCGGCTCCCCATGGGAAGTGATCGGGCAAGGGTGACACTGAGGTCAGCGACCCTAAATGAGTGACCGCTGGTGGTGGGGTCTCGCTGTTCAATGGCAGCGACTGAGGCATTCACAAAGTTTTCAAACAGGTTATTGATGTTATCGATCAGCATGCGCGTCTGTATCGATACTGCTGAGAGCGAAGCCAGGGCCTTTATCGCCTCCTGTACTCGCTCATCGAAGTCAAGTACGAGGTTTTCGGCAGTCTCCTCGTTAATATGGTCTTCGCGACGACGCTTTCGATTGATGACCTGAAGGACGCCAACGACTTTCCCCTGATTGTCAGTCATCGGCACGCAGTAGAGCGAGCGTGTTTTGTAGCCCGCCTGCCTGTCGAAGTCCTGGTTAAATCGGAAGGGCTGTTCCGGACCGATGAGATAAACGTCTTCGCAATGGACGGCTTCGCCCGTAAGGGCGACATATCCTGAGATCGAAGTTTTGCTCGCAACAAAACGACTTTCCGCGAAGGGCAGGTCCACGGAGTCGTTCCGAGTGAGCTTGAAAACTAGGTCTGGGGGCGAAGCCTTGTCGTCTAGTAGGTAAAGCGATGCGGCATCGCAGCAGGCTGTGTCCTGCGCTGCCTCTAAAATCCGTTCAAGAAGCTTGTCCAAATCGGATTCGGCGGAGAGCGCAACACCAATGTTGGTGAGTCGTTTTACGTCCTCTTCCGAAGAGGCCGCTAAGTCGCGGTAAAGCGCTGCTTGTCGCCGCGCGACGGATAACTCGCAGGCGGTCTTAACAACGCGAACTTGCGCGTCGACATCGCTAGGTAGAGGCAGCTCCGCCTCTCGACTGAGAGATTCGGCCGCAAGAAAAACTGTAAGAGGAAGCGCCTCGTGAAGCTGGTTTAGCGAATGGTCACCCAGCAAATCAGCGTCGAGAACAACAACCGATGGTTCTGCGCCATACAGTCCCGTTGCAGATGTTACGACATCTACATCTAGGCCCATTCCGGACAGCTGTGTCGCCAAGCTTTGATGAGATTGGCTTGCACCGACTACTATGCGGACGCTTTGCGCTGCTTCTACTGTCATTCGAAACACCCCTGATCTACCGCCAGTGTACTCACACACCTGTCTCTGACAAGCGACGCTGTTACATGCGTCTTTTAGCGTGTTAGCTTTCCGACGGGAAGACGCGCGAAAATCGTGCGGCTGCGTTGATGCGCTGGGTGATAAAGGTGAATGCAGTGACGGGCGAGACGAATTTAAAAACGTTGTTGGCTAGCATGTCACCAACGCTAGATGACACAGAGTGGGTATTTGCCACGGTGCAGGGAGAGGACAAGGCCGTGTTAACGCCGCATGCCATTGCAACCTTTCGTGAAGCGGAGGGACTGACCTTGGTATTGCCTCAAGCTGCAGCAGATGACCTCGAGAGTGTAAGTGCGCCGATGAAACGAATTATTCTGGAGGTCCACTCGAGTTTGGAAGCAGTGGGACTGACCGCAGCCGTTGCGGGTGCGTTGGCTGAAGAGGGCATTAGCGCCAACGTGATTGCTGCCTACTACCACGACCATATTTTTGTACCCGAAGCATCAGCGGATCGTGCATTAGCCGTTCTACAGGCATTGTCGGCGCCCACCGGTTGAATTACTGACCGCACCGAATCAGGGCACTTATCAAAATGAGATCACCCCTTTAGTGCATTTTGCATGGGCCAAGCCGGGGTGTGAGGCTGATCTCGCCTCATAACCGGTCATCCCAAATTTCCAACAGTTTGTTTTTACTGTTTTTTTATCTTTTGATGCACGCTTGGCTTGTCACATTTGTGCACAGCTATATACTGTTTTCTGCGAGTTTACGCGGGCGCGCCCGTGCGCCTTCAATCGACAAGAACCGTGGACGTTCAATTTTAGCAAACGCGGTCGAACAACAAAGGACGCCAAGATGATTAAGTCATTGTCTAAAAAGCCGAGCTTTGCAGTAGCTGCAATGGCAGTTGCCGTTGCAACTGCTGCTCCAAGCGCTTTTTCCCAGGAGGAAATCGAAGAAGTTGTTGTCACTGGATCACGCATCCCAGTAAACACGAATACCATTTCTTCGGTTCCCGTTCAGTCAGTTACCGAAGAGGACATCCGCAACTCCGGTGAAATCAACATTGCAGATATCGTCTCTGATATCCCTGCACTGGTTTCGTCGCTGACTGCAGAGAACTCGTTAACCGGTGCGAACAGCTTGAACCTACGTGGTTTGGGTGGCGATCGCTCGTTAACGCTAGTCAACGGTCGCCGCCACGTCGCGGGCTTCCGAGGTAGCCAGGCGGTAGACGTGGGAACGATTCCTCGCGCGCTGGTAAAGAGCGTTGAAGTCACCACGGGTGGCGCATCGGCGATTTACGGAGCTGACGCGGTAACCGGTGTTGTTAACTTCATCCTCAAGGATGACTTCGAAGGCTTCCAGGTTGATCTGTCGGGCGGTGTGCCCGAGCGCGGTGGTGCCCAGACAACAACGCTA
>CBFIHK010000059.1:0-12152 GCA_965662305.1 Luminiphilus sp.
GACTTACCCCCGGGCGAGCTCACCTGGATTGGCGTGCGTCCGAAGCGACGCGAGCCGCTCGAGTCGGTCTCGAGTACACGTGCAGTGGCGACCTTGGGTCTAGAGGGTGATCACCGTATGGGTAAAACGCCGGGATCGGGCCGGCAAGTATCGATTATTTCAGAGGAGTTCATTGCGCAGGCAGCGCACTTCTTGGGGCGCGACGCTATCGATCCGGGGCTCTTGCGCCGAAACCTTGTGGTAAAGGGCCTCAACTTGAATGCCCTGCGCCGACAGCGGTTTAAAATCGGATCCGCGGTTTTTGAAGCCACCCAGCTTTGTCATCCCTGTGCTCGCATGGAGGAAAACCTTGGCAAAGGCGGTGTCGCCGCGATGTTGGGCCACGGGGGGCTCTGCGCCAAAATCATCGAGTCGGGAGAGGTCGCGGTCGGTGACGCAATCACTGTTTTGCCGCCTTCAGATACTTGAGGGCTTGAGGAATTGGTAAATGAACGACCCATACGCGTTTAAGTTAGACCCGCAACTCGAAAAAGACACCCTCCTTATTTCCGACTGGCACCTCTGTCAGGTTCGGCTCATGAATGATAGCCGCTACCCCTGGGTCATCCTGATTCCCAAGGTGGACGGTGTTTCTGAAATTCACGAGCTTGCGGAAGAGCAACAACAATTGTTGCTCGGCGAGTCGATGAGACTCTCAAAAGCATTGGATCAGCTATTTTCACCGCACAAGCTCAATGTCGCGGCGCTCGGTAACATCGTTAGGCAGTTGCACGTGCACCACATTGTCCGCTTTGAGAATGATGCATCGTTTCCCAAGCCAGTATGGGGTATTGGAGACGCCGTGCCTTATGATGAGGCAAGCCTTGACGAGACGGTCAGCGGGCTTCAAATAGCCTTGGATTTACTCTAAAGCGTCAGCGAGCTCCAGCCATTCTCTAGCTGTTTACCACCAGTGATCGCTTTAAGCTAAGCCCGTTGGTTTGGCTCGCTGATTTAGGGTGCCGCGTCAGGCGTTCGACCCGAATGATTTCGAGAGGACCCAAACCCTAACGCGGTGCCTTAAAAATTTTAACCCCAATTTAATTTTGCAATTTGCGAATTAAGCTGCGATTGCCTCGTTCTCTTGGAGTAGGATTTTGCGACAGTTTGTATTGCGCTGTAGACGCTGAACAAAATATTTGGCATGGCTAAGTGAGTTGAAAAATACACTTTGGGGAGTGGTGTTTTCAAACCAGGAAACAGTGTAGGTCATAGCGTTCACCTCAAATATCTCATTACTTGCATTGCTGCTTCTCGGAAAAAAGAGCCCAACTTAATGGGCTCAACCCAGAAGTCGTCACAATGACTGAGCTAACACAGTTGTTTGGCTCAAGTGCATAATTGCAAAATGCGAATTCTATTGCAAGATAAAATTCGCAAAATGCGAAAAATATCTCATTTTGCGAACCGACGGGTTTTACTGGGGTCGTACGTATCACCATCGAGACAACAAAAAGTCGCCTTAATGGCGCTAAGGAGATAGATATGAAACGTGTGTTTTCTTTGGGGGTTTTGGCAGTAGCGACAATGACCTTACCTTTGTCAGCGCTAGCGGATATTGAAGACGAGCGTCACGGCAAGCGGATGGCAAAGGTCATGGCAAAGCTAGATCAAGATGAGAGTGGCACCATCAGTTTTAGTGAGTTTCAGCTACCAGAAGATCGGCGATCACCTGAAATGCGCATGGACCTAAATGGCGACGGGATTCTCAGTCGCGACGAGGTAAGTAATGCTGCGAGGCAATACAGCCAAGAGGCCTTGGCGCTTTTTGATGCCGCAGATATTGACGGTAATGGTGAGGTAACTCCCTCGGAGCGCAGACAGGCGGCCTTCAAACGTATTGATCAGGACGCTGATGGGGAGTTAACTGAAGACGAGATGCGAGATGCTCGAAAAGGCATGGCTAGAGAGAGGGGACGGCATAAAGGCATGCACAAAGGAAAGCGTATGGAGCGGCAAGAGCGTCGGGGTGTTGAGAGAATGGGGGCAAACGACGATCAAAGCTAAGCTTAAGGACGCGAATTTCGAATTGGATAGGCGACAACTTGAAGGCAGTTGACGAAGCCAAGCTAATCGCCCTGGTAACGCAGGGCGATTCTCGCGCTTTTGCAGAGCTTACGCAGCGTCACCTGCCCGCTATCGAGAGTTATGCACGGCGTATCTTGAACGATGAAATGGCTGCACAGGATATTGCTCAAGATACCCTTCTTGTTCTTTGGCAACGCTCTGCTGATTTCAATCCGAAAAAAGCCAAGCTAACAACATGGCTCCACCGGGTGGCCCATAATCGCTGCATCGATTTACTAAGAAGACAGAAACGAGAGACCTCCACGGCTTACGATGATCTAGTCGATCGACAGGAGGTCAATCAGACGGCTACCAGCATTGATCCATCCAACCCTGATGCGGGTTCTTCCCCATCAATGGATCTGGCACTGCGTGCACTGCCCGAGTCGCAGCGAACTGCACTCGTCTTGACTTATTATCAAAACTTATCAAATCGCGAGGTTGCAGATGTTATGAACGCCTCAACCCGTGCCGTCGAGTCGCTTCTGTGTCGAGCTCGCGGTAATTTAAAAAAACAGCTGGAGAGTCAGCGATGAGCCCAGAACAAAAACTTTTTGAGCGAGCTTTCGAGATCATCGAGGCCTATGGTGCAGAGCCTACTCGCTGGCCTGACGGAGAGCGTGATGAAATTGAACGTTTCGTTGAGACAAATCCCGAGCTGCAACGGCACTTACAAGTGCATGCAGAAGTCGATCGACGACTGTCGCAATTGACGATGAGACCACGACTGAATCCGCAAGTCATAGCGCAGCAAATTGCCCTGCAGCCACAAGGCATAAGCACTTTGCAGCGGGTTCAACTTCAATTTGAGCGACTGGCTGAATCCATGACTGCGGCGTTTTGGAAACCGGTAATGGCGGCAAGCTTTATTTTCGTTGTCGGGGTTGGCGCGGGTTCAGTTGCGCTTGAACCCGTAGAAGACTGGACGCAAGCGGAGCAAATGAGCTTCGTCGTGATTGGCGAGGAGTAGCGGGTATGAGTCATAGAGCACTGACTGGATTTTTAATTACGTCCATTGCCATAAATTTATTATTGGCGGGTCTCATCATTGGCCATGTAACGAGACCGGATGGCGGTCGTCAAATGCCGCTGGCTTGGGCCTTTAAAGAGGTCTCGCCAGAAATCAGAGAAAAGGTGAGGCCCATCATTCGGCCACAGGCGGCTGAAATGCTGGCGGAGAGACGAAAGCTACGACTACAGGAGCGGGAACTTCGCCGCCTTATTGCGTCAAAGTCGCTCACGCGTGAGGAACTGGAGGTTGCTTTGGCGAATATGCGGGCGGCAACCGATCGCTTCAACGAAAAGCTTCATGGGATCGGGGTTGATGTTTTGCTCGCGCTCAATAGGAGCGAGCGTATGGAGGCGGCCCCTTATCTGTTCCGCCCGCCTCATCAGGGCCGTAAGCCTATGAGGAAACCGGGCGAAAAAAGAATGGAGGATCGGTAAGGCGGCCTCTCTTAGCGCCCAAGAAACGGTCGTCTTAGCAGGGTGAGCACACTGCATGAACAGTACCTGATCGCTACTACATTGCGCAGCAGCGACGCCAGCGTTTAATCATCAGTCCCTGATGCCAATAAGGGCTCACGTCTGAGCAAGCAGGAGCGCTTTGCTGGGCTTGGCAGTCCACAGTGAAGCGCAAAGACTAGGTGTCCGCACTCGCTCTTTTTGACGGGTTTGTTGGCAAGTCCTGTTACTTTTGAAGCTACATCGCGGGTGAGCTGGTCTCACGCTTGAATTACAATGGTGGTACTTCCCTAAATAGCGCAGTCCGCCACACGACGTGATGGAACTCATCTTCGATCTATTATCGCCCATGCAACTGCTTGCCGTCGGCGGCACAGCGTTGGCTGCCGCGCTACTTCGAGCATTCACGGGTTTTGGTTTCGCCATGATTGCCGTGCCGGTTTTTTCACTACTATTGCTTCCCAGTGAGGCAGTCGTACTGGCAGCGAGCCTCACTATTGCAGTCAGCACTACAAGCTATAAAGAGTGGTGGGGCAAATTCCCAGTCGATCAGTTCAAGCCCATGATTTTGGGGTCGCTTGCGGGTACCGCGGTAGGCGTGTATCTGCTAAGTGGCATGTCAAAGTCAGATTTCCAGCTGTGGATAGGGCTTTCAGTGATAGCGGCAACCCTGGTGACTGCACTGGTGAAACCGTTAAGCAAAGTGAGGGTTCCGAAGCGTGTCACGTTTGGGACAGGGATCGCCTCCGGTCTTATGAACGGTGCCTTTGCGATCCCGGGACCGCCCGTGGTGGTTTACGTAATGGCGGTGATTCCGGAGGCGGCAGCGGCACGTGCCTTTTTGATGGCCTTCTTTTATGCCTCTAATTTGCTGGGTTTAGTCATGTTTGGCATTGCCGGAATGGTAACGATGACGCCGCTGTTGCTGTTCCTTTTGGCCTTTCCCCTAACGTTACTCGGGGATAAGACCGGCATAGCGCTGTTTCACCGATTTGGCAGCGCCTCTTACCGCCCTGTCGCGCTTGTCGTCGCCATGAGTCTTGGTGTCTGGAACGTTTATTCAGGGTTGAATTAAGCTCACTGCTTAACGTTATCTCGCACAATGCGGGCTTTATCACGTTGCCAATCGCGCTGCTTTTCGGTGTCACGCTTGTCGTGCTGCTTCTTGCCCTGAGCAATGGCAATTTTCGCCTTCACCAAATGCCCTTTCCAATAGAGCGTCGTGCAAACACAAGTTTGGCCTTTTTGTGTCAGGGCCTGATTAATTTTTGCCAGCTCTTTTTTGTGGAGTAGTAGCTTTCTGGAGCGCGCTTTTTCCACCACATAATGCGTGGAGACGGTGTCTAACGGCGTCACCTGTGCGCCTAATAAGAACGCTTCGCCTTTCGTCATTACGACGTAGGAGTCAGTGAGCTGCACACGGCCGGCACGAAGCGCCTTTACCTCCCAGCCCATAAGGGACACGCCCGCCTCGAAGGTGTCGAGTAGGTGATATTCAAAACGCGCGCGTTTGTTCTGCGCGATCGTATTGTCTGACGGTTTTTTTGTTTTGCCCTTACCCATCGACGCATTATACGCGTGGCGAACTGTGGTGTCTGATGTTTATAGTGTGACTTCTGTAACTGGAATTAGAAATTTGGACAGGAACGTTCAACAACCTTGGCGGGGCCAAACCACTCTCATTTTAGCGCTGCTCGCCGTGGCGCTTGGGCTGGGTAATGTTCTTAGACTGCCTTACATAATCGGAGAGCAGGGCGGCGGCGCTTTTCTGATTGTCTACTGTGTAGTGCTTGCGATCGTTGTTGGCCCACTGCTCGTTGCCGAGTTAACACTGGGCAGCCTCGGGCGCGCCTCGCCCATGGGTTCTATTCAGTGGGTTGCATCGCTTGCAGGACGCGACACTCGATGGCGATGGATTGGTGCCTTACAGGCCGTATTGGCCTTCTTTGTGGCAACGCTATTGCTCGTACCCATTGTCGTCGGCATTGAAGCCGCGTACTCGATTTACCAAGGTGAGTGGGGTGCGGCGAGCGCCGACGAAATCGTTACTGCGCTGTCCACCATTGAGACTGCAGATCATCTCCGCATATTAGCGTTGGTAGTGGGTGTTGTCGTTGTGACAGCTCTTCCGGGACCACAGGTGGTCCTGACTGTTGTAGGTTGGATTTTGATGCCGATCATTCTCGGCATGCTCTACGTCTCATTGGGTTTCGCGCTTGAAGTGGGCGACCTGTCCGCGGCCAATGAATGGCTATTTAAATACCGCCCTGAGCAACTCTCGCAAGAGGGCATGCTGACAGCCGCATTAGCTGCCTTATCGACACTGGGGGCAGGAGTCGGCATTGGTCTTGTTTTTGGAAGCCGCTCTCCGCAGGGATTACCCCTTATTCGGTCAGTCGTTGCCGTTGGGATACTCGATACGAGCGTCATGCTCGTTACGGCGATCGTTATCGTGGCGGTGACTGCGGCCGTGGATGTCGAAATGACGCAGGGCTTAGCACTACTCGTGGTGTCGCTGCCTTATGCGTTCGTGAACCTACCGATTGGAGAGCTGTACGGCATATTAATTATGTCGTCGATTTTGCTCTCTAGTCTGGCAGCCCTGATCGCCCTCATCGAACCGATGGTTGCCATTTTGAGCCGCGAGCTTGAAATCCCTCGTGTTCTAGCTATGGGTGCCATTGCGTTGTTTCTCTTTGGTTCAGCGGCGCTTGCCATCACTGGAAACGAACTTCGCCAGACAATTGATGGTTGGCTAGTGCCCATCTTGATTCCCTTCGTACTCGGAATTACGGGCGTCTTTACCGCTTGGCGTGTGCCTCGACCTATTTTGCGCGGTGAGAAGTACCGCGAACCGTTCCCATTGTTTTTCGGCTGGTTTTTCTTGCTTCGCTGGCTAGCCCCGGTTTCGTGTCTGATGCTCGGTATACTGACGCTACTTCGCGTTATTAACTAACGGAGTCTTGATGGCGACAACGATTAACAAGACGGCTCTTTTACCTCACTCGGCAGAGACCATGTTTGCTTTGGTTTCGGATATCGCGCGTTATCCCGAGTTTCTTCCGGGGTGCTCCGGCGCTGAAATACTCGAGCAGGACGGCAGCGTTGTCGTTGCGCGGCTGGACCTTTCGAAGGCCGGAGTCACTCAGTCCTTTGTGACACGCAATACCAACACCCCATTTGATTCGATCCAACTGTCTTTGGAGGACGGTCCCTTTGAGTCACTTGGTGGCGAATGGCGTTTTGACGCCCTGAGTGAAGAGGCCTGTCGCGTGTCGCTCGATCTGACATTCCAATTGCGGTCGGGTCTGCTTAAGATGGCGGCGAGCCGTCTGTTTGAAACCGTCGCAAACGATATGGTTGATGCAATGGTCAAGCGTGCCAATCAACTTGCCAAAGAGGAATAAAGACCCATGTCGGAAATGATTAGCGTTGAGGTGGCTTATGCGTTGCCGCAGAAGCAACGTATCGAGAAGCTGACTGTCCCCAAAGGAACCAGTGCACTTCAAGCGGTTGAGCAGGCGAACCTTGCGCGTTTTTTTGATGAGTTACCGGAGATGGCGTCTATGAAACTCGGCGTCTTTGGTAAGGCAGTACCGAGCACGCATGAACTCAGCGACGGCGAACGCGTGGAAATCTATCGTGATCTGCTGATCGACCCTAAAGCCGTCAGGCGTGCAAGAGCGGAGAAAGCAAAAGCAGAGCGTGCTGACGCCTAGGCCGTGGCTGAGGCGTCCGAAGGTGCTTCCTCATCGCTAGCACCGGCGTCGGATGACGCACCTGTGGTCTCTTCTGCAGTCTCATCTGATTCTTCAGCGTCGGGCTCAGGCCAGTTCTCGCCAACATAATCGCCTTCGACATCGACGAGGACATCATTTTCGAAAACCACAGTTAGGCGTCTTCGCAGCAGTGTGTCGTTGCCACGACGAACAATGCGGATGTAATCCCATCTGTCGTTATTGAACGTATCTTCCACTATGGGTGTTCCGAGGAGGAACCTTACCTGCCTGCGTGTCATTTCCGGCTGGAGTTGATCAACCATGTCTTGGTCAACAATGTTGCCCTGATCGACATTGATGAGATAGACGCCGGGGAAACCGATGCCGCTGCAACCAGATAGTGTGACGGTTGACAGTAGAAGAGATAAAGCGATGATCAGACGCGTTCGATACACTACGATGGCCTTTCCTGTTGATGGGGCGGCTGGCATGATACCTCTATTACCCGTGTTCGAGGAAATCTTGTGAGCAATCAAAACGTCGACCTTAAGCGCGCCGGCCTAAAAGTCACACTCCCTAGGCTCAATATTCTCTCTATTTTGAGCGAATCCGCAGACGAGGGGGCACATTTGAGTGCGGAAGATGTTTATCAGCGGCTCAGAGATGCCGGTGACGACGTTGGTCTAGCGACCGTTTATCGCGTCTTGACTCAGTTTGAAACTGCAGGCTTGGTTGAACGCCACAACTTCGAATCCGGTCACTCGGTGTTTGAACTAGCAACGGATGATCACCACGACCACATGGTGGATGTTGATACCAACGAGGTAATCGAGTTTGTCGATGAGGAAATCGAGGCGCGCCAACACGCCATTGCGGCGGAGCAAGGTTACGAAATCATCGATCACTCTCTGGTCTTGTACGTGAGAAAAAAGCGGTCATAACTAAACGCTTAACCACGCCGCCTTGCTCAGTCTCGAGTAAGGCCACTTAATACTAAATGCATTAACGCACCGCATCCGTGGTGCGAAGGGCGTTACTTTGCTGCGAGCAGTTCTCGGGCGTTTTCGCGTGTCGCGTCAGTAACCACGGCGCCACCTAACATCCGGCTAAGCTCTTCGACGCGCTCGTCGTTCGATAGGTAGTTGAGACTGGTTGTAACTACCTCATCACCTGCTTTGCTCACCTGAATGTGCTTATGTCCTTTTGCTGCGACTTGTGGAAGATGTGTGACACATAGGACTTGAACATTCTCTGACAGCGTTCTCAGTAACCTGCCAACAACGTCGGCCACGGCACCACCGACACCGACATCCACTTCGTCAAAGATCATGGTAGGTGCGGTTGCCTTGTCTGCTACGGCTACCTGCAGGGCAAGCGAAATGCGCGAGAGCTCACCACCTGACGCGACCTTATTGAGCGGTCCTGGCTTACTGCCCGGATTTGTTGAAATCCATATTTCTACTTCTTCGAGGCCCCGAGGATCGAGCTTGTCTGGCTCGATTGGTATAAAGCCAACTTCCAGCGTGCACCGCTCCATTGCCAGTTGCCCCAGCAGGTCCATCGCCCGCTCAGCGAGCGCCTTACCGCCTACTGCACGTTTTTTACTGAGTGATTGCGCCGCTTCAATCCAACCCGACTGTCGTTCGCTAATCTCACGCTCCAATTCATCGAGACGCTGGTTACCTTGATCGAGACCCTCAAGTTCGTCGCTTAGTGTGTTCAGGTGAGCTGCTAGTGCCTCAGGTTGGATGCGGTGTTTGCGCGCGAGCGTATAGGCTGAGTCGAGTCGGTTCTCTACCTCTTGAAGTTTTTGCGGATCGAGCTCAATGCGATCTAAGTAACGGCGGAGTTCCGAGGCGGCTTCTTCAAGCTGAATTTGAGACGACGCCACCATGTCGCGACTTTCGTCGATGCCACTTCCTAAACGGCCATCGCTGAGCGCTGCAACTGAGGAGCGCAATTGATCACCCAGCTCCGCACACTGCTCAGCCACACCGTGTACCGTATCCATTATCCAGTTCGCATTGCTCAGTAGCTTCTGCTCGGACTCCAATGACTCAAGTTCGCCTTCGGTGAAATTGAGCTCCAGCAGTTCCTCGATCTGATAGTTGAGAAGCTCTCTGCGCTCCTCGAGTTCTTTACTCGAGGATGCGAGCGTCGCTTGCTCCTGTTTTAGCGCTCGTATGGCTTCAGCTTCTAACGCGAGAGACGCGGATTCGTCGCCAATTTCCGCAAATTCGTCAAGCAGTTCTCGCTGGACGGCCCTTCGCAGCAGCGACTGGTGTGCGTGTTGGCTATGTATGTCGACCAGTAATTCACCGAGCTCTGAGCACTGTGCCAGCGTTGCGGGAGAGCCGTTAATAAAGGCGCGAGATCGACCATCTGAGGTCACGGTCCGGCGAATAAGGCACTCGTGCCCCTCGAGTAGCGCTGCGCGGCCCAGCCATGCCTGTGCGAGCGGCAAATGCTCAACCGAAAACAACGCTGAAATCTCCGCGCGATCTGCACCGGCTCTTACGGCGCGAGCGTCAGCGCGGTCACCGATGCATAAGCCCAGAGCATCTAACATTATCGACTTACCAGCGCCAGTCTCACCCGTCACGCAGGTCATACCGTTGTGCAGCTCGATATCGAGCCTTTGCACAATGGCGTAGTCGCGAATGGAGAGGTCGGTCAACATAGGGCGTTCGTGTTTAGTGCTCTTTATCTCGGTGTGTTGATTGTCGTGTTAATTGCGTTTTCTCGCGCACTTTTTTCGCAGTTCCTTTCTAGCTTAAAGGATCTTGTCTACCGCTCTTTTCGTCATTCGTTCACCCGTGTTTAAGTTTCAATGATTCGGATCTGAATACCAACGTTATAGCTCAGACACGGCAATTTCGGAACACCGTGACAGCCAATCGTGCAAATCCTTTTCCTTCTTTTCGAGTCAGGTTCGGTGTGCTAAAACTCGATCTTGGGAGATCGATACATGGCATCTGAAGGTTTATCACCGCGGGCAGAGTCGCTGCTGAGGACACTTGTGGACATGCACATCCGCGAGGGGCAGCCCGTTGGCTCAAAGGCGCTGCACGTGGAAAGCGGTATGTCGGTGAGCCCGGCAACTATTCGCAACGTGATGTCAGATTTAGAGGACCGCGGGTTTTTATCATCGCCACACACTTCAGCGGGAAGAATTCCGACCGCCCAAGGCTACCGACTTTTTGTGGATAGCCTGCTGCAAATGAGTCCCATCGATGAAAACGCGATACAAGCGCTCAAAAGTGAGTTGAACCCCTCGCGCCCGTCGTCTGAACTTATTGCCTCTGCCTCTAATTTACTCACACAGGTTACGTCTCAGGCGGGGATTGTGACCGTCCCGAAGCAAAAGGCTTCACAGCTTCGTCAAATAGAGTTCTTGCCGCTCTCTGATTCACGTGTCTTGGTCATTTTGGTGGTAAATGAAAAAGAAGTGCAGAATCGCGTGATCGAGTTATCGAGGCCGCTCTCAGAGGAGCAGTTGCGGTCGGCTGCGGATTGGATAAACCGGCGATATGCAGGGACTGACTTGGCCAGCGTGAAGCAACTCTTGGTAACCGAGATGGCTGAGGCTCGCTCGCACATCGATGAGCATCTCGAGGCAGCTTTGCAATTGGCGAAGGACGCCATGGATGTTGAAGACGCCAAGGATGAATATGTAGTAGCGGGCGAGCGCCGACTTCTGCAACAAGCCTCGGCAGGGGACATGGATAAGCTCCGTGAGCTGTTTGATGCCTTTGAGCGCAAGCGCGATTTACTCGAGCTGTTAGACCGCTGCTCGCGCGCAGACGGCGTTCAAATCTTTATCGGCGAGGAGGCGGGCTATGAGGTGCTGGGCGACTACAGTGTTATTACAGCACCTTACGCGCAGGGCACGCAGCCTGTTGGCGTGCTGGGAGTCATTGGCCCAACACGAATGGCGTATGAACGTGTAATCCCTCTAGTCGACATTACGGCAAGACTGCTAACCGCTGCGCTCTCGCGCTGACTTGGCGCTTTTCCAACCTATCTCTTAAATAATCCTACGAACGATCGCACTAGGAATTCGGGCGCGTCTAAAACAGGTTTTCCCTAGTGTTGTACCTCGTCTTCTCCTCCATGACCGTGTCAGGTTGCTTAGCGAGCGAACTGAAAACGTAAATATCCCCAAAACTTGAAGGTTTTTGCCTTGAAAACCTAATTCCACGCCCCATCTCCCCCGTATCGGAGAAATTCACTTGTGGGAGAACTTGCATGTCGAGCGATAACAACGACATTCAAAACGACGAAGAGATGAACGCAGAGGTTGAGTCTGTTGAGACGGAAGCAACGGATATCGAGACCGATGAGCTGTCTGAAGTTGAAGCACTTCAAGAGGAAGTAGCGATCGCGAAAGACGCAGTTTTGAGAGCGCAGGCTGATGCGATTAATGCTCAGCGTCGTGCCGAGATGGAAGTTGAGAAGGCGCGTAAGTTTGCACTCGAGCGCTTCGCGCAAGATTTACTTCCTGTGGTCGACAACCTCGAGCGCGCTTTAGAAGCCTCTTCGGGATCAGACGTCGATGGAATGTCAGCCGTTGTTGAAGGTGTCGAACTGACCTTGAAGAGCCTGGTCGATGTGCTCTCGAAAAACGGCATAACGCCTGTTGATCCGCACGGCGAGCCTTTTGATCCCCAGGTCGCGCAGGCAATGAGCATGATCGAAAGCCCCGATGTTGAACCCAATACCGTCATTGCTGTGATGCAAAAAGGTTACCTATTGAAAGACCGATTGTTGCGCCCCGCCATGGTCATGGTGTCGAAGGCTGCTTCCTGAGAGAGGAACACAAATTTTTTCAACGCTTTTTGATGGGCGCGCTTGAAAAAAGAA
>CBFIHK010000060.1:0-12093 GCA_965662305.1 Luminiphilus sp.
ATGCTCAACAATCGTCGGATAGATATCCACAATGGCCGCATCGCGCTCTGCGGGAGCAACCATACGCGGAGTATTGCTAGCGATCCAGATAGTGCGCTCTCTCTCGGATTGGCCACCATGGCTCTTGCCATCCAACGCTTTTCTACCGTGATCTGTGGTAACGATCACCAACCACTCCTCGTCAGCGGCCTGCTGTTCTCTCGCCTTAACCGCCGAGTAAAGCTCCAGCACCCTTGCATCAATCCAACGCACAGCCCGATCCATGGAGGGTCCATCACCATCGCGATGGCCTATATCGTCGGTGTGCTGCAAATACACCCACGAGAGATCAGGGGCCACCTCAAGCAGACTCTTCGCTGCCATGTTCGTTACGTGGAGGTCGATGGTTTGTATTCGGTCAACGTCGTTAAGATCGGGAGCAAACGTCGAATCGACCTCAAACCCATCGGCTACAAAATCGAATTTGTTACCTCCCGCTTCGGGTAAGCCGTCGCCCAGTAGAATCGTTCGGTTGTCGGTCCACGTCGAAAAAATAGCCGTTGTCACAGGTTCAGATTGATACTTAGCGATTCGGAAAATATCCCAATAGGCATAGTTTGGTTCTAAACCATGATTAGCGTGGACATTGTGCTTATTCGACCACGTCCCGGTCAGCAAACTCATATAACCCACAGCAGATACCGTTGGACTTTGAGTCGGTAATCCAACCTCGCCGCCCACATAAGCGCGCTGGTAGCTACCAGAGGCAACAACAGCATCAATGCCGGGGGTATTCACGCGCTCTATGACGTCAGTCGGGATACCGTCGACAATCACAAAGAGCGTTTTTGGTTTTTTCTTCAGCGCCACCTCGGACCTTTCGTCGCTGAATACCGTGGCGGAATCGGCATAGGTCGGTGCCGTGAAGAGCAGCCCGACGCTGATCAACACCAACTGTAGAGCAGCGCTCATGACCCGTCTAAGAATCGATGAAGCCCAACCTTTTACACATGGATACTCCTCATGAGTATGTCCCACGCAAGGTTGGCCCCCGGAAGTTTTGTGTCGTGCAACCCATCGAATTGAATTTGAGCTCAGACAACCTTCTGACCGCTCATCTAACCGACAACCTATCGATCCGCAAATCGACCAGAAAACGAACGAGGGCTTTAGACGCTCTGCCTGATTCATGACGCTATCGACCCTTCAGCCCAGCCAGCGGAGGGCTCCCTGTCTCACACCGATCAATAGGTTTTTTCAACCTTGCCCAAATTGGCATAGATCGTCTTACTCTGAGTGAAATGCTCGATTGTCTGCAGACCGTTCTCCCGACCAATCCCCGACTCTTTGTAACCGCCGAAGGGGATTTCTGCTGGCGTAATGTTGTACTCGTTAATCCAAACAATGCCGGCTTGAAGCTCGTTGGCTACGCGATGTGCTCGCGCAAAATCCTGGCTGAATACCGCAGCAGCAAGTCCCAATCGCGTGTCATTGGCGCGATTAACAACATCCGACTCTTCATTAAACTTGAGAATCGTCATAAGAGGCCCAAACACCTCTTCTGTAACTACCGAGTGGTCATCCGTTTGTGCCACCACCACGGCAGGTGAGACAAAGTACCCACCACTGAGCTCGTCACCGCTTAGAATCTCGCCGCCGCAAAGCACATCAACCGTATCTGAGGAGCGCGCTTGATCGAGATACGCTTCTACCTTCTCCAGCTGCTGCGCAGAGACCAAGGGCCCCATCTGGATGTCAGGATCGAAGGGGTCACCCACACTGATGGCCTGAGTTCGCTCAACAACTTCTGCAACAAAGCGATCGAAAATAGCCTCGTGGACAAACACTCGAGTGCCGTTAGAGCACACCTGACCCGTAGAGTAGAAATTTCCGGCCAGTGCTGCATTAACAGCGCTATCAAAGTCGCAGTCATCAAACACCACAATAGGCGACTTGCCACCCAACTCGAGTGTGACCTTCTTTAAGGACTCGGCGGCCATGGCCGCAACACGCTTGCCCGTTGGTACCGACCCCGTCAGCGACACTTTGGCAACATCGGGATGCTGCACCAGAGCAGCACCCGTCTCACCCATCCCCAGCGCCACGTTAAAGACGCCATCGGGCAAACCTGCCTCGCTGTAAATCTCAGCCAGTTTCAACGCCGTGAGTGGTGTTACCTCGGAGGGTTTGAACACCATGGTATTACCGCAGGCCAAGGCCGGAGCTGATTTCCACAGCGCGATCTGTATGGGGTAATTCCAAGCACCGATCGCAGTACAGACACCGAGGGGCTCACGGCGCATGATGGCAAAGGCCTCGGGTGGGAGGTCAATGTGCGAGCCATGCAGGGTCTGTGCAATGCCCGCGTAATATTCGAGCACTTCGACGCCACTGATTACATCGATGATACTCGTCTCTTGAATCGCCTTACCCGTATCCAAGGTTTCCAGCTCGGCGAGCTCTTGATTGCGTTCTCGGAGAATCTCGCCTGCGCGACGCAAGATCGCACCGCGCTCTGCAGCGGGGGTTTGAGACCAGCTGGCAAAGGCCTGTCTTGCTGCTTCGACAGCCGAATCAACGACCGCCTGATCAGCGACTTCAACGTCACATATCGCTTGCCCTGTTCCCGGATGGATCGTTTGAAATAACTGCGGATTCACGGCATCCACATAACGGCCATTGATATAGCTTCTTTGGCGCTCAAGGGTAGACGACTTATCGAAGTGTCCCCCGCCAACCATCTTATTCATAGTTCTCTCTCGCCCCGATAAAAGCACCAATGTCTCTAATGCTTTCCGATATTTTTAGATTTGCGCGCAATGATTGCACAGATATGTGGCTCAAAGCGAAATCGAAACACGTACAAAGGGCGTAGCAAGATAGGTGTTGACCCAACGTCTAACACTCGCTTAGATGGAGATACAGTGCTCAACGGCACATGAAAATCCTGCTGATGGCCTTGGAGATGGGCGCAAATAAATCAGCGGCAATAAGAAAAAAATAAGAGACAAGACAATGAGCGATACAACTGGGCAAGACCAGCAGCAAAATATGCGGCGCGTGGCGATGACGTCACTCGCAGGCACTAGCATCGAGTGGTACGACTTCTTCCTCTACGGCACTGCAGCCGCCGTTATTTTCCCAAAAGCGTTCTTCCCGCAAGATCTACCAACGATGGTGCTGCTCATCATTAGCTTTAGCACGCTGGCCGTTGGGTTCTTAGCGCGTCCGCTGGGCGGCATCATTTTCGGTCACTTTGGCGACCGTATCGGAAGAAAGCGCACCTTGGTGGTGGCTCTGATGATGATGGGCGTTGCAACCACACTGATTGGCTTCCTACCTACCTACGCATCAATCGGCATTGCGGCACCGCTACTGCTAGTGGCACTGCGCTTTATCCAAGGCCTGGCGATCGGTGGGCAATGGGGTGGCGCCATGTTGTTGGTTACGGAAAGTGCGCCGGCCGATCAGCGTGGTTGGTACGGGGCCTATGCCCAAGCGGGCGCTCCCATAGGTGTGATTCTTGCCAACTTGGCCTTCATCGGTGTAAGCAGCTCAATGAGCGAAGAAGCGTTTCTGGAGTGGGGATGGCGCTTGCCCTTTATCGCTAGCATCGTGCTCATCGGTATTTCGATGTATATCCAGCTGAAGATCGAGGATACCGAAGCCTTCAAGAACTTGAGCGAGGCTCAAGCTGCAAACGATAAACCTGCAGAAACTGTTGAACGGTCTCCCGTTGTCGAAGCGATTCGCAAATACCCGAAGCGCATCATGTTGGCTGCAGGCGCCTTCTTATCGGTGCAGGTGACCTTTTACATCTTGATTGCCTTCGTGATTGCCTACGGCGTCAACTCGCCCGATCTCAATCTTTCGCGCGATACGATGCTGATGGCAGTGCTGGTTGCGGCAGCGATTATGGTGCCAACCCAGTTCTACTTCTCGGGGCTATCTGACCGTATTGGGCGGAAGAGTGTCTATAAATGGGGCGCTATCCTTACCGGCGCATGGGGCTTTGCGCTATTCCCCTTAATCGACACAGGCAACCCTATGCTGATCGGCTTCGCCATTACCGTCGGACTTCTGTTCCTCGGCATGCAGTACGGTCCGCAGGCTGCCTACTTTACAGAGCTCTTTAGCACTGAGGTTCGATACTCCGGCGCATCACTGGGGTACCAGATCGGTGCGATTCTTGGCGGTGCGTTGGCGCCTACGATTGCGGTTTTGTTATGGCGAGACTTTGGCATTTTCTTCGTCTCGGTTTACATCATGATCGCAGCCATTCTGACGCTATGGTCCCTATCACAACTCGAGGAGACCCAGGGCTCAAGTCTATAAGGCACTGAAATCTTTGCGCGCTGCCTCTTCCATGGGGCAGTGCGTTAAGCAGCGCAAGTGAAAAGCCCGAGAAGGCCCGATCAAGAACGGTTTGTCAAATGGGCTATGAATTCTGGGCTTCGGGCTTCGGGCTTCGGGCTTCGGGCTTCGGGCTTCGGGCTTCGGGCTTCGGGCTTCAATAAATCGTTGACGATCTACTCGCTTTACCAACCTCAACTAGATCTACTCCGCGATAAATAACTTAAAGGCCTCTCCCTGTGTGTCGGGTACGCGGCAGCAATTAGATCAGGCCGCTACTCCGGAGCCGAGGGAGCTCTTGAAGCGGACATTTATCGACCACTAAATCCAGACCCTGCTCGATCGCTTCTCGCTCAGCATCTGCGTGCCGTACCGCGAGCTGTGTCCATAGGACAGGCGCACCAATTCCCACCGTCTCGGTCAATACAGTGGGCAGCGCACTGCCATCTCGAAAAACATCGACCATATCAATGGCGTGATCAATATCAGACAGCGAGGCAACCACCGTTTGGCCCTGCAGCTGCTGGCCCGCAAGACCCGGATTCACGGGCGTAACCTGAAAACCCTCCGCCAAAAGAAACTCTAGAACTTTGTAGCTCGGTCGCTCGGGCCTGTGACTCGCACCCACCAGCGCAATGGTTTTAACCCGCCTAAAAAGGGCCGCTAACGACTCGTCATTGTCGATAAGCAAGGGATTAGCGCCAGTCGGGGGCGCGCTTCTCAAAGAAAGCCTTCACACCACGTCGTGATTCATCCGATGTCATGGCATCGACCATGACCTGATTCGCGTGTTCAAAGGCTTCGTTAAGTGGCATTTCTATCTGCGTATAAAAGGCTGTTTTACCATCACGAATGCTTTGAGGAGACCTCGTTGCTATACGCTCTGCAAGCTTTCGTGTTTCTGTAACCACCTCATCTGCTGGTACCTGACGATTGATAAGTCCAAATCGCTCTGCATCGCACGCATCAAAAAACTCGCCCGTCAGTGCCATCTCCAGGGCATGCTTACGAGACAGATTACGGCCAATACCGACAAGTGGCGTCGTGCAGAAGGCCCCTAGGTTCACCCCCGGTGTGCAGAATCGTGAGTCACTAGACGCAACCGCCATATCGCAGGCTGAGACAAGTTGACACCCCGCCGCTGTGGCAGTTCCCTGAACGCAAGCAATCACCGCCTTTGGCCCGTGAACAATGCGCTGCATCATCGTCGCGCAAGCCTCAAGAACCCACAGGACTCTCGGTCGCCACTCGTCTTTGGTTTCGTCCTCGCCTCTTGCCATTTCACTTAAGTCATAACCTGCAGAGAAGACCGGGCCTTTTGCTGAAATAACAATGCACCTGACAGCATCGTCATCGTAGGCCTCATCGAGTGTCGAGGTCATCGTAGACAGCATCTGACTCGACAGCGGATTGCGCTGCTTTTCGTTATTGAGCGTAAGCCATAGAACACCGTTCTCTAACGCTTTAAGAATTAGTTCAGTCGACATTGCACCCTCGATAAATCGCTTCATTCACATCGATTAAATCGAAAATTTCGGCCACTGGCAAAAATAGCGGCCCTATTGCCATCGCTTGGCGGCAACTTTATCGCCGCCCATGGCCAGCAACTGCGCCATACGCCGTGCTAATAGCGGGTAGCTGTCGGCCTGCCCAGTATCCTTTAGCCGATTAGCATAGGCTTGTAATTCCTCAAGATATCGGTCAACTGCAGACCGATCACCAAGATCAACGGCGTACTTGATAAGGTTGCCATAGGCGCGAAGGCTGAGTCCGATTTGTCCCGGATAATCACGCGGAATTGACTCAAGAAGTGCGACAGCCTCCTCGTTCTCGCCGACACGTAATTTTGCTGTTCCCAGCCAACCCAAGGTTTCTACCACTTGCTGCTCTCGCCCACGCGTGTAACTTAACGAACGCTCAAGCACGGGGATAGCTTCAGCCCAACGGCCGTCCTGGCTGAGCAAGGTAGCAAGATTCATCTGGCTTTCGCGGTTGTGCGGATAAACCTTGTTAAGCGTCGTTAGATGGTAGTACTGAGCCTGTTTATTCTTCAAATACTTTGCAAGCGCTGCCATTTCAAAATGTACCTTCCAATCGGCTATTCCCTCAGTGAGCACCTTCTGTCTTCGACGAACAACTTCCTTGGGCTCACCAACTTGGCCTTTCATCTTGGATAACTCCACGGCCATGTGGGCTAGATAATCCTGATAATTACTTTGTCCCGGGAACGGTGGCTGCTCAGCCATACCTTGAAGATTTTGAATATTTTCAATGGTTTCGTGGTTTGGGTAACCCACGCGCTCTGCAACTTGCTCGCGATTGAGAACGCTTTGCGGTCTCTCGCCTTCAATGTGAGTGGCAATGGCTCGCGCGAAGACCCGAGCCAAAATGTCGTTTCCTGCGAACGTATAATGCACGTGCTCTACGAGGGACTCCCAGCCGGGCGCCAAGGGAGCGCTCGCACGATCAAATGCGTCGGCACTATCTACGAAGCTAATCGCAGAATCGGGATAGTCTTTGGCCACTGCCTCGATACGCGCGTTAATATGGGTATCGGCTCTGAACCTCAGCGCATCAAGGTCTAAAGCGCGTTCAAAGTGCCGTCTTGCACCCATATTGTCGCCTTGTCGCTCGAGGCTTGTGGCTAGCTGAAAATGACTATCGGCGTGACCGGGATCGAGCGCAATGACCTCTCGCCATAGTGTTGCGGCCGCTTCCCACTTTTGATTTCGGGATTGTGCCGTAGCACGCTCTCTAAGCTCCGACACCTGCTCACGCTGCTCTACCGCCAGTGACTCATTCTCTATCGAAAGAAACGGCGCCGAGTGGCGGAGATTAACGGGCACGGTCGAGAGTACGACATGCATACCTTTGTCGGACAAAACGTCAATGATATCTCTTAGGTTGGCATCAAAGTGCTCGTAGACGTCATCCATACGAGGGTCACTCTCAGCCACCCCATTTTCCACGAACATTTGCATACCTTGCCACTCGAGATCAGCCTTGGCATCGTTGGCTTGCACCTCTTGGAATGCATTATCGAGCCATTGCCATAGGCGTGT
This sequence comes from Luminiphilus sp., assembly GCA_965662305.1. Classification (GTDB taxonomy): domain Bacteria; phylum Pseudomonadota; class Gammaproteobacteria; order Pseudomonadales; family Halieaceae; genus Luminiphilus. The sequence continues at coordinate 7,395 of CBFIHK010000060.1, forward strand.
TCTTTTCAGCGCCTGAAGCGTTCTAATAGCAGTAAGACTTGAAAGAAAATTTTGATTAAACGTGCCGGGCCCATAAGGTCCCACCACCTCATTGTTGCCCATCAAAATGACCGCAAAATCCGCAGAGTTAGCCGGCAAGGTTTCCGCAACTTGATGCACGACGTGAGAGTTTACCGATGTCATGGCGGTGTTAATCACCTCAACATCTTTACCCGGAAATAAGGCATTAAGCTGCGCCGCGAGAAGTCGATCGACCCCGTGATTTTTGTGCGGAAACCCCATGGCGGCGGATCCACCCAAAACAAAAACGCGCAGTCGATCGTCGGTAGGCCTTTTTATGAATGTGTTTTGAAGGGGCCCTACGTTTAAAGAGGGCGGATAAAACTGATCTGCGAAATTAATGTTCTCTTGAAAATAAACCTCATCGTTGATGTCGATCTCGTTAAAGTAATCGTAATGAGTGCCAACCCCCGCAAAACGGAGAATGCCCTCAAGCAGGACAAAAAATAGCAACGGGATAACGACAACCGTTATTGTGGTAAAAAGAGTGTTCTTAATTTGTGACACGCGATGCAACTCCCAAAGTGTTGCTGAAACATTGATAAAGATAACCAATCTTCTCAAAGGCGCTCGACAGTAAAGGTAATGAGTACGTCAATCAACATTCTAGGCCTCTCTGCCTTTTATCATGACAGTGCTGCCGTGGTCCTCGTTGACGGGGAGATTGTCGCTGCAGCGCAGGAAGAACGCTTCACCCGCAAGAAACACGACGCCGCGTTTCCCACTAAAGCGATTGAATATTGCCTGCATGAAGCGGGTCTGACGCTTTCTGATATCGACTATATTACGTTCTACGATAAGCCTTTGGTTAAATTCGAGAGGCTGTTAGAGACCTATCTTGGCTACGCACCGAGTGGGTTTCGCTCCTTTGTCATGGCCATACCGGTCTGGCTGAAAGAAAAGTTGTTCCTCAAGGTGACACTCAAGCGAGAGCTTGCCGCATTGTCTGGCCTCGCAACCGACTCCCTCCCACAGCTGCTATTCCACGAGCACCATGGCGCACACGCTGCGTCGGCATTCTTCGCCAGTCCCTACAGCAGAGCGGCGGTCTTGTGCCTTGATGGGGTTGGTGAATGGGCAACAAGCTCGGTTTGGTTGGGTGATGGAAATACTCTGATCCCACAATGGGAAATCAGATTCCCGCACTCATTAGGTCTGCTGTATTCGGCGTTCACTTACTACACAGGCTTCAAAGTGAACTCGGGCGAATACAAGTTGATGGGACTCGCGCCCTACGGGGAGCCAAGGTATGTCGATCTCATCAAACAGCACCTCATCGACATTAAGCCCGATGGTACATTTCGCCTCGACATGCGCTACTTCAACTATGCGACCGGTCTTACGATGACCAACTCACGCTTCGATCGACTTTTTGGCGGTCCTCCGCGCCAACCTGAATCAGAGCTGACACAACGAGAGATGGATATCGCGGCTTCGATCCAAGTCGTAACCGAAGAAATTGTCCTAAAAATAGCCAAGACGATTCACAGTGAGTTGGATGTCGATTACCTATGCCTCGCAGGTGGGGTTGCGCTCAACTGCGTCGCCAATGGGCGGCTTGATGAAGAGGGTCCGTTTAGCTCAACCTGGATCCAACCTGCGGCAGGTGATGCGGGTGGTGCACTCGGCGCCGCATTGGCCACGTGGCATGAGTATCTTGAAAAGCCACGAACCTGTAAGCCCAATGTCGATCTCATGCGAGGCAGCTATCTCGGACCAAAGGCCAACCAACTTGAGATCGAGTCTTTTCTTGAGTCAATGGACGCACCTTTCCATAAACTCAATGATCAAGACCTCGTGAACACCGTGGCGGATCTTTTAACGGATGAAAACGTTGTTGGTTGGTTCAATGGGCGAATGGAATTTGGCCCGAGAGCACTGGGTGCCCGATCGATTATAGGCGATGCTCGGTCGCCGAAAATGCAATCGGTAATGAACCTGAAAATCAAATACCGCGAGTCCTTCAGGCCCTTCGCGCCGGCTATTAAAGCTGAGTCAGTCGCTAAATGGTTTGGCCGAGAGCAAGAGAGTCCCTACATGCTCAAAGTGGCTAAGGTGAATGATGAGCACAGGATTCCTCTTTCAAAGGACGAGGCAGCGCTTTTTGGCATCGAAAAGCTAAACGTACCTCGCTCCTCGATACCGGCCGTTACGCACGTAGATTACTCGGCACGCATACAGACGGTCCATGAAGAGACCAACCCCCGTTTCCATGCTTTGTTATCGGCGTTCGAGAAACGCACCGACTGTCCGGTACTCATCAACACCTCGTTCAATGTTCGTGGTGAACCGATAGTCTGCACAACAGAAGACGCTTACCGTTGTTTCATGCGCACTGAAATGGATGTGTTAGTCCTAGGAAACGCACTCCTTTTGAAACATGAACAACCTGCCCGGAAATATGACGACGAGTGGCAGGATGAGTTCCAGTTGGACTGAGGCCGCAATGAGTGCCGCAATTGAAGCTCGGAAACCTAGCGACATGAACAGCGCCTCAAAAAAGTGTGAGGTAAATAGCCATAGCAAGAGACCCGCGAATTTGGCGACACCGAAAGAACTTGAAATGACAGATATGCCTTATGAGTAAAGAAAAAACTGACAAAGTTACGTCGAGAGAGCTTCGCCAGTTTGGCGTGTTGTTCAGCCTTATCCTCGTAGCGCTGTTCGGAATCACATTGCCTTGGCTTTTTGATGCGCGTTGGCCGGCTTGGCCCTGGTCAGTCGGAGGCGTGATGACGACTCTCGCCATAGTTTGGCCCCAAGGTCTTGCGCCTATTTATCGTATTTGGATGCGATTCGGCCTCATTGCAGGCTTTGTTAATACCCGAATCATTATGTTCCTGCTCTATTATGGTGTCTTTGCACCGGTGGCCTTGCTCATGCGGATAGCGGGTCGAGACGCATTAGCGCGTCGAACGTACAACGAAAAGATGAGTAGCTATCGCGTGAATAGCACCAGGCGACCAAAAGACCATTTTGAGAGACCCTATTAATGCTTGACCTATTAAAAGACCTATGGGGATTCATGCTAGAGCGCAAAAAGCTCTGGATGGCTCCGATCATCGGCATCATGTTACTACTCGGTGTCTTGGTTGTTATGACACAGGGCTCGGCTTTGGCGCCCTTTATCTACACCATCTTCTAGTCATGATCCGCGAGGCAAGAGCGGCTGACTGGCCCCGCATCTGGCCAATCTTCAGCGAAATCACGAAGGCTGGGGACACCTACGCCTATCCGGTAGACACCGATATCGCGACTGCCGAGCGTTTGTGGATGAAAAAGCCCGATCGAACTTTCGTGTTCGAGGAAGATGGTGAAATTCTAGGGACCTACTATTTAAAGACAAACCACGACGGACCTGGGCAGCATGTCTGTAATTGCGGGTACATGGTCTCTGGCGAAGCGAGAGGTAAAGGCTTAGCGCGTCGAATGTGCGAGCACTCCCAAGTCGTTGCCCGCGAGATGGGCTATCAAGCCATGCAGTTCAACTTTGTCGCCTCGAGCAATGAGGTCGCAGTATCGCTATGGCAGAAATTGGGTTTCGAGATAGTCGGCAGATTACCCAAGGCATTTAATCATCCTTCACAGGGATTTGTTGACGCATTTGTCATGTATAAATGGCTTGATGACTGATTCCATGAGTTAGCCTCACTTGCGCAGCGCTAAATGCCGGCGTCGCTGGCTGATAGGGGTTGCTGATAGCGTGTGAGGTCGAGTTGAAGATAACGGCATGGAATAGCTGGCAGGAGGATGCGATTGGTCACAGACTTTCAAGAAATAGGGCTAACGAGGCCCGCAGCCCACAAAGAAAATCTATAAGACAGGTCGAGCTATGAGTGATCCCTATCTATTTTCAGTTAGCAACAACGTCGCCACGTTTAGTGTCAACGACGCCCCCTTCAATCTCATGCCAGTTGATTACATCGATCGCCTAGAAGAACAACTTCCCGATGTGCTTGCTGATACGAGCATTCGCGCAATGGTTTTTACCGCCGAGGGTCTGGCCCACTTTTCTGCAGGTATGAACCTCAAACAATTGCCCGAGGGAATTAAGCGCGCGGGAGGCCCGGAAGCGTTCTTTGCGCAGCGTCATCGCGTTTTAGACATGATCGAGCAGGGTGGTACACCTGCGATTGCGACGTTTTTCGGTTTTTGCCTAGGAGCCGGTCTGGAGCTACCTCTCGCCTGTCATTTCAGAATCGCAGCCAGCGAAGGCGCCAAGATCGGCCTACCTGAGATGGACCTCGGCAGTGTTCCCGCTTGGGGAGGCTCCGCGAGACTGCCACGCGTCGTAGGTCAGCAACATGCGCTGGATATGATTCTCAGGGCACGAAAGATCGACGGTCATGAAGCCTTACGAATCGGCTTAGTCACCGAGGTTGTGCCGTTGGATCAGCTCAAAGCGCGCGCACAAGCGCTGGGCGAGGAACTTGCGGCGCAGCCACGACTCGCGGTGAAGGGCGTGCTCGACACGGTGGTGGGTTATCAAACCAAAACCTTGGCCAAATCAATCGAAGACGAAAAACGGGCAGTAGCTGAGACCTTGGGCACACCTGACTCCCAAGAGGGTATGATGGCGTTTCTCGAGAAACGAAAACCCGTCTTCAACAAAACGTGATCCACGACTGACAGCCAGACG
>CBFIHK010000061.1:0-11831 GCA_965662305.1 Luminiphilus sp.
TTTTCGCCGAATGACAGCAGCGGTTGGGTTCCCGACCTTGCGTTTAATCCGAAGGAGTATCGGCCCCTACTCACTCGGCGATCTTGCGCCTGGCGAGCACATCTACGTTGACCCCACAGTTAATAATTCAGGCTTCCACAAAGAAACCGCCAGTGGCCGACGAACTAGCGTGACCGGGGCTACTGACAAACGCAAAATACTCTCTCGGTCGCGATCTGCTGTTAATAAGAAAAAGAGATAACTCTGCTTCGACAATGGCACACTCGTTAGATAATGTTTAAAAGCGACGCAACCGAAGGACTGACAGTGACTGACAATCGATTTACCCCCCACGCGACGGTTGCGACAGTTGTAGAACACGATGGCAAGTTCCTACTTGTTGAGGAGTTCAGCCAAGGCAGACGCGTTCTCAATCAACCCGCCGGTCACCTGGAGCCCAACGAGAGTTTGAATGAGGCTGCTATCCGCGAGACCTTGGAGGAAACCTGTTGGGAGGTAGCGCTCACAGGCTACCTGGGCGTCACAATAGTCAACGGGGCAAATGGGGTTTGCTATCTTCGTCATAGCTTCACGGCAGAGCCTCTCAAATTTTGTGATGCTGCAACGCGAGACAGCAGTATCTTGGATACCCATTGGCTTACCCGCGATGAGATTGCAGCGTCATCAACCGATCTCAGACACGCCGTAGTACTCGACATCGTCGATCAGTATTTAGAGAATAGCGCTGTGCCCTTAAGTCTTGTTCGCTACCTATGAGCTATAACAACGCTACAAAAGTCATCGTCGGCATGTCGGGCGGTGTGGATTCTTCCGTATCAGCGTTGTTGCTGAAGCAGCAAGGCTACTCGGTCGAGGGCCTGTTCATGAAGAACTGGGATGAGGATGACGGCACAGAATACTGTACCGCGAAAGAGGATTTAGCCGACGCTCAGGGCGTCGCTGACGCGTTGGGTATAAAGCTGCATGCTGCCAACTTCGCGGCAGAATATTGGGACAACGTCTTCGAGCATTTCCTTCAAGAGTATGGTGCGGGGCGCACTCCCAACCCCGATATTCTCTGCAACAAAGAAATCAAGTTCCGTGCCTTTCTCGACTATGCCAAAGCACTGGGCGCAGACAAAATTGCCACGGGTCATTACGTCCAGACTGGCACACGTGACGATAAAGCCACACTTGTCAAAGGTCGTGATGCAGGTAAAGACCAAAGCTATTTTCTACACCAGGTAGAGCATACGGCGCTGCAAGACACAGTGTTTCCAATCGGTGAACTCGAAAAAACCGAAGTCCGTTCGATCGCTAAGGAGCATAACTTTGGCACAGCCACCAAAAAAGACAGCACCGGAATCTGCTTTATCGGTGAGAGACGCTTCTCTGATTTTCTAGCGCAATACCTAAAGAAAAACCCGGGCCCGATTAAAAGTGTCGACGGTGCCATCATAGGAGAGCATCAGGGACTGATGTACCACACCATTGGTCAGCGTCAGGGATTGGGTATTGGCGGGCTTAAAAACGCCTCGGAAGCCCCTTGGTATGTCGTAGACAAAGAAGTAGAAACCAATACGCTATGGGTCTGCCAAGGTAATGACAACCCTGCACTTTTCGCCTCCACTCTACATACGGGAGACCTTTTCTGGATAAGCGGCGCAGCACCTGAGGTGCCCTTTAAGTGCAACGCAAAAGTCAGGTATCGACAGGCTGATCAAGCTTGTCAGGTGTCTCGTCAGGGTAACGGTTGCGTGGTTCATTTCGATGCCCCCCAGCGCGCAATTACCCCGGGGCAATCGTTAGTACTGTATCAAGGCGAGGTATGTCTGGGTGGCGGTGTTATCGAGAGCGTCTCAGAGCGCTTAAACGGTGGTTGGCAATGAGCGAACGATCAAACTTTGAGGAGCAAGTCATTGCATTAGCCGGCGTCGCCCAAGCCGCAAGAATGGTAGATCAGGTCGCCAAAACGGGCACCTTTCCCAGTGCGTTTTTCGAAGCTTCGTTGCGATCCTTGTTTGCGTTTGACGTGCCTACTGTGGAGGCTGTTTTTGGCAACATTCAGGGCGTTAAGCTGGGTCTGCGCTGCGTGAAGGATATGCTCACGGATGCGTCTAACGAAGATAATATCGCCATGGGCGTGTACATTCGGGGCTTATTCAAACTTGAATCTCAATTCCGTAAACGCTCAGATCTGCAAGACATCGTTGGAACCCGTTTGGGACATGTGAACTTCAAGGCGCAACACTTCAGCGACGATGCAGTCGAGCTTGCTGCGAGTATAAGCTCGATCTACCAGGATACGATTAGTCACCTACCCTACCGCATCAAAGTCAAAGGCAGTGTGCAGCATCTCCAGGAAACGAAAAATGCCGATTTAGTGCGAACACTGCTGTTAGCCGGCTTACGATCCGCACACTTATGGCAACAGCTTGGCGGTCGACAGCGACATTTCATTCTGCGCAATCGGCAACTCGTATCGGTTGCAGAGTCCTTAAGCCAAGAGTTGTCCCCGATTGAGGGGAATGACTCCCTCCACTAGTCGGTCGCGTGATAAAGTAACGGCGCCACCACGGAGCCGTAATATGACCTATCAAACCGCCACCGCTCTATCACCCCTTGATGGACGGTACGCCAGTAAACTTGACCCATTAAGAAGTATCTTCAGCGAGCACGGACTGATCGCTCGTAGACTCGAAGTCGAAGTTCAATGGTTAAAGACTTTGTCGTCGCTTGAGGCGGTTGCTGAAGTACCAAAGTTTAGTGACGACTCCGAGTCAAATTTGCTAGCTGTTTTGGAGCGTTTTGACATCGATGGTGCTGCACAGGTTAAAGACATTGAAAAGACCACTAACCACGATGTAAAAGCCATTGAGTATTTTCTCAAAGACGCTATTTCATTCGACCCCGAACTCGCAGCGGCAAGTGAATTTGTCCACTTCGCGTGTACTAGCGAAGACATAAACAACCTATCGCACGCCCTCATGCTCCGCGATGGTGTTCCTGTCATTTCGAGCGAGATGCGCGCCATTATTTCAGGCATCGAAACACTCGCCCGCGAGCATGCCCAGCTACCTATGCTGAGCCGAACCCATGGCCAGACAGCTAGCCCGACGACATTGGGCAAAGAAATGGCAAATGTGGCTGTCCGACTGAAACGGCAACTAGAGGCTGTTGAATCTGTAAAGCCTCTGGGTAAGTTCAATGGCGCCGTGGGTAACTTTAACGCGCATCTCAGCGCCTACCCCACACTCGATTGGGAACGGATTTCGCGCGATTTTGTGGAGTCATTAGGTCTCACTTGGAACCCCATGACAACGCAAATCGAGCCACATGATTATATGGCTGAGCTGTTTCAGGCGATGATGCGCTTTAACACAATTTTGATCGACTTTGACCGGGATATCTGGAGCTACATCTCACTCGGTTACTTCAAGCAAAAGACTATCGCTGGCGAGATTGGCTCATCAACCATGCCGCACAAAGTCAATCCTATCGACTTCGAGAACTCTGAGGGTAACCTCGGTCTTGCTAACGCTGTCCTTGCCCACCTTGCTGAGAAACTGCCTGTCAGTCGTTGGCAGCGTGATCTTACCGATAGTACTGTGCTGCGAAACATGGGCGTTGGGTTCGGGTATTCGTTGCTCGCCTACACGTCGACACTAAAAGGCATCAGCAAGCTGGAGGTCAATGCAGCGAAGTTGGCGGAAGACCTCGACAACAGCTGGGAAGTCCTCGCTGAACCTATCCAAACAGTGATGCGTCGCTACGGCATTCCCGAGCCCTATGAAAAGCTCAAGGCACTAACGCGCGGGCAGGCCATTACCAAGGAAATTCTCCAAGAATTCGTTGCTACGCTTGACCTTCCTGAGACGGTGATTGCTGAGCTCCAGGCACTGACACCGGCAACCTACGTCGGTATGGCAGAGACACTCACCAGTAACTGGTTGGATTGATTGTTGATCTCCCCGCGCTTTGAGTTCGACACGCAAGCTTTTCTGGTCGACTGCTGGCAGAAAAAACCCATGCTCATCCGAGGCGCCATACCGGGGTTTCAATCTCCCATTACACCTGAGGAGTTAGGTGGGCTCGCTATGGAGCCCGAGGCTGATTCTCGCATCGTTTGTTTAGAAGACGGGGCTTGGTCGCTTGAGCATGGACCGTTCACCGAGCGTGACTTTCAACGCAAAGGACACTGGAGCCTTTTAGTCCAGCGGGTCGATGAATGGTTTCCTGAGGTTATGGCACTCCGAGGTTGCGTCGATTTCCTTCCACAGTGGCGCTTCGATGACATTATGGTCAGCTACGCCACAGACGGTGCTGGCGTGGGTCCGCACTTCGATCAATACGATGTTTTTTTACTGCAGGGTGCGGGGCAAAGACGCTGGAAAATTGGCCCAAAATGCGACGCAAACACGCCCACCGTTAGCGAAAGCGATCTAAGATTGATTGATGAGTTCGAGCCCATTGAGACATTCTTGCTTCAACCCGGCGATGTTCTCTATGTGCCACCTGGCTTTGCACACTGGGGAGAAGCCGTTGGTGAGAGCATGACCTATTCTTTGGGCTTTCGAGCCCCGAGGGTAACCGATCTCATCGCTCGCTTATCCGACACGGTCATCGATCGACTCGAGGATGAGCTTCTACTCGAAGACGGGGACTCAATGAAAATCCAGCCTAGGCCAGGCGAAATCCTCAGTACGCATGCTTATAATGCGCGGCAGGCTGTTTTTAACGCACTAAGGGCTCTGGAGACTGATGATTGGTATGCGGAGTTATTGTCAGATCTTAGCCAGCAGCCCGATCCAACTGACGAGCCGATAGCAAACTTTGTTGAACTCAATCCCAGTCAAAGATTGCTTTGGAGGGAGGATAGCGACCAAATTTATGCTTACTTAGGCGGCGAGCGCTACGAATTACGCCTGGAAGATGAGCCATTATTGTGCGCTATCTGTGGGGGCGAATTCGTTGACGTAAGTAAGCTGGACGATGACCAGGTCGATATTATCAAGCAATGGTGGTCACTCGGATTCCTTGAGGAGCGGTTCCTCAACGACACACATTGATACACATTAATGCCTGAGTATGATCCCAACCTCGTTGCCCTCGAAATGCACTTCATAGATGGGCAGTGATGGGCAAAATCCCTCGACGTGTGCACCAGAGCTAAGTGAGAAACCAAAGCCGTGGCGAGGACAGGTCACTACCTGATTTTCAATCGACGCCTCATCCAACGACTGCTCCTGGTGCGGACACACTGCACCAAACGCGAAAATATCGTCGCCTTCCTTTGCAAGAATGAGATCGAGAGAATCAATTTTGAAGCGTCTTCGGTAGCCTTCCTCGAGATTAATCAACTTATCCAAGGCCAAAAAACGCATGTGGCTAATGGTGCTCGCTCAACATACTGATGACATTCATGGCGGCACTAACGGGGGTCAGCGTACCTGCACTAACCTGCTCTTTGATAGCAGGCAGCGACTCACGAATGGCGGCATTGTCCGTTAGTTGCTGACGCAGCATTTCATCCATGAGTTGCGTCATCCACTGCAGGTTCTGCTGAGCACGACTCTGAGAGAGCGTACCGCGCTCAGTGGCCTCCTGCTTATAACGCTTCATCATCGACCAGCAATCAGCAATGCCATCGTGCTCAAGTGCTGAGCAGGTATGCACCTCCGGCTTCCAAAAGTCGTTACTTGCCAATAACGACATGGCGCTCTGGTAATGCAGTTTGGTCTTGCGCGCTAAGCTCGCGCTCTCGCCATCGGCTTTGTTGATCATGATGGCATCGGCGAGTTCCAAGATGCCCTTCTTTATGCCTTGAAGCTCATCACCCCCACCGGGGAGCAATAGCATTAAGAAGAAATCGACCATACTCGAAACTTGATGCTCCGACTGACCCACGCCAACCGTCTCAACGAGCACCACGTCGAAGCCTGCGGCCTCACACAACAACATGGACTCCCGCGTTTTGAGCGCCACGCCACCCAGCGCTCTACCCGCTGGCGAGGGTCGAATGAAGGCATTGGGGTCACGAGACAAGAGCTCCATACGCGTTTTATCACCCAAAATGGAGCCACCCGCCATGGGCGAGCTGGGATCGACGGCCAGCACAGCCACTTTATGGCCTTCCGATATGAGATGCTGCCCAAAGGCCTCGATGAACGTCGATTTACCGACACCGGGAACGCCTGTTATACCGACACGTAGGCTCCTTCCGGTATGAGGCAATAATTGATTGAGCAGATCCTGCGAGGCCTCACGATCCTCTGGGCGTGAGCTTTCTACTAGGGTAATCGCCTTAGCAAGCGCTCGACGATTACCCGACAGTACGTTTTCAGCTATTAGCGTTGACGGCATCGAGGACCTTTCGTGCGGCTTCAGGGATTGGCGTCCCCGGACCGAATATTAGCGTCACCCCGGCGTCGTACAGGTATTGGTAATCCTGCTGAGGTATAACGCCCCCTGCGATTACAACAATATCGTCCGCACCTTCGGCTTTAAGCGCTTCAATCAGCTGTGGCACGAGTGTTTTGTGGCCTGCCGCGAGGCTTGATGCACCAACGATATGCACATCGTTCTCAATGGCCTGCCGAGCAACTTCTTCGGGCGTTGAGAACATCGGCGACAAATCGACGTCAAAACCAACGTCAGCAAAAGCCGTGGCAACCACCTTCGCGCCACGATCGTGACCGTCCTGCCCCATCTTGGCAACGAGTAAGCGAGGACGTCTGCCGTGCTGCGCAACAAAGCTCTCGATGTCCATAGCAATTTGCTTCCAGTCTTCATCCTGTTCGTAAGCTGCACCATACACACCCGATACTGTTTGTGCGCTCGCAACGAAACGGCCGAAATGCTTTTCTAGAGCATCGGATATCTCACCTACCGTAGCACGGTGTCGTGTGGCGTTCACCGAAAGCTCGAGAAGGTTGCCCTCACCCGTGTCTGCGGCCACTGAAAGTGCCTCGAGACACGCAGTGACCGCTGCGGTATCGCGCGCATCACGGATCTGCTTGAGACGCGCGATTTGAGAGTCACGTACTGCATCATTATCGACCTCGAGGATATCTACCTCATCCTGCTCATCGATTTGGTATTTATTTACGCCTACGATGACGTCTTCGCCACGGTCGATACGCGCTTGTTTCTTGGCTGCGGCTTCCTCAATCCGTAGCTTTGGCAAGCCCGTTTCGATTGCCTGGGCCATACCGCCAGCGTCCTCTACCTCTGCAATAAGCGCTCGGGCTTTCTCGGCAATCTCGTTAGTTAATGACTCCATCATGTAGGAGCCACCCCAAGGATCGACCACCTGGCTTATACCTGTCTCTTCTTGTAAGACTAACTGTGTATTTCGTGCAATTCTTGCTGCGAAATCTGAGGGTAAAGCAATCGCTTCGTCGAGTGCGTTCGTGTGAAGGCTTTGCGTACCGCCAAATACGGCCGCCATCGCCTCGATAGTTGTTCGCACAATATTGTTGTAAGGATCCTGCTCTGTCAGCGACCAACCGGAGGTCTGGCAGTGCGTTCTCAACATCGAACTTTTCGGATTACTCGGGGAAAACTCGCCAACGATCTCCGCCCACAAAAGTCGCGCAGCACGCATCTTGGCGATTTCCATATAAAAGTTCATGCCGATGCCCCAGAAGAACGACAGTCTGGGTGCGAAATCGTCGATATTTAGTCCTGCTGAGATAGCAGTACGGATATATTCCTTACCGTCGGCTAGCGTGTAAGCAAGCTCAAGAGCCGCGTTCGCGCCTGCTTCCTGCATGTGATACCCAGAAATCGATATGGTGTTGAACCGCGGCATATTCTTGGAGCAGTACGCAATGATATCGCCAATAATGCGCATGCTGGGTGATGGTGGGTAGATATAAGTATTGCGCACCATGAACTCTTTGAGAATATCGTTCTGAATGGTGCCAGCCAGCGCCTCTGGACCAACCCCCTGCTCCTCGGCGGCAACGATATAACCCGCGAGAACAGGTAGAACCGCGCCGTTCATCGTCATCGAGACTGACACTTTGTCGAGTGGAATGCCGTCGAATAGCACCTTCATGTCCTCGACAGAATCAACCGCAACTCCCGCTTTACCAACATCACCTGCTACACGGGGGTGGTCTGAGTCGTAACCTCGGTGTGTCGCGAGGTCAAAGGCAACCGACACACCCTGCCCGCCTGCAGCCAAGGCCTTACGATAGAACGCGTTGCTCTCTTCTGCCGTTGAGAAGCCCGCATACTGCCGAATCGTCCAACGTCGACCTGCATACATCGTTGCCTGTGGCCCACGAATGTATGGGCTCATGCCCGGCATCGTATCCGTGTAGGGCAGTTCAGCCGTGTCCTCCGCGGTGTAAAGGACCTTCATAGGAATATCCTCGGGTGTGAACCAAGTGAATTCGTCCGGAGTGAGGCCCTTGCTCTGCTTTTCTACGAGCGACGCCCAATTTTGCTTGTTGGCCTTGCTGGGATCATAAATCGACATTAATGCTCTTCCTGCGGCTGCGAGAGTTCGACAAGAACACCGTCACAGCTCTTCGGGTGAATAAAGATAACGCGCGCGCCGTGTGCGCCTGGCGTTGGTGCGTCACTCAGGAACTGATAGCCCTTCGCTTTCAAACGCTCAACGTCGGCGTCGATATCGTTCGTTCGGAAGCAAAGGTGATGAATGCCGCCTCCACGTTTTTCGAGGTATTTCGCGATAGGGCCCTCACCACGCAGCGGGTGTACAAGCTCAATGCTCGAGGGCGGCAAGGGAAAGAAAGCTGTAGAAGTCTTCGCGGCCTCTACCGGTTCCGTACCCTCATAATCGAGCTGAAAGTCAGTCATGAAACGCTCGATAGCCGCCTCTAAATCAGGCACGGCGATCGCTATGTGATCCAAGCCAGTAATCATTGTATCTTCCTCGTTACGCGATCGCGTCCATCAGGACAGCAGTGCTCGCGGCACGCCGCTCGCGAATCTCGCTCTCTGATAAGACTTCTGGGCGCTCGTTCGGTGTCACTTTAAAAATAGGCTGGCCTTTCTTAATGATGACGCCATCGCCTTTCACCAACACCTCGTCAACAACACCATCGAACGGAGCGTTCACTTTGTTGAACATCTTCATGACCTCAACAATGAACAGTGGGTCACCCGTATTAAAGCTCGACCCAGCTTCCACATAGAGTGGCTCGCCCGGCGCCTCACGGCCGTAAAACATACCGCCGCTTGTGGCGACGATTTCGTCTGCGTTTGCCACAGGCGGCGGTGCTAGCGCTTTCGCCATTGCATACTGATGGTCGTCGTCCAACAGACGCTCTGGAATAAATATGCTGAGGTCGGAGTTCACCTCAAGCTCATAAAAGCCTGTTTGCTGGGCGAGTGCAGGCAGCAACAAGAGCAACGACAAACCCGCCTGATGCCCTTGATGAGCACCCTGAATCGCAGCCCATGTGTCCGCATCCATACTGGCAGGCGCATCGCCTTCAAGCTTCGCACACAGATCAGCCCACGCATCGACATCTAACTCGTTGATTGCGTCGAGGTAGAACGCGTCAGCCGTATCGAGCATCTTCGCATCGTGCGACCAAATTTGCTCTGAGGCAGCGGCTCTGCCCTCGTTGTCTAGATTGAGGAAATGGTAAGTGTCTGTCAGCACGTCAACCGGATTCTCGGCAAACGCGGTCTTTCCGCCATCAGTCGTAAATGCATCCTTGTTGGCGCTCAACCAGCCTGACAGCGTGTGCGGACAATCTAAGAGCTGCTGAAGTGGCCGCAGGATTAACGTTTTCTTCGCCTCCAAGACAGCACTGGCGTCCTTTCCGTAGCCCTTGGTATAAGCCTTCCAAGCCGCCTCAAGGTCAATCTTTTGAGCGCCTGCAGCAAGCTCACCAACTGCGGTTAGGTATGGGACAATGAACTTCGTCGTTGGCCGAGCGTGTACCGTGCGGTTCAAGAACCAATGTACCAAGCCGTAATGGAAGTTGAGGTTGGTACTCAAGTCTCGCCCACGCAAGGTAGTGACTCTGAGTATTTCCGCCATCCTCTCGTACGATGTTTCGCGAGAATCACCAACGCTAAGGATCAGCGCGATGTTTGAATCGTAGGCGCCCGCCAAGGTGTATTTCATGAATACATCAGTATCGGGGTTGTGGACACAGATACCCTGATCGTCACGAATCTCACCCTCAACCGCATCCGACCAATGCTCAATCTGTCCACCCGCATGTGGCTGCATCGCGTCATTGGTTGCGTTCATCCGGGCCTCTAGGCTGTCGTTGTTACGTAAAACGCGCTCCGGTTTAGGCAACTTCGGGCCGTGTGCTGCAAGCAACACCATCGCCTCCACCAAGGAGTTCACAACAAAGTTCTGGCTGGCATCGTCTGGATTACTAAACCTCAGCGCATAGCAGAGCTCAGAAACACGATGTTCCACCTGAATCCGTGTGTTCATCTCCATAAAGAAGTGACTGTCCGTGTCAACGATACACTCGAAGGTCGAGACCGAATCCAGGCCAACCGCGGCGCCAAATCTGGAGGCTTCCTCTTCCATCGTATCCAGCGTCACTACGTCAGCTTTCAGCACTTCCGCCTCAGTCGTCAGCCCGACCGCTGCGGCCTCCTCTGCTGCCTCTAGCAGTGATTCGCGAGTAACCGATACTTCCAAAAGTTTTTGTTCGTGCATTTGCAGAGAACAATCACGACCGCCCAGCGTCATACACCAGTCGCCGTTACCGATTACCTGAATTTCTTGGTGTCGAGTCGATTCGATGTTGAGTTCAACAAGAACGTTCTTGTTGTCACCCACGCCGGAGGCTTTCACCTCCTGCAAAATCTCTTTGACTAACTCACCCGTGCGCGAAGCGTCGCCACGCTCAACAATGCGTTGGCCTTTACCACCGCCACCACCGATTGCTTTGAGACGTACGCGGTTATTGGGGTACTTTTCATTCATACCCTCAACGGCTTCTTGCAGCGTTTCGATAAGCTCATCGATTGAGTAGATATCAACGCCCGACTTGTAGGACGCGTTTAGAACACGGTCTGCAAGCTCTTCTAGGTCGTCGCCAGCGAGGTCTACACCATTAAAGCCTTGCTCCTTACAGAAGGCTGCGAGCGCTTCAGCTGTGGGGTATTTCTTAAGCAAAGTAAGCGCTGTTGCGTTGTCGACGCCTGGCGTTACCGAGACACCCGCTTTGAGCGCCGTACGTTTTGCTTCGTCTTTGAGACCCGCTTGCCGCACGGTGCGTGAGCACGGTCCGATAAAGTTGAGGCCGGCATTCTCCATTGAAGCGACCATAGTCTCGTCTTCTGCCATGAAGCCGTAACCGGCGAAGATCGCGTTGTACCCGTTATCGTGGGCAATTTGGATGATCTCCTGAATACGCGCCTCTCGGTCTGCTTTATCAACCCCTGAGTAGTCGCTCACCCTGTGTACGCGCGATGGGTCTGTGATTGTCCTAAGCTCCGGGGCAATTGCCCTCGGGTAAACAATCGAATCCTTCTCTGAAAGCAGAATACCGTAGTTGTTCATGCCCATTTCGTCGAAGACATCCATCGCCTCTTTGCGAATAGGGCCACGGCAAATGATAAGGGGCTTGATGTGGGTGCAATCAAACTGGCTAATCCAGCTGCTATCGCTGCCGCCAAGACAACGGTCTTGGTGAATCAGCGGATTATGTAAATAGTGTTCATTTGACACAGTAAAACTCCAACTTAACTCGCTGATTTTTAGTGGAATTCGCGCTGAACGCCGCTCATGGGTTCAGGCTTGTAATGGCGTAAGCAGAACATGAGATGCTTGGCGATGACCCCGCGTAAATCCTGTGGCATTACAATCTGAGACACTGAGCCAAGACTCAGCGCCT